>JAGQSS010000302.1 GCA_020439405.1 Ilumatobacter sp. | reverse complement strand
TCGAGGCCGACGGATGGGACGCGACGCCCGAGATGGTCGCCGCCCACCGCAACGGGTTCGCCGAGATGATCGCCGTCTTCGGCTGATCGCCCGATCCGGCCGCGACCGGCGACGTGCCCTGTCGCTCGGTCGGCGGCGGGCGTACGCTCCCGACGTGCCCGAACTGCCCGCCGACCTCCACGAGTTGGAACGACACCTGCTCGACGCGATCGCGACGCTCGAGCCCACCGACGAACGCGATCGCGCGGTCGACGCCGACGCCGAGATCGCCGTCCCGCTCGACCAGATCTTCGGGGCCCAGATCGACAGCCGGTTGCTCGATCACACGGCACGTTGGCTGCGCGGCCAGGGTCACGGCTTCTACACGATCGGTTCGGCCGGCCACGAGAGCAACGCGGCGGTCGCCGCGGCGCTCCGACCGAACGACCCGGCCCTGCTGCACTACCGATCGGGTGGCTTCTACTGCGCCCGGGCGCGGCAGCGACCCGGCCACGATGCGGTGGGCGACGTCCTCGCCGGGATGTTGGCGCTCCGCGACGAGCCGATCGCCGGTGGCCGCCACAAGGTGTTCGGTCATCGCGACCTGGCGATCATCCCCCAGACCTCGACGATCGCATCGCACCTGCCACGTGCGCTCGGCGTCGCCTTCGCGATCCGTCGTGCCGGCCGGGTGGGTGTCGAGGGGGCGTGGCCCGGCGACGCGATCGCCGTATGTTCGTTCGGCGACGCCAGCGCGAACCACTCGACGGCGCAGGGTGCCATCAACGCCGCCGCCTACACCAGCTACGCCGGGCTGCCGGTGCCGTTGCTGTTCGTGTGCGAGGACAACGGGCTCGGCATCAGCGTGCCGACGCCGAACGGCTGGATCGACGCGACGCTGTCGAACCGACCCGGGCTCGGCTACGCGGTCGTCGACGGCACCGATCCCGTCGCCGTGTTCCACACCGCGGCCCGGCTCGCCGCCGACGTCCGATCGACCGGACGGCCCGCCGTCCTCCACCTCCGAACGGTCCGCTACCTCGGCCACGCGGGCACCGACGTCGAGACCGCGTACCGATCGTCCGGGGCGATCCGCGGCGACTACGGACGCGACCCGATCCTCGGGACGGCCAGAGCACTCGTCGACCGTGGCGCCGACCCGAGCGACCTCGTCGATCGGTACCTCGCCCGACGCGACGAGATCCGCGAGCGGGCGCAGGCGATGAGCGGTCGACCCCGGCTCGAGTCGGCCGACGAGGTGGTCGAGCCCCTGTCGCCGCGACGACCCGACCTCGTGCGCTCCCTGGCGTCGGCCGCCGCCGACCCCGAACAGCGCGGCACTGCGTTCGACGGCAAGCTGCCCGAGGACGCCGGCCCACTCACCCTGGCCGAGACGATCAACCGCACCCTGGCCGACGTCCTGGCGCGCACGCCGAACGTGCTCGTGTTCGGCGAGGACGTCGCCGCCAAGGGTGGCGTCTACGGCGTCACCCGTGGCCTCCAGAAGCGGTTCGGCGCCGCCCGCGTCTTCGACAGCCTGCTCGACGAGCAGTCGATCCTCGGGCTCGCCCTCGGCGCCGGTGTGAGCGGCATGGTCCCGATCCCCGAGATCCAGTACCTGGCCTACCTCCACAACGCCGAGGACCAGTTGCGCGGCGAGGCGGCGAGCCTGTCGTTCTTCTCGAACGGTCAGTACCGCAACCCGCTGGTGGTCCGCATCGCCGGTTACGGCTACCAGAAGGGGTTCGGTGGCCACTTCCACAACGACAACTCGGTCGCGGTGCTGCGCGACATCCCCGGACTCGTGATCGCCAGCCCGGCCCACCCGAGCGACGCGGCGCCGATGCTGCGGACCTGTGTCGCCGCTGCCCTCGCCGACGGCACCGTGAGCGCCTTCCTCGAGCCGATCGCGCTGTACCACACACGCGACCTCCACGACGACGGTGACGACGTCTGGACGGCGCCGTACGCGGCCCCGTCCGCATGGTCCGACGAGCACGTCGCGATCGGGGAGGGGCGGCTCGTACGCGACGGCGACGACGTCCTGATCGTCACCTGGGGCAACGGGCTGTACCTGTCGCTCCAGGCCGCGAAGCAGCTCGCCGCCGAGGGCGTCAGCTGTCGGGTCTTCGATCTGCGGTGGCTCAACCCGTTGCCGGTCGACCAGCTGATCGACGCGGCCGGCGACGTCGATCGCGTCATCGTCGTCGACGAGACCCGGCACTCGGGCGGGGTCGGCGAAGGGGTGGTGACCGCTCTCGTCGAGCGCGGTGTGTCGGTACCGATCCGGCGCGTGTCGGCGGTCGACTGCTTCATCCCCTTGGGTGACGCCGCCAACCTCGTCCTCGTCGGTGTCGACCAGATCGTCGCGGCGGCGCGCCACCCGGACGTGTCGTCGTAGGGGTTGGCGGCGGCCGCACGGGCGGCCACACTGGCAGACGTGTGCGGGGCGGACGGCGGTAGCGCAGGCCACGGTGACGACGTGACACCCTCGTCGCGCCCGACGCGGCGGCGCGTCATCGGCGCTGCGCTCGCCGGATTCGCCGCAGCGGCCGGCGGGCCCGTGTTCGCCGACCCGCTGATCGACCGCCTCGGCGGCGGTGGCAGCGCGTCGGTCACCGACACCGCCGATCGACGCTCGGCCCCGGCACGGCGTCGCTGGTCGCTCGAGCACATCGGGACGTCGGTCGAGGGCCGCCCGATCGAGATGCACACCAACGTCGATCCCGCGATGCGGGCGAGTGTGCTCGCGATCTCGACGGTCCACGGTGACGAGCGTGGCGTCGGCCCGATCGGCGAGGAACTCACGACGGTGACGGTGCCGCCCGGCGTCAGCGCCTACGTCGTGCCGATCGCGAACCCGGACGGTTGGGCACGCGGCACCCGGAACAACGCTCGCGACGTCGACCTGAACCGCAACTTCCCGTGGTGGTGGTCGCACCGCGACGGCGGACCCGGACGGGCGAGCGAGCCGGAGACCCAGGCGTTGATGGCCCTCGTCGCGCGCTTGCGGCCGGTGGTGACGGTCTGGATCCACCAGCCGTACGAATACGTGTCTGCCGTCGATCCGCGCGCCGAACGCTGGGCCCGGGCGTGGGCCGACGCCGCCGGACTGCCGCTCCTGCCGGCGATCACCCAGCACGGCGGTGGCGAGACGTGGACCTACCACGGGCTCGGGCTCGCTTCGATCCTCGTCGAGGGCACGACCCGCGAGGCGTCGATCGGCGAGACCTCGGCGCACCGGCGCGGCTTCGAGGCCCTCCTCGCGGCGCTCTGACACGGTCGCGCGTCTTCTTCCCGGGCACCACCCGCGCAGTAGCGTGCACGGCGTGACTTCGATGCACGAGAAGATCGACGACCTGCAGCGCCGCCGTGAGGAGGCGTACCACGCCGGCTCCGAGCGGGCCGTCGAGCGCCAACACGCCAAGGGCAAGATGCTCGCCCGCGAGCGGATCGAGTACTTCCTCGACGACGGCAGCTTCCACGAGCTCGATCTGCTCGCCCGGCACCGCGCCCACGACGCCGGGCTCGGCGAGCGCCCCTACACCGACGGCGTGATCACCGGCTGGGGCACGGTCGAGGGCCGCAAGGTGTTCGTGTTCAGCCAGGACTTCACCGTGTTCGGCGGCGCACTCGGCGAGGTGTTCGCCGAGAAGATCCACAAGCTGATGGATCTCGCGCTGAAGACGGGTGCACCGGTCGTCGGCCTGAACGACGGTGCCGGCGCCCGCATCCAGGAGGGCGTCGTGAGCCTCGCCAGCTACGGCGGCATCTTCCGACGCAACGTACAGTCGTCCGGCGTCGTGCCGCAGATCTCCGTGATCCTCGGCCCGTGCGCGGGCGGTGCCGTGTACAGCCCGGCCATGACCGACTTCATCTTCATGGTGCGCGAGTCGTCGCACATGTTCATCACCGGCCCCGACGTCGTCAAGACGGTGACCGGCGAGGAGGTGACCCTCGAAGAACTCGGTGGCGCCATGTCGCACGCCACCAAGTCGGGTGTCGCGACGTTCGTCTCCGACGACGAGAAGGCCTGCCTCGACGACGTGCGGTTCCTGCTGTCGTACCTGCCGGCGAACAATCTCGAGCAGCCGCCGGTCGACGACCTGGGCGACGACCCCGATCGGGCCTGCCCCGAACTCGACACGATCCTGCCGGACAGCCCGAACCTGCCGTACGACATGCACGAGGTCGTCCGCTCGGTCGTCGACGACGGCGAGTTCTTCGAGTACTTCCCGCACTGGGCGAAGTCGATCATCTGCGGCTTCGCCCGGGTCGACGGTCACCCCGTCGGCGTCGTCGGCAACCAGCCGATGGTGCTCGCCGGCGTGCTCGACATCGAGTCGGCCGAGAAGGCGGCTCGCTTCGTGCGCACCTGCGACGCGTTCAACATCCCGCTGCTGACCTTCGTCGACGTC
>JAGQSS010000301.1:1512-4402 GCA_020439405.1 Ilumatobacter sp. | reverse complement strand
GTGGCCGCGACCCACGACCGGGTGCAGGACATCTGCCTGTCGATCGCCGGCCGACGCTGGGGGAGCGAGGCCGACGCCTTGCTGTTCACCCCGTCGGCGGGGATCGCGACGCTCGACGACGGCGAGGACCCGGCGGCCATCGTCCGCCGTGCCGTCGACGCCCGCGAGGTCGCGAGCGGCCACCTCGACCTGCGCGTGCACCGATGGGAACCGGCGATGTCGCTCGACACCGCACCGCCGGAGCGCCGACCCTTCGAACGCTTCAACTGGCAGGCGATCAAGGAGCGACTCCGTGCGCCGAGTCAGATCTTCGCCACCTACGTCATCGGGTTGTTCATCCCGTTCTGTCTGTACTGGTTCTTCGATCGTGTCGTCGGCGTCGACATCACCTGGGCGGTGTACTTGTTCTGTGTGTCGACGCTGGTGTCGACCGGCGTCATGATCCTCGTCGAGGCCCGCCTCGCGATCCGGCAGAAGGAACCGCCGGAGGTCGACGTGTACCCGCCGGCGTCGGCGATCATCTGCGCCTACCTGCCGAACGAGGCGGCGACGATCATGGAAACGCTCGACGCGTTCCTCACCCAGGGCTACCCGGGCGGGCTCCAGGTGATCCTGGCGTACAACACGCCGAGCCCGATGGCGGTAGAGCGCGAGCTGCACGAACTCGCCGATCGGATGCCCGAACTCGAGGTCGTCAAGATCGAGGGCAGCACGTCGAAGGCGCAGAACGTGAACGCGGTGCTCCACATGGCGACCGGCGAGTTCACCGGCATGTTCGACGCCGACCACATGCCGCGCCCCGGCAGCTTCGAGCGGTCGTGGCGATGGCTCGCGAACGGCTACGACGTCGTGCAGGGCCACTGCCTGACGCGCAACGGCGACGAGACCTGGCTCGCGAAGATGATCGCCGTCGAGTTCGAATCGATCTACGCCGTCGCCCACCCCGGTCGGGCCAAGCTGCACCGCTTCGGTGTGTTCGGCGGATCGAACGGCTACTGGCGCACCGATCTGCTGCACGAGACGCGGATGCGTGGCTCGATGCTCACCGAGGACATCGACTCGTCGATGCGGACGGTCGAGCGCGGACTGAAGATCCGCTCCGACCGCGACGTGGTGTCGCGCGAGCTCGGGACGACGACGATGAAGCAGGTCTGGAACCAGCGGCTGCGCTGGGCACAGGGTTGGTTCCAGGTGACGATGATGCACACCCTGCGCGTCTGGCGGTCGGCCGGGTTGACCCTCCGACAGAAGTTCGGGGCGACGTACCTCCTCGGGTGGCGCGAGGTGTATCCGTGGCTCTCGCTGCAGGTGTTCCCCCTCGTGGCGTACTGGTACGTCGCCCGCGGGCAGACGCTGTCGACCGGGTGGCCGATCCTGTTCTTCACGACACTGTTCGTGCTCCACGTCGGCCCCCACCAGACCTGGTACGCATACAAGCTCGCCGACCCCGAGATCAAACAGCACAAGTCGTGGTTCTGGGGCTACCTGTTGTTCTCGACGTTCTTCTACACCGAGTACAAGAACACGATCGCCCGGGTCGCCCACATCAAGGAGTTCGTCGGCGAGCGGGCGTGGAAGGTCACACCCCGCAGCGACGACCCGGTCGAGTTCGACGACGGGGACGCCATGTTCGGCGACGACGAGGACGACGTCGAGGATGGCGACGACGAGCTCGCGCCACGCCGCGTCCGCGGACCGCTCGCCGACGTGAACCCGACCGACGCGGTCGACGGCATCGCCGTGGCGCAGCGTGCCGACGAACGTCGTGCCGATCCCGACGCGGCGCCACTCGCCCGACGCTCGACGTCGACGTCGGCTGCGGCCGCGGCGTCGACATCGGAGTCGGAGCGACTCGACCGGACCATCGCCGATCTGCATCGTGCGTCGATCATCACGCGTGACGGCACCGACGCGTCGTCCGGCGCTGATCCGGTCCGGGCGCGCACGACACCGACGCCCTGGGACGCCGCTTCCGAGTTCGCCGGGCACGCGCTCGACCTGGGTCTGCTCTCCGCCGCAGCGAAGGCCGCGTCGGACAACGGGGCCCACCGTGACGAACGACAGGACGATCTGTCGCCGGCAGTCGGCGACGTCGACGCCGAGGGTGCCGCCGCCGATGCCGATGTCGACGCTGATGTCGACATCGACGATGCGCCGACCCTGCCGCTGCGACGGCCCGGTCGAGCGCTGCGGACGATCGACGCCGACCCGCTGCCGCGACGCGGCCACACCGGGTAGCCGTCCGGGCGTCCACGCCGACGGAGGGCGCACGACACTGCCGTCGCGGCGGGGCGGCCGGTTCGGCTCGACGATGCGCGTACCTGGGGACTTGAGGTTGCGCTGACCCAGACTTGTGCCCTCGCTGACGTCTTGAGCTGCTCTTGATAAACCGCGGGCGTCGGCTGCCGATAACACAGTTCGTGAGCATCATGATGGTAGGACGCGGGATCATCGCCATCGGCGTCGTCGCCGGAGCGTCGACGGTCGCAGTCGGTGGAGACGGCCCGGCGCCGTCGACCCCCGACGCGGCGTACGACCTCTGGTACGACCAGCCCGGGCAGTCGATCGGCGACATCGTCGTCGGCACGCCCCCGGACTCGACGACGATCCACAGTGGCGATCTGTCGACCTCGCCGAACATGGGGAATCAGTACGGGGTCCGACTCCGCACCCTTTTCACCCCCGCCGAATCGGGCACGTATCGGCTGTACCTCAGCTCCGACGACGACTCGCGACTGTTCTTCAACCCCGGCGGCACCGACCCGGCAGGTGCGCGACTCGTCGCGTACGTCGCCGGCTGGACGACCCCCGGACAGTGGGATCGGTTCGCCGGCCAGCGCAGTGCCGAGTTCGACCTCACCGCCGGCGAGTCGTACTACCTCGAGGTGAT
>JAGQSS010000301.1:0-1418 GCA_020439405.1 Ilumatobacter sp. | reverse complement strand
CCCGGACAGTGGGATCGGTTCGCCGGCCAGCGCAGTGCCGAGTTCGACCTCACCGCCGGCGAGTCGTACTACCTCGAGGTGATCGGGAAAGAGGACCTCGGCGACGACCACCTGATGGTCGGCATGGAGATCGACGGCTCGGGTGAGATCGTCGTCGTGCCGTCCGAACTGGTCGAGGCGACCGAGCTCGGCGCCGGCGGCTGGCGCAGCGCTACTCCGTTCGGCCTCGACGAGATCGTGCAGCCGTCGGCCGGCTGGGTCGTCACCAACTCGGCGCACTCCCTCGACGTGTCGTGGGACCCGGTGCCCGGCACCGGCTACGTCGTCCGATTGGAGGGCAGCGGCGAAGCGAGGACCGTGACCGCCTCCGAACCGACCGTGTCGTTCTCGAACCTCGTGCCGCTCACCCGGTACCTGGTCGAGGTCACGCCGCAGGGCACCGACGCCGCGCCGGCGACCCTCAGCGGGGTGTTCTTCACCCATGACGAAGAGTTCTACGTGCCGACGGCGCCCACCGAGGTGCCCGAGTCGGCCGGCGTCTCGTACGAGTTCTGGGACCATGGTTGGTGGACCCTGACGTCGATCGCCGAGGGGACCGAGCCGACGTCGACGGCGACGACCCATCTGGGGATGCAGGCGCCGGTCGGGCTCGGCGACAACCACGGCGTCCGACTCCGTGCTGTGCTCACGCCCGAGACCACGGGCGAGTACACGCTGTTCCTGTCGTCGGACGACGACGGCCGACTGATTTTCAACCCGGACGGTCCGCTCGCTGCCGGGGCCGACATCGTCGCATCGGTGTCGGGGTGGACCGAGCAGTACCAATGGGACCGCTACCGGAGCCAGCGCACGCCGACCTACACGCTGGTCGCCGGGCACGAGTACTACATCGAGGCCATGGCGGTGCAGGGCTTCACCGCCGATCACCTCGAGGTCGGCTGGTCGTTGAACGGCGGACCGATCGCGGTCATCCCGGCCGAGGTGCTCGCACCCACCGACGGCGGCGCCGGTGGCTGGCGGACCGAGCCGGTGGGCGGTGGTTCGTCCCAGGCGGGTCCGACGCCGACGACGACCGAGGCGACGACCACCACGACCGAAGCGCCGACCACCACGACCGAGGCGCCGACCACCACGACCGAGGCGCCCACCACGACGACCGAGGCGCCGGCACCGGAGCGCCAGCAGGCGGCCCTCACCGGTGACGTCGACATGGCGTCGTTCGGGATCGTGGCGATCGGCACCGGGGACTGCGCGAACATCGAGCTGTCCGCCAGCCGGATCGCCACCTCCGGTCTGCTCCGGTCGAACGGCGACGTCAAGATCTGGGGCGGGAACGTCACCATCGACGGCACCGTGTCGTATCGCGGCACCACGAACCTGCCGAGCGGGATCAACGTGGTGCACGACCCGGCGACGAC
>JAGQSS010000300.1 GCA_020439405.1 Ilumatobacter sp. | reverse complement strand
TCGACCCGGGGCCGTTCGATCACCTCGCTGCAGGCCGTCTACGTGCCCGCCGACGACTACACCGACCCGGCGCCGTTCACGACCTTCACGCACCTCGACGCCACCACCGAGCTCAGCCGCCAGGTCGCCTCGCTCGGCATCTACCCGGCGGTCGACCCGCTGGCGTCGACCTCGACGATCCTCTCGCCCGAGATCGTCGGCGAGCACCACTACAACATCGCCCGTGGTGTGCAGGAGACGCTCCAGCGCTACAAGGAGCTCCAGGACATCATCGCCATCCTCGGTCTCGACGAGCTGTCCGACGAGGACCGTCTCACCGTCAACCGGGCCCGCAAGATCCAGCGATTCCTGTCGCAGCCGTTCTTCGTCGCGAAGGTCTTCACCGGCCTCGACGGCGAGTTCGTGCCGATCGAGGAGACCGTCCAGTCGTTCGAGGCGATCCTCAACGGCGAGGTCGACGAGGTCCCCGAGCAGGCGTTCCTCAACGTCGGTGGCCTCGAACAGGTGCTCGCGAAGGCCAAGAAGCTCGAGGAGAGCTGACATGGCGAACGTCATGACCGTCGAAGTGGTGTCGCCCGAGCAGGTGTTGTTCTCGGGCGAGGCCACCATGGTCATCACCCGCACGCTCGGCGGCGGCGAGGTCGCCTTCCAGCCCGGCCACATGGCGTTCCTCGGTGCCCTCACCGAGAACCACACACGCGTGTTCATGGCCGACGGGTCGGTCGAGGACGTCGCCGTCCACGGCGGCTTCGTCGAGGTGTCGAACAACAAGGTCTCGATCCTGTCCGACGCCGCCGAACTCGGTAGCAGCGTCGACATCGAACGGGCCCGGGCCGCCAAGCAGCGGGCGGAGGAGACCCTCCGTCACGAGCACGACGCCGAGGCGGTCAGCGCGCTGGGTCGTGCCCACGCACGCCTCAACGCCGCCGGCGCCGGCTACTGAACCGACGGTGACCGTGCGGCGGCGATCCGTCGCTGCGGGCACCGTCGTCACCGTCGCCGTCCTGGCATTGACCGGCTGCTCCGACGGAGGGAGCGCGTCCGCGACACCGTCCTCCACGGCCGCGGCTGCGACGACGTCGACCACCAGCACCACCAGCACCACCACGTCGACGACGACGTCCACCACGACGACTTCAACGACGACCACCACGACTTCCACCAGCACGGTGCCGGTGGTGTGCGAGCCGCTGGAGATCGTCGTGATCGGGAACTCCACCGACTACTGGCCGAACTTCGTCACCGAGATCGACGAGCCGACCGATGATGCGTGGCCGGCGCTCCTCGGCGTCGAACTCGCACGTCTCGTCCCCGACGTCGCGGTCACCGTCGACAACGAGTCGGCGCTCGGCGCGGGGTACGACGGCGGTCTCTACGGCGTCCCGAGCATGCGGGACCAGCTGCACCCCCTGCTCGCGTCCGAGCCGGACGGTCGATGGCTGGTGATCGCACCGAGCGTCGTCGATCTCCAGTTGCGGGCCCGTGACGTCGATGCCTCGTTCACGGCGTTCGAACGCCTGCTCGCCGAGGCGCTACCGGCGTTCGAGCGCGTGATCGTCCTGCCGATGAACCCGGTGGCCGAGGAGTTCGATCCGGTCATCGCCGACGCGATCGTCGCGTTCAACACCCGACTCGCCGATGGCGCGTACCTCGCGGACGACTATGCGGTCTCACCGTTGGTCGGGGTCGACGGCGTCACCGGCCGGCCCGAGTTCTACGACGACTTCGACGACGGTCGAGCCGACAGTCCCGGCCCCGACCCCGACTTCCTGCATCCGGACAACGACGGACACCTCGCCATCGCACGGGCGATGGGCGCCTGGCTCTCGGGCGACCTCGCCGCGCGTTGTCGCTGACCGGCGCCGTCACCCGAACCGGGGTCCAAGTTCACCCGAACGGGTCTGCGTAGGGTGGCGGCCACGTCGGCTGGCGGGCAGCCGAGACGATCCCCACCCGGAGACACCATGCAGACCAGCCGAACACGCCCCTCGACCTGGACGCGCCGACTCGCGACCGTCGGCGTCCTCGCCCTCGCCCTGGCGGCGTGCGGTGGCGGCGACGACGACACGGACGCCGACGACACGGACGTCGTCGACGCGGAGGCCGACGAACCAGCGGCCGAACCGGCCGACGACGCGACGACCACCGAACCGACCGACGCCGGCGACGAGACGACCGGTGCGACCGACGAGTCCGTCTCGACCACGACCCCGGCCGACGACGCCTCGGGTGGCACCTATGAGCCCGGCCCGATCGGCTACCGGGTCGTCAGCCTGCTCGACGAGCCGGTCGACGTGTACGTCCGCACCACCGGCCTGGTCGAGGCGTTCGAGGCGCAGATGGGTGTCGAGCCCGGTGCCGTCACCGAGTTCTTCTACCCGCCCGAGGGTGGTCCGCTCGTCATCACGACGGCCGGCTCCGGCGACGCGACCTGTGTGGCGACCTGCGATCACATCCTGGCCAACGTGTCGTCGTTCGACGGCAGCGGTGATGTCCACACACTGGTGCTGTACGAGGCCGACGGGCGCGTCACGACCTTCGACGCCTACGAAGAGCCCGCCGAACTGCTCGGGAACTCCAACGAGATGGTCGCCGCCGACCCCGCAACCGGACAGTTCGTCGCGATCGCCGTCGACGTCACCGACGCCGACTTCGGGATGCGTCTCGGGTTCGACGGCGTCGAGGGCTGCCTGGTCTCGGTCAACCTCGACCCGAGCATCCTCGTCGGCGGCAACCAGACGCCGGCGTTCGCCTACGACGGCGGCAGTGCCGACGTCCTCGTCTACGCGAACGACGACCGCGAATGCGCCGGCGAGCCGATCGGCGGCCCCTTCACCGTCGAGGGCGGTGCGGGCACTCGCTCGATGCTCGTCCTCACCGGCTCACCAGGGTCGATGGACGCGATCGTCGTCGGCTTCCTCGGCTCGGCCGACGCATCGGATGCCGGCGACTCGGGCGACACCGCAGCCGGCGGTGACGCCGAGACGGCGTACGCGCTCATGGCCGACGAGCTGACCCTGCAGATCGGCCTGCCCGAGGACGAAGCCGACTGTCTGGCGCCGTTCGTCGTCGATGCGATCGGGCTCGATGTCGCGCTCGTCGACGGCGAACTGATCGATCTCGACGAGGCCGATGCAGCGACACAGGACCTGGCGTTCGGCGGCATCGTCGAGGGCATCGAGGTCTGCGGCATCGACCCCGCCATCCTGGGCTGACCGGCACCCACGGACCGAGTCCGGCTCGGTCCGTGGGTACGCTCGGCCGCATGGCCGACTACCCGTTCCGTACCGCACTCGTGACCGGCGCGTCGTCAGGCATCGGCGAGGTGATGGCGGCCAAACTGGCCGATGCCGGCGTCGCGACCACGGTCGTCGCTCGTCGGGCCGATCGCCTCGATGCGCTCGCCCGCCACCACGAGGGCATCACGCCGCTGGTCGCCGATCTCGCCACCACCGAGGGGCAGGCCGCGGTCGCCGCACGGATCGCCGAGGGCGACCTCGACCTCGTGGTCAACAATGCCGGGTTCGGCACCAACGGCGACTTCCACACCCTCGATCCCGACCGCCTCGCCGAGGAGATCGAGGTCAACGTCGCGGCGCTCACCCGGCTGAGTCACGCCGCGCTCGCCGTGATGGTGCCGCGGGGGAGCGGGTACCTGCTGAACGTGTCGAGCGTGGCGAGCTTTCAGCCGGCGCCCGAACTGGCGGTGTACGCGGCGACGAAGGCGTACGTGACGAGCCTGACCGAGAGCCTGCACGAAGAGGCGGCGCCGCACGGGGTGCACGTCACCGCCCTGTGCCCGGGGCTGACGAAGACCGAGTTCCAGGCGGTCAGCAACACCGCGACCTACGCCGACGAGTTCCCGTCGTTCGTCTGGACCAGTCCTGATGAGGTCGCCTCGTGCGGGCTCGACGGGGTGGCAGCCAACCGCACCCTCGCCGTGCCCGGCGCGCAGTACAAGATGATGGTCGCCGCGACGAACATCACCCCGCGCTGGATCCGTCGCCGAGCCTCCTCCCTCATCCGCCGCAACTGACGACCCACATCGGGTCAGGTGCCAGAGGTGACGGGCGAGGCGCAGCCGAGTCCCGTTACCGTTGGTCACCTGACCCGGGACACGCCATGCGACCGACTACCAGGTTCCCGGGATGCTCCTATGTCAGTCAAGAAGTTTTTGTGGTGATGGCTAGGTCGGTTCGGAGGGCTTGGTAGACGAGGCGGGCGATGGCGCGTTTGATGATGCGGATGGCGTCTCGTTTGGTTTTGCCTCGAGCGATGAGTCGGTCGCGGTAGAGGCGGGTTTGTGGATCGTGTCGGATGCGGTTGATCGCAATGGTGTGCAGGGCGCGGTTGGCTTGGCGGTCGCCGCCGCGGTTGAGGCGGTAGCGGTCTTGTTGCTTGCCTGAGGTGGCAGGGATGGGTGCGACGCCGCAGAGGTGCGCGAACGCGGCGGAG
>JAGQSS010000002.1 GCA_020439405.1 Ilumatobacter sp. | reverse complement strand
TACCCGGCGACCTGATCGTGACGGGCACGCCCGGTGGTGTCGGCGTCGCCCGCGATCCACAGGTGTTCCTGCAGCGGGGTCAGACGATGACGACACGCATCGACGGCATCGGCGAGTGCCGCAACCGACTCGTCTGATCGATACCCACCGACCAGCCGGCCCGAGCACGGCTCAGGTATCGATCGGCATGTCGGGCCACAGGAACAGGCAGAACGGGTGCCCGTCCGGGTCGAGCATGACCCTGACATCGTCCTGTGGCTGGACGTCGGCCGCCCGCGCCCCACACTCGAGCGCGTGGGCGACGGCACCGTCGAGGTCGTCGACCGCGATCTCGAGGTGGGCCATCATCCCCGGCTCTCCCGGCCGAGAGGGCCACACGGGCGGGACGTACTCGTCGTCGTGGTGGAACGCCAGTCGGTGGCCGCCCGCCGGGTCGCCGATCGTCACCCATCCCGGTTCGTCGCTCCCGCGCTCCCACCCGAGCAGCCGCTCGTAGAAGCCGGCGAGTGCGCGCGCATCGCGGGTACTGAGCGTCGTCGTGGTCCAGCGCAGACGTGCCATGCCGTCACCGCGCCGGGCGCAGCATGCCCCACATGTGTGGGCCGGCGGTGTCGGCGGTGGCGAGGTCCCATTCGCTCCGCACGTCGAATCCGTGCCGCCGGTAGTACGCCACGTTCTCGTCGGTCTCGGTCTCGAGGTAGCACGGCAGGCCCGCCTCGTCGGCGATCGCGAACACCTCACGCATGAGGGCTGCGCCGAGACCGCGCCGTTGCCAGTCGGGGTGGGTCGCCAACATGTTGAGGTACCAGTGCGATTCGGGCGGGGTGTGCTCGGCGAGCGCGGTGCTCAGTGCGACGAACCGCTCGATCCGCCACGCCGGGTGTTCGTACTCGACCATGCCGTCGGCGGGTCCGAGCTCGACGGTCGGCCGTCCGGGTGGCGACCAGCCGGCCATCGCGGCGACGTCGTCGGTGCACCACAGCGAGTCGGTGGCGTGCCAGCGTCGGGCGATGTTGCCGAACATCGGGAGCCAGGCGTCGTCGTACTCGGCGTCGTCGGGGATCAGCCACCGCATGACCGGGTCGTCGGCGAACGCACGGCTGGCCGTACGAGCGACCTGCACGATGTCACCCGAGGTCGCTTTGCGGATCGAGACCACGAGAACACCGTACGCATCTGCGGCACGAACCCACCCACCGAACGGCGACTCCGCCTCGTCCCGGCGGGACACGAACGGTCACCATGCGCTGATGGCGAGCACGACCGAGTCGACGAAGCGACGTCCCGGCGTCGGCGGCTTGCTCCGGATCCCGGCGTTCCGGGCCCTGCTCGTCGCCAACGTGTTGTCGGCCACCGTGTTCGGCACGAGCCGATTCGTGTTCGTGTGGCTCGTCGGCGAGCTGACCGGTTGGAACCCGGCGACGGCGATCCTCGGGATCGTGATCGGTCTACCGCCGTTGTTCCTCAGCGCCTGGGCGGGTTCGCTCGCCGACCATCTCGCGCCCAAGCGGCTGGGCGCCCTGTTGTTCACCGTGAGCGGAGTGGTCTTCACGGCCACAGCGTTGTTCGTGGCGACCGGTGCGATCGTTGACGATGGTGTGCGGCTTCCTCGCGATCTGCGCTCCCTCGATGCTGATGCCACTCGTCCAGGCCCTCGTCCCGAGCGTGTCGCCACCGGAGCAGCTCATGCAGGCGGTGGCACTCCAGAACCTCAGCATGATGATGTCGACGATCGGCGGCATCTTCCTCGGCGGCGTCGTGATGCAGATCTTCGGGACCGCCGCCGGGTTCTGGCTGCTGGTGGTGGCGAGCTGCTTGGGACTGCTCGTCGTGTCACGGGCGCCGCTCCCCGACCGACTGACGGGCGCCGCCGCACGTCGCGGATCGGTGCGCGACGGCATCCGTGTCGCGCTCGGCACCGAACCGTTGCGGTCACTCCTGGCGACCACCGGGGTGCTCGGCATCGCCATCGCCACCAGCTCGCTGCTCCTGCCCGAGTTCGCCCGCGACGTCCTCGGCAAGGAGTCGCTCGCCGCGAGCGCGCTCAACGTGGCGATGAGCATCGGCATGATGATCACGTCGATGCTGCTGGCCACTCGGTGGACGCCGAGCCGACCCGGCCTCCTGCTCGCCGCGTTCACGGCCGTCCCCCTCGGCGGCGGGCTGATCGCGATCGGGCTGTCGCGCGAATACGTCGTGACCGCACTCTGCGGCTTCGCCTGGGGCCTGACGGGCGGCGTCGCGATGACGTTGCTCCGCACGCTCACCCAGCAGCACACGCCACCCGAGCTGATGGGACGGGTCATGGGACTCGTCGCGATGGCGCAGAACGGCGCGTTCCCGATCACCGCCCTGCTCCTCGTGGGGCTGGTCGCGGCGACGAGCGTGTCGACCGCGATGATCGTGGCGGGCGTCCTGTGCTGCCTGCTGGTCGCCATCATCAACGTGCGCCCGGTCGTGCGACAGCTCTGACGAGCCGCGCGACACTGGTGCCGTGCGTGCGAGTGTCGTCGCCATCACCGTCGTGTGCTCGCTCGCCCTCGCGGCATGCGCCGCGACCCCCGATCCGGCGGGCGGGGTACCCGGCTCCGCCGGATCCGACCAGCCGGTCGAATCGGACGACTGACGTCGGCGCCGGTGTCGAGGGGACTCGTCCCCATGTCGGCGCCGGACGCCGTGGGCGACACTCGGTTCATGCCCACCGCTTCGGAGTTCCGCACGATCGCTGCGACGCTCGACGCCTGCCGCGACGAGGTCGTCGGACTGGCGACCGCGCTCCACTCTCTCCCCACCGACGGCGCGCTCACCGGACCCGTTCGCACCGCGGTCGACGCGACCGTCGGTGTGACCCTCGCCAATCTGCGGGCGGTCGACGCCGACCTGGCCGAGCGGGCCGCCGAGGCGCGACATCGTGCCGCCATCTGCGACGCCTACAGCGATGCCTACCGGCGGTTCCTCCGATCGGATGACACCGACCGCGTGCCGCCTCGTCGCCCCGCCGCCTGGGTCCGCTATGGGTGAATCGGTCGGTCTCGACACCGAACTCGCCCGCCGGATCGCCGACGACACGACCCGGGTGGCCGATCGGGCGGGTGAGCTCTCCGCCGAGGTCGGTCGCGCACTCGCCGCTGCCGAGTTGCCGACGGGCGCGCTGGTGCTGCTCGGCGAGATCGCCGACGAGTGCGGCGCTGCCGCGCGCTTCCTCGACGCGACGGTCGACGAGACCGTGATCGCCGACCGCCTCGGGTCGTCGGTCGCCGGCACCTCGTGGATGATGGCGATGCGAGCCGACTGGGCCGACGCGGCCGCCGATCTGTGGGTCGGTCTCACCGACGACGTCGGCGCCACCGGACTCGAAGCCGGCGGGTTCTCGCTCCGCGGCGCGCTGATGCCCCTCGAGCGGGCGGCGTGGCAGCAGACGGCCATCCCGCCGGGCTGCCGTTCGTTCGGACCCGACGCGTACTACACCGGCGGCGGCGCCGTGCGCGGGCCGGACGGCCGGATCTACCCCATCGTCGTGCCGCACGTCGTTCGCGGCGACGACCACTTCACGATCGACGCCGATCTCCCCGACCACGTGCCGAGCGCGGCGTCGCTCGACGGTCGCGACAGCGGGTGGACGGTGGTGGCGTATCGCACCGGGGTCGAACAGATCCATGCCGACGTGTCGGGTTTCTGGCAGGGCCTGTCGGCGATCGCGTTCGCCACCGGACTGCCGTCGGGCGGCCACGTCGACGACCGGCACCTCGCATCGATCGAGTTCCGGCTCGGCGGCCGCCCGGCGTTCGGTGGCACGACGGCAGCGAACGGTTCCGGCGGATCGGTGGCGACCGCCGCCCAGTCGATCGAGCCGCACACCGGTCCGGTGGTCGACGGGCGCGTCCCCGGCCGGACCTCGACCGGGCGACCGCGATCGATGGCACTCCCGAACCCGCCTGCGTCCCCGGCGGTCACCGCCCGATCGAACCTGACCTGGAACGCTGCGTCGCTGGTGGTCAACGGACTGCAGGGCGTCCAGGTCGCGGTGTCGATGAACGACGCCAATCACCGGGCCTACGAGGTCGTGTTCGAGGAGCACCCCGACGGCCGGCTCCGCTCGCGCGTGCAGTCGTTCGCGCTCGAGCCGCGACGGGACGGGGTCCTGTTGTCGGCGTGGCACCTGTTCGTCGCCGACGACGGTCGGCTCACGCAGACGCCGGCCAGGTACCAGGCGGGTGCGACGGTCGGTTCGGGCGACGACGACGAGGTGGTGGCAGCCAACCCGTACGACTCGGAGTACACCGTGCCGGTTCCGAATCCGGCGTTCGAGCCCGGCTGACCCTCCGGCCGCACCCGACTCCGGTCAGCCCTACCCTGCGGTGCGGTCACCCGGATGGTCGATCGGCGGCCCGATCGTCACGCTGGGACGATGGAACTGATGCGGACACGATGGGCGGCGGTCGGGGCGGCGGTTGCGATCACCTTGGGTGCGGGCGGGATCGGCCTGGTCGATGCGGCGAAGGGTGGTGGCGAACGGGCGATCTTCACACCCGTCGCCTCGTGTCGGCTGATCGACACCCGGCCCGAGTACGGCGTCGGCGGCCGGACGACTCCGCTCGGCGCACGGGAGATCCTGACCGTCTCGGCCCGGGGCACGAGCGGCCAGTGCCCGTCGATCCCCGACGACGCCACCGCCGTCGAACTCAACATCACCGCGTTGCAGGCATCCGCGAACACCCACCTCACCGTCTGGCCGGGCGGAGACGTCCCGAACGCGTCGAGCCTCAATCCGGGGCCAGGGCAGCCACCGGTGCCGAACGGTGTCGACGCCGCTGGCCGCCGACGGCAGCTTCGCCGTCTACAACCACGCCGGCGCCGTCCACGTCATCGTCGATCTCGTCGGCTACCACCAGGACCACCATCACGACGACCGCTACCACGACAAGTCGACGGTCGATTCGCTGCTCGCCGGGAAGGCCGGTACCGCCGACGTGTGGACCAAGGCACAGGCCGACAATCGATACCAGTCGAAGTTCGACGCCCAGCAGCAGGCGCCGTACGTCCTGAGCGACACGGCCTTCTCGACATCGCTGTCGACGACGGCGAAGATCGTCGCCGACATCCCGGTGTCGCTCGAGCGCGGCGGCGAGGTCGTCGTGAGCTACAGCGGCACCGCGGGTGGGACGGCGGGCGACCTCATCGAGTGCTCCGTCGGCACGTCGGCGACGTTCGGGTACGGCGCCGGCGCAGTGGGCGTCGAGATGGGGTCGGGGCAGAACCAGTCGGTGGTGGCCGGCACGCGACACCTCTCGTTCCTCACGCCGACCCAGACCGTCATCCGCCTGGTCTGCCAGAACACCGACGCCACCGCCTCGATCTACGACGTGTCGCTGACTGCAACCGTCTTCCCCTACTGAACCGAGCGGTGGGTCCGGCCGCGCAGAAGGCACGGCCGGGCGGCCGTGCCTTCTGCGCGTGCGGGTGTCGGTCAGTCGGCGAGCTTGTCGACGGCGCTCTTGGCAGCGTCGGCAGCCTGGTCGATCTTGTCGGAGCCGACCTTGTCGCCCAGCTTGTCGTCGGCGACGTCGGCGGCCTTGTCGATGCCGTCCTGGATCTTGTCCTCGTTCTTGCCGACGAGGCCCTTCGCTTTGTCGAAGATTCCCATGGTGGTTCCTCCTGTGGTCGTGGATGGACGCGTTCAGCCTAGGCGCGGCGCGACCGTAGCCCGACCGGGACCTCTGGCGGGCCCCGATCCCACCCCTGCTCACCCCTGTTGAGCAGGGGAAACGTCAATTGTCCGGTCGATACCAATACCCCCGCGACCTGGACCTAGGGCCCTAACCGCTTGTAGGCGCAAACGTCAGCATGAGTACCGAGAACTTCGTGAATCAGCTCACGAAATGAAGGACAACTCGAAAGGAGTTGGACAAATGTTCAAGAAGCCACTCGGACTCCTCGGAGTCTTCTTGATCGTGGTCGGCCTCGGCTTCTTCGTCGGCGGCGGCTACGCATACAGCCAAGTACAGGGCGGCTACGGCTCGCTCCAGGCATTCAGCGAAGCGCAGGACGTCACCCTCAGCTACAACGAGGACGGCCAACTGACCGACCGCGGCACCACCGAAGGCGCCGAGGCGATCATGCAGCTGCTCGAGGACGACTGGAACTTCCCGGTCGTCGAGAGCGACCTCGACCCCAACGATCCGCTGGTCAACACCGCCACTGAGTACATGTACCAGATGGCGACGATCAACTTCCACGTCCTGCACGGTGAGCAGACCGTCGTCCTCACGGCCGACGACATCGCCGCCGGTATCGAGAGCGGCGCACTGGACGCCGACGGCACCTACAACGGCGTCGTCGAGGAGTACCAGGGCCAGGTCCTCGAGCCCGGTGCCTACACGGTCCCGGTCGACGGCCGCTACTGGACCGGATTCGCCCGGACCGACATCCTCGACGGCCCCGCCCGTGAGATGGCCTGGACCGGAACCGCACACGGCCTGGTCGGTGAGCTCGGCGTCGGTGCCGCCACCCACGCCACGCTGCAGATCGGCCTCGGCATCTCGATCCTGCTGGTCGGCCTCGGGTTCGTCTTCCTGGTGATGGGCGGTGCCTTCGTCTGGCACGCACGCCGCAAGGAGATCCCCGACACGGTCCCCGAAGCGTTCCTCAAGGAGCAGGTCCCGATGAAGGAGATGCAGCAGGCCTGACTCCTACCACGATCTGACCGGCTACCCACACCTCGCCAGCCGGCCAGAGCACAGGAAGAGCCCGGGGCTTCGGCCCCGGGCTCTTCCGCGTCCGCACACCGTCTTCACCGACTGGAAACACATCGGACGGCCTGCGTTGTTGCTCGTTTCCTACGGTGCCGACGTGTTCGATCGTGTCGATCCGTTCATCGGGACCGATGCCATCGACGTGTCCCCGCCCGAGGGTCTCGCCGCCACGTGGTGGTTCCCGAAACCGCAGGTCGGCAACACCCATCCGGGGGCATGTCATCCCTTCGGCATGGTGTCCGCGTGTGCCTACTCCGGCGCCTACCCGACCGGGTACGGCATGTACGACCTCGGCACCGAAGGGCTGCCGACGCGCAAGTTCGACCACCTCCAGGCGTCGGGCTTCACCCACTTCCAGCAGTCGGGCACCGGTGCGATCCGGAAGTACTACAACTACGTCCGCGTCACCCCGATGCTCGGCCCGCTCGACGACCTCGGCACCAGTTGGCGGATCACCGACGAGGTGGCCGAGCCCGGCTACTACGCCTGCACGCTCGAGAACGGCATCCGGTGCGAGATCACGGTCGGCCCGAAGTCGGCCGTCCACCGCTTCACGTTCCCCGACGCCGCCGACGCCCGCGTCGTGATCGACCTGTCACAGGGCGGACTCGCGATCGACCACGGCGCGACGGTGCCGCTGCGTGCCCACATGCAATCGCTCGGTCACGCGACCGCTGCGGGCCACATCACGGTGGAGGGCGCTCCCCTCTCGTTCCACCTGGCCTGTAACTCGCCGGGGTGGCGACAGACCCTCTGGTACGACCGCCGCCTGATGGAGGGCAGTACGCGTCTCGAGTTCGACGACATCCGACCGACCACGCTGCGACCCTTCGGGCTGCTCTGGCGCGGCCCCGTGAGCGCCGGCGGCACCGTCGAACTGCGGATCGGGTTCTCGCTCCGCGGCACCGAGCGGGCACAGGCCAACCTGGTCGCCGACGTCGCGACGAGTCAGGAAGCGTTCGACACCCGGCGGACGGAGACCAAGCGGGCCTGGCGCGAGCATCTCGGCACGATCGACGTCCAGACCGACAACGCCGACCGGTCGACGGTGTTCGCCACGGCGCTCTACCACTCGCTCGTCAAGCCGTGCTTCGCCGCGGGCGAGAGCCCGTTCTGGCCGGCTGACGGGCCGTTCGTGTTCGACATCTGCACGATGTGGGACATCTACCGGACGCAGCTGCCGCTGATCACGTCGCTGTTCCCCCAACGCTCGGTCGAACTCGCGAACGCCTTGCTCCACGTGTGCGAGGAGGAGGGCAACCTCCCGATCGGGTACCGGATGGCCAAGGGCGCCGACCGCTTCGCCCGCCAGGGCAGTGCCCTCGCCCACACCTTCTTCGCCGACCTGTGCGCGCTCGACACCCCGGGAATCGACTGGGACTGGGCGCTGTCGTGTCTCCACAGCGACCTCCGCCGCGGCTACGCCGAGGACTATCTCGAGCGCGGCATCGCGCATCCGATCACGCACACCCTCGACGTGGCGTTCGCCTACCGCTGCACGGCCGTGCTCTCGCGACGGGTCGGCGACGACGCGTTGGCCGGTCAGCTCGAATCGCTGAGCGACGGCTGGACCGCGGCGTACGACGCGGCGACCGGGCTGCTCGTCGACTCGTCGTTCTACGAAGGCGGCAAGTGGAACTACTCGTTCCGGCTCCTGCACGACATGGCCGAACGGATCCACCTGGCGGGCGGTGAGCGACGGTTCATCGCCCTGCTCGACGAGTTCTTCGGGTATCACGCGGCGCCGGTCAAGCGGCCGGGCGAGCGCCCGAGCAAGAGCGAGATGGACATCGGGTACGCGTTGAACCGGTTCGAAGGGCTCAACAACGAACCCGACATGGAGGCCCCGTGGGCCTACCACTACGCCGGCCGCCCCGATCGCACGACCGAGGTCGTGCGGGCGGCCGTCGACCAACAGTTCGGTGCCGGGCGGGGTGGGTTGCCCGGCAACGACGACTCCGGCGGGCTGTCGTCGTGGTACGTCTGGGCGTCGCTCGGGTTGTTCCCGGTCGCCGGCCAGAACCTGTTCCTCGTGAACGCGCCGTCGTTCGCGAGCGCCACGATGACGTTCGGCGGTCACGAGCTGACGATCGAGGCACCCGGCTTCGTCGAGCCGGAACCCGGCCGCCCGACCCAATACGTGCAGGACCTGCGCGTCGACGGCGAGTCGCTCGACCGCTCGTGGCTCTCGGGTCACGAACTCCGCAGCGCCGGCCGCGTCGAGGTCGTGCTCGCCGACAGCCCGTCGTCGTGGGCGACCACGACACGGCCACCGTCTTCTTCCGTCTTGTCCAACCCGCCGAACCAGGAGCCAGCGAGATGAACCTACCCACCCGCCGACTCGTCATCGTCGTGCGTGCCGATCCGGTGATCTGCGGACACTCCGGCGAGGCCCGCAACCTCGCCGAGGTCGCACTCACCCGCGGTTTCGACGACGTCCGCATCGTGACGTGGCCGCTCGACGTGCTGCGGGCGGCACATCTGCCGCTCAAGCCGCTCGACGCGGTCCTCCCCTACTCCGACGGGATCACCGTCGAACGGCCGACCGGTGTCGGCGACTACAAGGTGCCCGACGGTCGGTTTCTCGCCGGCCTCACCGGTCGCCTGGTCGAGCTGTTCACCGACGGTGTGCCGACGGTGGCCATGTCGCTCTACCTCACACCGCACGCGACGGTGGTCGCCGACGCCCGCCGGGTCGCCGCGGCGACCGGGCTGCCCCACCACGTCACGACGATCGCCGAGGCGGTCGGATCCGACATCACCAATGTCGTCCGGTCGTGTGTCGAGACCGAGAAGTTCGGTGCTGCCGCCCAGCTGTTCTCCACGTATCTCGGCAACGAGACCTGTGTGGCCGTCAGCGAGTACACCCGCGAGATCATCATCCGCGCCGCGGCCGAGATCGACGACCAGCACGGCACCCATTTCGCGCCCCAGTGCGCCGAACGGATCGGCATCTCGTATCCGGCGATCGACGCCGGTCAGTACATCGACCTCGACGACGGCGACATCGCTCGAGCCCTGACCTCCCGAGGGCTCGAGCGCGACCGGTACGTGTTGTTCCTGTCGCGACTGTCGAAGGCGAAGGGCGTCGACGATCTGATCGCCGGCTTCTCCCGCAGCCACAGCCGCAACCACGTCAAGTTGGTGGTGGCCGGCAACGGTCCCGAGGCGGTCGCGCTGCGCGCCCACGCGGCGTCGTCGCCATCGGCGAGCAACATCGTGTTCCTCGACGACGTCGACGACGCCGAGAAGCCGCTGCTCATGGCCGGGTCCGCGGCGTTCGCACTGCCGAGCAAGCCCCGACCGGAGTTCGTCGAGACCTTCGGCATCGCGCTGGTCGAGAAGATGCTCGCCGGAGGCGGACCGATCATCACCTGTCAGACCGGCGGCATCCCCGAGGCCGTCGGTTCGAACGCCCTGATGGTCCCGCACAGCTCGCCCCAGAAGATCGCCGAGGCGATCGACCTGGCCGTCGGTGGGATGAGCGATGCCGAACTCCGCACGCGTGAGGCGGCAGCCAGGTCGTACGCCATGCGGTTCGACCGCACGAACGTCTTCGACTGCCTCTTCAGCGGGCTGACCGACTCGATCGCCGCCTGATCAGTAGTCGTCGCGGTCGGCGATCGAGGTGCCGGTGGCCAGGGCCTCGAGGGCGAAGCCGGCCGTGCGGCGGTAGCCGTCGGTGACCTCGAGGATCTCCTCGGGCGTGATCACGTCGTCGAGTGCGTCGAAACCGTCGGGCGCCCGTTCCTCGACGAGTTGCATCGGCCGCTCGGGGCCGAGGCCCCGGTTCGCCAACACGATCTGGGCCGTGGCCGGCCGTCGGATCTCCTCGTAGCGGGCGAGTGCCCGATCGACGTCGGTGGGATACGCCCGCAGGCAACCGGTCAGGACCCGGGCGTCGAGGATCGCCTGCGACGCTCCGTTCGAACCGATCGGGTACATCGGGTGCGCAGCGTCGCCGAGCAGCGTCGTCCTCCCGAACGTCCACCGATCGACCGGGTCGCGGTCGACCATCGGGAACCGGAACGTGCCCGGCGACGAGCGGACCAACGCCGGGACGTCGAGCCACTCGAAGGTCCACGACTCGAACCGGTCGATGAAGTCGTCGAGGCGGCCGGGCTGGTTCCAGTCCTCTCGCTCCGTCAGCTGGATCGAGTCGGTGCGGAACTCGGCGATGAAGTTGAACAGCTGACGACCGTCGTCGAGGTCGAGCACCGGGTACCCGACGAACTTCTGGTCGGGGTGACCGGCCCACACCATCGTGCGTCCGTCGAGGACCGGGTCGGCCTCGGCGAGACCACGCCAGAGCAGGGCGCCGTTCCACTTCGGCATCCCCTCGTCGGGGTAGCGCTGCGCCCGAGCGATGGAGTGGATGCCGTCCGCGGCGATGACCAGCGGTGCCGAGATCTCGATCGATCCGCTGTCGGTGTCGAACGAGGCGATCGCCCGGTCGCCGTCGTCGACCAGACCGGTGAGCCGGTGTCCGAGCCGGACCGCGTCGGGGCCGAGCCGGTCGAGACAGGCATCGCGCAGGACCCGGTGCACGGTGCCGCGGTGGATCGACAGCTGCGGCCAGCGGTAGCCGGCGGCACGACCGCGCGGCTCGTCCCAGATCGGCTCCCCGCGCTTGGTGAAGTAGGCGAGGGTGGTCGGCGCCACCGACTCCGCCTCGAGGTCGGCGAGCAGCCCGAGCGCGTCGAGTTCGCGCACGGCGTGCGGCAACAGGTTGATGCCGACGCCCAATGCCTTGAGTTCGGAGACCGCCTCGAACACGACGACGTCGTGGCCGTCCTGGTGCAGGCTCAATGCGGTGACGAGGCCACCGATGCCGCCACCGACGACGACCGTGGCGTCGACGTGATCCACGGTCAGAGCACCTCGTGCACGTGGATCGCCACACCGGCGGGTGCGCGCTCGCCGCGGGCGACCCCGAGGATCCGGTTCAAGCGCGCCAGCCGCTCCGAGTCGGTCGAGAGCCGGATGTGGGTCCGGAAGTAGTACTCGTCGGGGTCGACCGACTCCCCCGCCGCCAAGCGGGCCAGCACCTCGGGCGGCGCGGCGCGCACACCCTCGGACACCACCTCGATCGACTCACCCTGATCGGTACGCAGCGCGTAATGGGCTCGGATCTCGAGGGTGCCGTCGGGCATGACCAGCTGCCAGTCGGCACCGCCCGGCACAACGGTGCCGCGGAGGTCGGGCCCCTCGAACGTGCCCTCGTCGAAGCTGATCAACCGCCGCTCCCCAAGTGGGAACCGACCGAACGATTCGACCGGGTTCACCGCGATGCGGATCGTCATCAGGTGGCGCAACTCCATCGAACGAGTGTGGCATCCGCGCCCGTCCGGCGGCCATCCGAACGGGTGACCCGGCGGCCGGTGGCGAATCGACCGTGCGAGCGGCGTTCACCGCTCGTACACTCGGCGGTTGACATATCGTTCACGGGGCTGACTGGTTTCGACATCAGAACTGTTGGGCGGGTTTGCGACCCGAGTTGCTCAGACTCGCTAAACGGGGCACCCAAAAGAATTGCCGATGAGCAGTTCACTCTCGCCGCCTGATTTCCAGGTGAGTGAAGAGTCATCGTGAGCAGAGATGCCGCACGGGGCCAATCCATCACAGCCCGGCACCAGAAGTGAGGGATGACGGCGGGAAAGACCGCTGACGGCGAGAAAGACCGCTGACTCCCGGGAAAGCTCGGGCGCTGATCGCAAGATCGGCTGACCCGCCAGTGCACCGGCGTCAGGTGCGATGCGGGAATGGTCGTATCGGGTCCGTTCACGGGCTGGTGGACGGGGGTTCGATTCCCCCCAGCTCCACGCACTTCGAGGCGCGTATGCCCAGCTCAGGGCATATGCGCCTCGTTCTCGTCGGACGGCCGGACGCGAAGAGGAGACGGGCTGCGGACCTGCTGGGATTCTCGATCCCCTTCCAGATGGCGCAAGAATAGTACGTTTTTGGTACTGTTTCTGTTGTGCCTGGGAAGTACTGGGATGCCCTGATGGATGTTGCCGTTGACAACGGCGGCTACGTCACGCCCGCGCTCGTAGCGCCGTTCGGTGTCCCGGCGGTAGAGCTCCGCAAGATGGTCTCCCGGGGAACGTTGGAGTCGGCCGGCCACGGTGTGTACCGGGTGCCGTCGTTGCCGGTCGATCGATACGACGAGTTCATCCTTGCCCGCCTGTGGGCGGCGGGTCGCGGTGTGATCTCGCACGACTCTGCGCTGCTCGTTCACGAGCTGTGCGACATCAACCCCACCAAGGTCCACTTGACGATCCCGACCTCGTATCGGATCAGCCGGGCTGGTGGCGAGCGCTACGCGATCCATCATGCGGATCTCGACGAGGGAGACGTGACACGACTGGAGGCCGTTGTGTCGACCACGATCCGACGGACGCTGCAGGACGTCGTCGGCTCGGTCCCCACCTACCTCGTTCGCCAGGCTGTCGAGAGCGCCCGCGGACGCGGCGCGATCACCGCAGACGAGCACGACCGGTATGTCGATCGTCTTCGTTCGGAGCGCGTGTGATGGCCGAGCGCCCGCGCGGCTCCAAGGAGTTCCAGCGGCTGCTGCAACGCCACGCCGCCGAGATCGGACAGCTTCCCCAACGTGTCATGCACCTCGTACGGGTCGGCGTGGTCTGCGCAATGCTCGACGATGTTCGCCACGGCGATGGCGGGCACCTCTTCATCGTCAAGGGCGGCACTGCGATGCAGCTCCGCCTCGGCATCCAGGCACGAGCGACGACCGACCTCGACGTTGTGTTCGCCGGACGAGTCGAGGACTGGCTCGAGCGTTTCGACGCGGCCACGGCCGACCGGGAGTGGAACGGTTTCACCGTGACCCGCAAGTCCGAGCCGACGCAGATCGAGGTTCCGGGGCTCGGCTATCGGCCGTGGCGCGTGCCGTTGCAGATCCGCTACGAGGGTCGCGAGTTCGGCAGCATCGCCCTCGAGGTTGCGGTCGACGACGGCGCCGCCGAGCACCACGACTTGATCGCACCCGACGGCATCGAGCTCGCCGCATTCGCTATCGACCCACCGGGCTTGGTGCCGTGTCTCGACGTACCGAATCAGATCGCGCAGAAGCTCCACGCCTGCACCGAGCCCCTCCTCGACGGCAACGAGCGAGTGCGCGACATCATCGACATCTGGCTCCTCGAAGCCCTGCTCGAGACGGAGGAGATGCCGAGCCTCAAGCAAGCGTGCCTGTCCACGTTTCGCCGACGGCAGAAGCACGCATGGCCTCCGGTCGCCTCGCCGTCACGTGGCTGGGAGCGGGAGTACGCCACACTCATCGCCGAGTACCCCGATGCACCTGCGGACGTCGCCGCCGCTGTCGAGTACATCAACGATCTCGTCCAGCGAATTGATACCGCCGTCGCAACTCCCCGCTGAGTCGCAACTCCGAAAGACGCCAACGGGAACGGGATGACCTGGGAGGCCTGGGCACCAACTCCGATCCGATGTCACACCCATCTCCTACAGTGCAGGGGGTGACGTCACGCTGGCGGCTGAATCGTGCCGGCATTCTCAACGTGTACCAATACGGCGACGAGACGCTGCACTTCGGTGGCGGGCGTCTCCTTCTGCGCGGCGTCAACGGCTCGGGCAAGTCCACGGCGATGAACATGTTGCTGCCGTTCCTCATCGACGCCGACACGCGCCGAATCGACGCCGCCGGGGAGCAGGCGGCCGTGCTCCGCTCGTGGATGCTGTCTGGCCGCGACGAGCAGCAGCCCGTTGGCTACTTGTGGATCGAGTTCGCCCGCACCGACGCGGCGACGGATGAGCAGCAGTTCCTGGTGTGCGGATGCGGCATCAAGGCGAACCGAAGCACCGATCGCGTCACGACGTGGTGGTTCGTGACCGAGCGACGCCCAGGTGTCGACCTCGCCTTGATGGAGGGTCGGGTGCCGCTGAGCGTCGACGTCTTGCGCTCCGAGCTCGGCCCGCACGCTGTGTTCTCGCACGATCAGCGGAGTGCCTATCGGCAGGCAGTTCGTGATTCGCTGTTCGGTGGGCGTGATCTCGACCAACACATTCGACTACTGCACATCGTGCGAAACCCCCGTGTAGGCGATCGCATCGATGCCGAACTGCCTGCGTACCTCCGTGACGCGCTCCCCCAGCTGTCCGAGGCGGCGATCGACGATGCAGCGCAGCCGCTCGAGGACCTCGAAGAGCACCGCCGCAACGTCCATTCGCTCGCCCAGACCTCGCGCACCCTGCAGGGATTGATTCAGGTCTACAGCGCGTACGCCAACGACGAACTGCGGCAACGGGCATCCACCCTCGTTGCGCTGAGCGAGGACGTCGCCCGTCGTCGCCAGAAGGCCGACCGGCTCCGACGCCGCGCAATCGAGACCGGCGAGCATCTTGATGTCGCCAACGGAAAGGTCCGTTCGGTCTCAGCCGACATCGAGCGTCTTCGCCAGGAGATCGCGGCACTTCAGGCCAGTCCGGCGTACCAGCAGGGCATCGAGCTCGATGACCTCCGGGAGCACGTCACCACGCTCTTGCGCGGTATCGAGGAAGCCCGGGACCAGCTGTCCCGAGAAGAGACGCGTCGGGACCGTGCCGAGGGCGCATTGCGAAGCGCTGCCGGCGCTGCTACCGGGGACCACACGGCCCTTCACGGCACCGTCGTTGAACTGACCGAGCTTGCACGCTCGGCTCGCCTGACAGTGCGGATCGCGGAAATCCCGCCACTCGTCACCAACGGCGACGACTCGATGCCGCTCCCCGTTGGCGAGATCGACGCCGATGCGATGAGGACTTCGCTGAGCGCAGCGCAAGCTGCGGCGCTCCAGCGCCGCGGCGACGTCGACGAGGTCCTCGAACGTCTCGATCAGGTCGACCGCCTCCAATCCGAACTCGTCGACGCCGAGCGAGCCTTCGAACGCGCACAGGCCGACCGAGCACAAGCGATCTTGGACCTGGAGCAGCGGCGGCACGAGCTGAGCGGTGCCCTCGACGAGTGGTGCGAGCAGGTCCGGGAGTGGCTCGCGCAACTCGCGACGATCGCCACCGAGCGGGCAGTCGACTTCGACGACTCCTCGCTGGACACACCAGAGCTGGTCGAGCAACGTGCCGAGGTGTTCGCCGCTCTGTTCCGGACCGCATCCGATCTGATCGATGCGGAGCAGGCCCTGGTCGTTGCGGTCAAGGGCCGGCGCGACGTCGAGCAGGAAGAGGTCGAACGACTCGCCGCCGAACTCGCCGACTTGCGTGCTCGGACCTACCCCGACCCGCCGGCGGCATCGTGGCAGCGCCACGACCGGCACGCGTGCCTCGCAGATCTCATCGACTTCACCGATCACGTCAACGACCAGGATCGAGCCGGGCTGGAGGCAGCGCTCGAGGCCTCGGGACTTTTGGGTGCCGAGGTCGATCTCGACGGAACACTGCGCCTGGCGAACGGCGACCTCGTCGTGGCAGCTGGGCAGCAGGTCGACGCCCCGTTGAGCGAGTTGCTGGCAGTCACGGTGCCGACAGATCTGCAACCCGACGTTGACGCCGGCACGGTCACGAAAATCCTCGACTCGATCTCCGCTGACCTCCGTAGCTCGGCCGGCACGGTCGCGACCGTCAGCGGCGAGTTCCGGATCGGCTCGCTTCACGGTCGACATGCGAAGAGCGAGGCCGAACACATCGGGGTCACCGCTCGGCGTGCGACGATCGAACGCCAGCGGGCGTCCGTCCAGAGCGCACTGGAAGTCGCCACCGCCGTATTGCGAGCCACCGACGACGACCTTGCGCGGCACCGGGAACACGTTGACAACTTGAGGTCCCATCGTGACCGTCTCCCGTCGACGCGCGAACTGGACATCGCCCAGGACCGTGCGAGCCGCGCCGCCGAAGCGGTCGAGCGGGCATCTGAACACGAGGTCAAGGCGGAGCAGGCTCGCCGGATGGCGGACAATCGGCATGCCGACGCCGTCACCGAGGCGGCACGCGTTGCGGCCACGCACCAACTGCCGGCCGATCGGGCCCACCTCTCGGACGTCATCGCCAACCTGGACCAGACGCGAACACTGTGCCGCGAAGCGCGCACCGCCCTCGACGTGCTCGTCCGAACCCATCGCGACTGGCACGACCGCGCCGAAGACTGGCGAACCGCCAGCTCAGCTGTCGAACAGGCCTCCAACCGGCTCGACGACGCGATCGCCGAGCACCAGGAACGCGCTATGCGGCTTGCCACCCTCGAAGATGCCATCGGCACCGAGTACCAAGAGGTGCTTGCGTCACTCGAAGTCAGTCGGGCCGACCTCACGGCTTCGGAGACCGATCTCGAAGCGGCTCAAGCCGCTGTGAGCGCCGCAATCGAGACCAAGACGAACGCCGAGCGAGACGCAGCGGACGCCGCCTCCGACGCCGATCGCGCCCATGAGACCTGCGTCCGCGCAATTGCGCCGTTCCGCCGTGCGCTCGACGTACCGGGGTTGCTCGATGCCGCGGCGAACTTGCCATCGGCCGACGAGGTCGCGAGTCGTTCCATCCCGCCAGTCGACGACACACCCGAGGGGGCGCGCGAGATTGCGAACGCTGTCGTCGCCGTTCTCGCACCCGCCGAACGATCGGCTGTGACGGCGGACGGTGTCCGCCAGTCGTTGCGCCAGCGGCGGGAGCAGCTGGGCGCCGGCTGGGACGCCGAGGACCACCAACCTGACGACACCTTGCCGATCAGCATCGGCGTGACCGGTCCCCTCGGCAGGATGCCGCTGGCGGCAGCGGGCTTCCACGTCGAGGCCCAGCTCGCACAACAGTCGAGCCTCCTCACTGCCAAGCAGGACCAAGCGCTCCGCAACCTGCTCCAAGGTCTGGTTGCTCGAGAGGTCGCCGAGAAGCTCCACGCCGCGGGCGAACTGATTCGGCTGATGAATGAACGGCTCGAGAACGTCAGCACCGCGCACGGGATCGGTGCCCGCCTCACGTGGAAACGGCGAGGAGGCCTCGACGACGAGTTGAGTGCGATGATCGACCTGCTCCGTCGACCACCGGACCTTCGCACCGCTGACCAGGACGCCGCCCTGACAACCGCGCTGTCCGCCCGCATCGACCAGGCACGCCGCGACGATCCCGAACGCCGGTACCGCGACCTCATCGCCGAGATCCTCGACTACCGCGACTGGCACGAGATCGGAATCGTGGTCCGGCGCTCCGGACGCAGTGACGAACGCCTGACGCGTCGCACGCCACTTTCGGAGGGCGAGAAGAAGATCGTGTCGTACTTGCCGTTGTTCGCAGCCGTTGCCGGCTCGTACGACGCACTCGCAGAGTCAGAGCCCGCTGCCCCGCGCTTCGTTCTGCTCGACGATGCGTTCGCGAAGGTCTCCGAGGACAACCACGCCCAGTTGTTCGGGCTGCTGGTCGAGTTCGATCTCGACTTCATCGCAACGAGCGAACGTCTCTGGGGAACCCACGCCACGGTTCCCGACTTGGCGATCACCGAAGTGCTTCGTGACGCCGAGTTCGGCGTGATCGTGCTCGAGCACTCCCGCTGGAACGGGCACGCTCACCTGGAGCGATCATGACCGAGGTAATGGCCGCCGGTGTACAGGTGAGCGACGCCGAACCCGACAGCCCAGATCGGGCCCGTCGGCTGTTCCGCTACCTCAACGGGGACGAATGGACCGAGTACCGCGCCATCATCGCGGTCTTCGCCGACACGTTCTTCGCCGAGTTCACCCCCGACGACGTCACGACCGCCCTCGCCCGCTCCAACATCCACCTCGAGCCGGCCGTCGTCGCCGACCGGCTCGAACGGCTCCGGGATTGGGGCAACCTCACCGTCTCGTCGTCGATCGGCCAGCCGACGAACCTGGCCGACTACTACCGCCGACGCAATCGCTATCTCATCACCCGTGCCGGGCAGGAGGTATACGGCCTCGTCGAAGGTGTGCTCAGCCGGGTCGATGAAGTCCGTGACATCTCAACGGGTCGGTTGCGCGCGCTGCTCGCGTCACTGAGTGAGCTTGCCTCGATCGACCTCGACGTTGTTGGCGACGAGCGGATCAGCGACCTCGTTCGTGCCGTGTTCGACGCCCACACAACCTTCGCCGACGAGATCACCCAGTTCTCGGCATCGATCAATCAATGGCAGAGCCGCTACGACCTCGACCCGGACGAATTTCGCTTCTTCGCCGAGGTTCTCGTCGGATACGTCGCAGAACGACTGGATGAGATCGAACGCGCTGCACGACCGATCGGACGACTCCTGGACGAGCTGGCGCCGCGCCTTCCCGCCATCGCCGGCCGGGTGCACAGGGGGCTGGCCGGGAGAGTGGAGCAAGCTGGCCTCGCCGGCTCGATCGCCGTCACCGGTACCCATGGCAGCGACCCTGCGGACTGGCAGCACCTCTCGGCATGGTTCATCGCTCAACCCAACTCACCGTCGCGCATACAACGCCTCGGGCGCGACGCCATCGCAGCGATCCGCACCCTCACCTTGAACCTGACTCGGCTCTCCCGCATCGGGATCGGCGCATCGTCGCGCCGAGCCGACTTCCTCCGACTGGCGAGCATCTTCCACCACGCGGATCCCGACGACGTCGCGCAGCTTGGGGTGGCGGCGTTCGGACTCCACGCCCCGCAGCATCTCGGTGTCGTCGCAGAGGACTCGCTCGATCCGGTGAGTCCGGCGACATCATGGTGGTCGGCGCCGCGAGCGCAGGTCCCTGTCTCGATTCGTGAACGCGGCGATACGACCAACCGCGGTCGGCCGACACCGGTGACTGACCGGTCCGCCGCTCAAGAACTCGTGCGCCGTCGCCGTGAGGTCGAGCGACAGGCCCGCGAGCGCGTCGACGTCGAGCTGTTGACGATCGGGGACATGGACGGTGCCCATTTGTCGCAACCAGCGATGCAGCGCCTGCTCGGACTCGTCGGGCGGACCTCACACGGCTCCCAGATCGTCGCCCAGGAGCGATCCCTCACCGACGGTGCGCTGATCTGCCAGGTCCAGCGCGAGCCGGGCCTTCGAACTGTCGTCCGCAGCCCTGAGGGCGCGCTGACGTTGATGGATCTTCGGGTCTCGATCCACGCGGCGGACCAAGCCGACCGAAACGGGGCGCTGAGCCAATGAGCGGCGGAGATCCGCAGGCCGACATCGAACGACGTGTCGCTGCGCGGCACTTGCTGATGCATCCGTTGACGTGCGACGAACACGACCCGTCGGCGTTCCGGCTGATTCGCCGTCACGAAGCCGAGCTCAGCAGGTGGTTCACACAGCGCCTCGGCTACCGCCTCCATCTGGACGCCGACACCGCCCGACTCTTCAAGACCGGTGCCAACATCACTCACCGGCCTCTCCGGACCAGCACCGGTCGACCCTTGACGCAGTTGGAGTACACCCTGCTGGCGCTCGCTCTGGCAGCGAACGCGGCCGGACCGTCGGTCGTCAGTCTTCGAGATCTCGTCGACGAGATCCGCTCGGCGGCGGCTGAAGCCGAGATCGACCTCACCGGCGATGCGACGGAGCGACGCGCCCTGGTCACCGCGCTCCGCTGGATGATCGACCGCGGCCTCGCCGACGAGATGCACGAACACGTCGACGCATACGCAACCGATGACGAGGCCGACGCCGTCCTCCGCGTCCGACCAGATCGCATCGCACTCATGCTGGTACCCGCAACAGCAGGCAGCGAGTCCGCCGATGAACTGCTCGAGCGAGCGGAGCGGCGGTCCGCCACCCGCCAGTGGATGCGCGTTCGGCTCGTCGAGGATCCGGTCCTCTATCGAGGCGACGTCACCGACGCCGAATGGAACGAGCTACGTCGACGCCTCGGTGAGGAAGAGCGACAGCTCGACGAGATGTTCGGTCTCGTGCTGGAAGCACGAGCGGAAGGCGTTGCCATGATCGACCCGACCGGCGTGCTCGCCGACCGGCGCTTTCCCGCAACCGGCACCCTCAGCCACGCAGCGTTGATGCTGATCGAGCAGACGTCGACGAAGGGCCCGGGCCCCATCCCCTACGAATCGGTCGTCACCATCGTCTCCGAACTGGCGGTTGCGAACGCATCGCGCTGGTCGCGCGAGTACGTCGAACGACCCGATCGGCTGACGCGCGACGTCGTCAACTTGCTGTGTGACGTCGGCCTCGCCGACGCCGACGACGACTCGTTTCGACTGCTCCCTGCCGCGGCGAGGTTCGAACCAACCATCACCACCTCGGACACCGCCGACCAGCAGGCTTCGCTGTGGTGACACCACCGCCATCGCTCACCTCCCCTGAGATGGCACCGGTCTGGGAGGCGATCCGCGAACGGCTCGAGTCGCGAGGACTGGACAACCGCGGTCGCGTCCGGCTCCCCCCACTTCCGCAGCGGGCACGGCTTGCGGTGACAACGCTCCTCGGGCGTACCCCGAGCACTCAGATCGACCTCGGTCAGATCGAGCGCGCCCTCATCGACCTCGAAGTCGGCTCCGACCTCCCGACAGCGCTCCGCAACCTCGGATTCACCCCGTCGCTCGAACGTGTACAACGCCGGGCGACGCGCCTCGAACGGACCGAAGCCCTCGCCGCAGCACGCCACACCGCGAGCAACTGGTCCGAGGAGTGGGCAGCCGCCTGGATCGACGACGTCGTCCGTGCGGGGCTGCTGAGCCGGCTCAACGCCCGAGACGCCGCCTCACGGGTCGAGTACGTCCGACAGGTTCTCGACCACCTCGACATGTCATCGCCGGAGCAGTCGATCTCACGAACGGATCTCGCCGCACAGGTTCTCGGCTCGTCACACGCGCTCGACACCGGAACGGCCCTCGAAGCGATGGTGTCGCGAGCGCTCGAGCGTCGATACCCCGCCCGCGAAGCTGGCGAGGACGTCTGGGAGCTCGCAGGCGTCCACACCGATCAAGTCTCCGGTGCCGCCCTCACCTGGGCACTCCCGATCCTGCCCAACTCGGGACTGCACGGTCTCGCCACCTCCGCCGCACGAGCCCGCATCCCCGTCCATCTCACGCGCTACGCACTGGCGGCTCATCCTGTGCATGTCGAGGCCGGGACGACCGTCCTCGTCGCCGAGAACCCACGCGTCGTCGAGGCGGCAGCACAGCGGGAGTCAACCATCCCGGTTATCACCACGAACGGCAACCCGTCCGCTGCGGTACGCCTCCTTGTTGACCAACTCCTCCACGCCGGCGCCCACCTGCGCTACCACGGCGACTTCGACGCACCCGGACTCGCCATCTGCGCTCGCATGCACCAACTCGGATTGCAGCCGTGGCGGATGGACGCCCACGACTACACGGCCGCCGTCCAGGCGGCCTCGACGGACGGCGTCGAGCTCCCAGCCGAGACACGCCCCATCGGCGCAACACCGTGGGACCCACGCCTTCGGGATGCGATGGAAGAGCTCGGCCGCATCGTGCACGAGGAACGGCTCCTCGACGATCTCTTCCAGATTGACTGAGGCACTTTATGACCGAGTTTCCCCGCAACGTGGTACTTTAGACACGCCTTTCCCCGTTCCGATGGGAGAACTCCGTGGATAACGAGATCGTGTTCGCCGGCGACATGCCGTCGCAGACCATCAGCGACATGGTACGGCGGAGCGATCTTCGACCGCTGGCGCGCGGGATCTACACGACCGACACCGCCAGTAGCCCGGAGGCCGTCGTCGCTCGCCACTGGCACACGATCGTCGGACACGAGTTCCCCGACGCCGTCATCACCGACCGCTCTGCGCTGACCGGCGGCAAGGTCGACGGCTATCTGTATCTGTCGCGCGACGGCCGTCCCCGCGAGCTCGCGTTGCCCGGCCTCGAGGTGCTCGCGCGCCGTGGTGCCGGTCCCCTCGACGGCGACCTGCAGCTTCCCGGCGGGCTCTGGCAGGCATCGAGGGCGCGAGCACTCGCCGAGAACATGCGACCATCTCGCTCGCGCGGTGGCCGTCCGCGGCGCACGCTCGACGACCACGAGATCGATGCCTGGATCGAGTGGCTCTGTCGACTCGAGGGCGAAGGTCGACTCACCGAGTACCGATACCAGGCCGAGCGTCTCGGGCCTCAGCTCGGCGTCGCAGCCGGCCTCATCGGCGCGCTCGGACGAAAGATCGGCGCCGCGATCGGCAGCCAGCAGATCCCGACGTCGAACCGTGCGCTCGCCGCGCGCCAGGCCGGTCTCCCGTTCGACCCCGACCGCATCGAGCGCTTCGACGCGCTCATCACTGCGTTGCGGTCTGCGGCTCCGCAGTCGCGCCACGGGCTGGCTCCCGACTCGTCAGCGTTCTCGGTGCAGGCGTTCTGGGAGGCGTACTTCTCCAACTACATCGAAGGCACCACCTTCACCGTCGACGAGGCCAAGTCCATCGTCTTCGACGGCGCGCTGGTCGCCAACCGAGCGGCCGACAGTCACGACATCCTCGGCACGTACGCGATCGTCGCCGACCCCGGCGAGATGAGCCGGACGGCCGACACTCCCGACGAGTTCGTCGACCTACTCCGCGCTCGCCACGCCACCCTCATGGGTGGGCGACCCGAGATCGCCGGCGTGTTCAAGGAGATGCCGAACCAGGCCGGCATGACCTTGTTCGTCGACCCCGCCCTCGTCGACGGGACGCTGCGAGAAGGCTGGCGGCGGCTCGCAGAGCTCGACACCGCCTGGGAACGAGCGGTGTACACGATGTTCCTCGTCTCCGAGATCCACCCGTTCACCGACGGCAACGGCCGCATCGCCCGCGTGATGATGAACGCCGAGCTCGTCGCCGGCCACCAGTGCAAGATCATCGTTCCGACCGGGTTCCGCAGCGACTACCTCAGCGCGCTGCGCCGCCTTAGCCGCGACGACGATCCGAGCGTCTACGTCAAGGCACTGCGCTTCCTCCACGACTACACAGCCCAGATCGAGTGGACCAGCCACGAGGCCGCCGAGGCCGACCTCCGAAGCACCAACGCGTTCGAGGAAACCGATGACGCGCCGCGGCTGAAGCTGCTTCGCCCTGTCCCGCCGGCATGAGCGATCGACTGGTTGCGACCGCGCCGACTGACCAGGGCCGGTTTCAGGCCGGGGCGACGTCGAGGGTGACGACCCAGCGGTGTTTGCCGATCTTGCGGTCCTTGCGGAAGCCGGCGGCCTCGAAGGTCGACAGCACGCCGTGGTACAGGAAACCGGCGGGAACGTCGCCGGCCGGCTCCGGGTAGCCCTCGACCCGGCCGCCACCGAGACCGGCGATCAGTTCGATCGCGCCGGCGAGTCCGGCGGTGGCGACGCCCTGACGTCGGTGACCCTTGCCGGCGTAGCAGCAGCCGATCCGCCACGTCGGTAGGTCGGTCAGTTCCTTCTCGTACTCGCGCCGGTTCTTGATCCGGACGACCTCGTCGGGCGAGCCGAACTGGCACCAGCCGACGCAGTCGTCGCCCTCGAACACGAGCGCCGCGTGCGTGGTGCCGGCGCGGACGCGATCGAGCTTCTGCTCGCGATGTGGCTCCGGCCCATCGAGGTGGGTCCGCTCCTCGGGGTGCATACCGACGCACCAGCAACCGCCGAAGATGCCGTTGTTCGCCTCGACCAGTGCGGCGAACGCGTCCCAGGTCGACATGTCGAGCGGCTTGATCGTGAACTGGTCGGTGGTCATGGCAGGTCCTTGCTTCTGCGTGGCAGAGACCACGGCGGGGCGCACCGCAGTCTTCCAGGCGCTGCTGGCGCTGTCCATGAGATCCGTCATCGATATTTCTGCTGTTCCAGCTTGAATTCGGAACGTTTGTTCTGTAGGGTGTGTGCACCGACTTCCCCTTCTTTCATCCGTTCATCGAAAGGAGGACCCACATGCCGACGAACGATCCACCACGATCGATCGACCAGGCGTACACCATGGTCCGCGACACCGACCCTGATGTGTTGGACCGCGACGAACTCGCCGAGTTCCTCGACGCGGTCTCCCAGATCCGAGCCTGGTGCGACGCACGCCAAGTGCGTGCCACCCGCCGCCAACGCCAGTTGGCCGAACAGGGCCGGGCCGAGCAGGCCGAACACGCCCTGTCGAACCACGGCCGCCAATCGTCCAAAGACGCCCGCACCGCCGCTGAGCGCGAACAGGTGTGCACGTCGATGCCCGGCTTCGAAGACGCGTTGAGTTCCGGTGACGTGTCGGCGGGTCATGTCGACGCCGTCGCCAACGCCACCCGCAACCTCGACGACGCAGAACGCGCCGAGTTCATCGCCGAAGCCGACAGCCTCCTCGACTCGGCCACCGGTTCGAGTGTCGACCGGTTCGGGAAAGACTGCCGCGACCTCGCCAAGAGCATCCGTGCCCGACACAACGCCCAAGCAGCCGAAGACGAGCTGGAACGGCAACGGGCCCAGTCGAAAGTGACCCGATGGGTCGACCAGACCACCGGCATGCACAAGACGCTGATCGAATGCGACCCCGTCACCGACCGAGCCATCTGGTCCGCCATCAACACCGCACGCGGACGATTGCGTCGACGGTGTCAACAGACCGGGGAACGTAAGGGTTCGTGGGACCGGTTGACCGTCGACGCCGTCGTCGACGCCGTCACCAACGGCCACGGCGCCCACTCACAACTCGTCGTCCACATCGGACTCGCCCAACTCACCGACCTCGTCGCCGACAGCGCCACCGTGCTGTGCGAAACCGACACCGGCATCGCGATCCCACCCGAAACCATGCGACGCATCGCCTGCGACGCCGACATCATCCCCATCGTCCTCGACGGTGCGGGTGTCGTCATCGACGAAGGACGCGGCAAACGACTCGCCACACCCGAACAACGCATCGCCATCGAAACCATGCACACCACCTGCGTGCATCCGCAATGCTCCGTCACCGTCGACGAGTGCCGCATCCACCACACCACCCCCTGGCAATACGGCGGCCGAACCGACCTCGCCGACCTCGCACCACTCTGCGAAACCCACCACCACCTCGTCCACGAAGGCCGATGGAACCTCACCATCACCCCCGACCGCACCGCCACCTGGACCCGACCCGACGGCACCCTGTACTGGACCGGCCCCACCAACACCCGCACCAACCCCGCCGCCTGACCCGGGCCGGATGACCTCCCGGAACGCGACTTGGGAACCTGTCGCCCGACCGCGCAACTCGGCCCGGTCGGGTCAGTCGACGTCGTGGCCGCTCACGACCGCACCTGCTGGAACTCGACGACGTGGTCGACCGTGAGGAAGCGTCGCCGGAGGTCGGCCGGGAGATCGTCGAAGGGCGACGACTGGCTCAGGTGACAGGCGATCGCTCGCTCACGAACGGCGAGCACCGACGAGGTGTCGACGGCGGTGAGGTCGTCGTCGGGGCGCCCGAGCTGCTCGAGGGCCAGGTAGTCCCGGTCCGGGGCGGTGCGCCGCATCACGTCGACCCACTCGCGCATGAGGCTCTGAGCGAGGCACGAGTGCACCAAGCGGACCGGCCGGGCCAGCCGACCGACCGCGATCGACAGCGCATCGCGGACATGACGGTGGTCGCGGTGCCCGTCGCTGGCGTCGAGGGTCACGACGACGTCGGGCTCGAGCGCGCCCAGACGCCAGGCCAGATCGTCGGCGAGATCGGTCAACGGGGTGGCGACGAGAGCACCGTTCGGGGTCGGGCCGGCGAACCCGGAATCGACGTAATCCAGGATCACCACGTCGTCCACGCCGAGCACGACCGCTGCCTGGCAGAGTTCGGCTTCACGGAGGAGGCCGAGTGGCCAGGCGTCGGTCGTGGGGTCGGGTCGTCGCTCACCCGACTCGCCGCGTGTCGCGCAGATCACCGTGACGTGGGCGCCGATCGCCGACGCCATCGCGAGCAACGATCCGCAGCCGAACGACTCGTCGTCGGGGTGAGCGACGACGGCGGCGACGTGCTCGCCTGCGTCGGCGATCGTCCAAACGGTGTCGTCTCGGGTGGCGGACATGGGGCATCCTCTCGGTCTCGCGAGGGCCACGGCGGCCATCGACGATGTGATCGTGACGATCGTCCGACGGCGGGACCATCCCGGGATCGGATGCCGATCCGCCCCCCGGAAATCTGGGATGGCGTCGGGACCGGTGGACGTGGATAATCACGAAGATGACCAGCCAACTCACGCTCGACCGGGTGCGCAGCGACGTCCAGGTGATCTCGCGCGCCGGGCTCGAGTTGTCGGAGTACTTCGACGAGCTGGACCAGTCGCTCCGACGCGCCATTCCGTATCGGGCGATGTGCGCTGCGCTCCTCGATCCGTCGACGCATCTGTGCACCGGCACGTTCAAGCTGGGAGCGCTCCGCCCCGACCCCGTCGCCGACGCACGCTGGGGCGCGATCGAGTACGGCGAGGCGAACCCGACGAGTTTCGCGGCGCTCGCCGGCCGGACGAGCCCGGCGACCGCCGCCCATCTCGAACCGCCGAGCGACGACGATCCGCTGTTCCGCCAGCGTGAGTTCCTCGAGCCGTTCTACGGCTTCGCCGACGAGGCTCGGGTGACGGCGGTGGCCAACGGCCGCACGTGGGGCGGGCTCGCACTGCACCGAGGCGAGGGTGACCGCTTCTTCGACGCCGACGAGGTCGCGTACCTGGCGTCGCTCGCGGCGTGGATCGCCGTCGGCATCCTCGTCAAGCGAGCAGCCGCACCCGATCCGCTCCACGAGCTCGGTCCGGCCGTGTTGGTGGTCGATGGCGACGGTGCGATCCTCCGCCGCAACTCGAGCGCCGATGCCTGGCTCGACGAACTCGTCGCCGCCGAGTCGCACGCCGGCGCCGCCAGCTCGATCGGGGCGCTCGCCGCGCAGGCACAGTCGTTCGGACGTGCCCGCGTCGACACGCCGGCCCGCATGAGGGTCCGGTCACGCGCCGGACGGTGGCTCGTCCTCCACGCGTCGACCCTGCACGGCGACGACGGTGTCGGCGAGGTCGTCGTGACGATCGAGGAAGCTCGTCCGCCGGAGATCGTGCCGGTGGTCGTCGCCGCCTACGGGCTCACGCCGCGCGAGCGCGACGTGGCCCGGCTCGTCCTCCAGGGCGTCGACACCAAGGACATCGCGGCGTCGCTCCACATGTCGGCCCACACCGTGCAGGATCACCTCAAGGCGATCTTCGACAAGGCCGGCGTCCGCAGCCGACGAGAACTGATCTCCGCAGTCTTCTTCGACCAGTACGTGCCCCGGATGGGCAACGACATCGCCGCCAACGGCTGGTTCGTCGAGTAACGACGACCCGATCGCGGCTCAGCTGTCGGGTCGGGCCAGGATCGCGAGCACGTCGTCGGTCGGGTCGTCGATCGACCACGGCAGATGGACTCGGGCGACACCGCTCGCGAACAACAGCGCGGCCCTGATACGTGCGCCGCGCTCGTCATGGCCGAGTGCACGGAAGGCGTCGGCGAGGTGCTCGAGCAGCGTGGCGTCGAGCGACCGCACCGCATCTGCCGCGATCGGGTCGCTCCCGGCCCAGTCACGCATCGCGGCGTCGAGCGGGTGCAGCTCGTCGTCGCGCGCGATCCGGACGAGGCGTCGGATGCGCTCGACGGGCGCCTCGTCGTCGAGCGTCGCCAGAGTCGCCCCGACCTGGACCGAGCCGTAGAACTCGGCCAACTCGACCCGGAACGCGGCCACGTTCGCGAAGTGGTGGTAGAAGCTGCCCGTCGTCAGACCGGTCTCCGCGACGAGGGCGTCGATCTTCACCGAGCGGATGCCCCCGGTGCGTAGGAGCTGCTGACCGGCCAGCAACCAGCGCATCTTCCCGGATTCGTCGATCGACGCCATGTCACACCATGTCGGTCGGGCGCGGTTCGAGCCCGAGATGGTGTCGGCCGGCGAGTTCGGCCGTTCGGTCCCAGTCGAACACCACGTGGCCCTTCAGGGTCTCGAGATCCCGTTGGATCCGTTGGAGCGGGTGTGAATCGAAGTACACGCTGGCGCCTGCGCCCTCGCAGGCGGTGCCGACCGCGAGCCGCGACGACCGGACGACCGACGCCGCCGCGAGCCGCGCGTCGACACGCTCGTCGAGGCCGGGCGTCGCGCCGGGCCGGAACGCGGCGATCGCCTGCCGCCACCGTGCGGCGGCTCCCCGCACGAGGTCGTCGACGGTCGCCAGGCGAATCTGTGCCGCCGGCTGCTCGATCGCCCGATCGCCGAGGGTGTAGGCGAGCACTCGTTCCCGTAGCCGCTGCCGGTAGAGCTCGACGACGCGTTCGGCGCCGCCCAGCGCAGGTGCCGCAGCGGTGAGCGCCAACACCGACATCACGGGCAGGCCGGCGAGCCCGTCACCGTCGACGGTCGTCGCCGAGTCGAGCAGGTCGGCGGCGCCGATCGTGCGGTGCGTCGGCACGAACCGCTCGTCGACGACGGCGGTGTTGCTGCGCGTCGCCCGCATGCCGCTCGTGTACCAGACGTCGTCCATCGTCACCTCGGACATCGGGAGCACGACGAAGCGCAGACCGAACTCCGGGCCCTCGACGATCGCGTTCGCGAGCAGCCAGTCGGAGTGGGCCGACGCCGTCGCCCACTCCCACCGGCCGTTGACGATGAACCCGCCGTCGACGGGTCGAGCCGTCCCCGTCGGGGCGAGCGGGGCCGGCGCGAACGGCGACGCCGTGTCGGCGAACACCTCGTCGCGCCCATCGGCCGGCAGCTTCGAGAGCAGCCATGCGTGGATCATGAGGAACGACACGGTCCACGACGTCGCCGGACACCCTTGGCCGAGCGTGCGCGTCACCTCGGCGAGCGGTTCGAGGCCCAGGCCGTGCCCACCGAGCGAGGTGGGGACCACGATCTGGAACAGGTGCCGGTCTCGAACGGCGTCGATCACGACGTCGGGAACCTGGCGCTGTGCTTCTCCGGCCGCCGCGTGTTCGGCGATCAACTCGACGAGCGACTCGGCCCGCTCGATTGCTTCGATGGCGTCCACCGGGTCAGCATAAATTGACTTATGGCGTGACACCACGTCGGAGATACGCTCGGCGAGCGATCCGCGCCGCGCCGATCTCGTGACCGCACTCGTCGACGCCATGATGTCGGTCGACGAGACCGCCGCCGGCGTGGGCCGCGGACGAACCGGCTGACCGTCCGCAGAGGTCGCGACGATCAGATCGCTGCGGCGGCAAGGGCCTCGTAGGCGTCGGCCATGTCGTACAGCACGCTCCGGCCGTCGCCCTCGAAGGCCGAGCCGTGCATGATCGCCAACGTGGTCGGTTCGAGATCGCCCAGCGAGCGGAGCACCGCGCCCGTGTGCGGCGCCATCGCCGTGGCACGGAAGGCCCCTTCTGCCTCGAGCGCGGGTGAGAGGACGTCGCCACTCGTCAGTGCCGGGCCGTAGCCGACGTGGGTCAGCAGGTCACCACACAACAGCGTGCCGGTCGTCTCGTCGAACAACGCTTGCGCTTCCCAACCGTGGGGCACGTGGGGCGTCGAGATCTGACGAAGGCGATGACCGCCGATGTCGAGCACCTCTCCGTCCTGCAAGGCGCGGGGAGGACGGTCGCACAAGTCGTTCAGGGAGATGTCGCACCCCAGCGCGCCGTAGGCGACCTGCGCGTCCGGTGCGGCGTTGAGCCACATGTTCACCGCACCCGACTCGTCGGCCTCGACGTGGCCGACGAGATCCAGCGCAACGACTCGATCGGGATGACCGCCGACACGGCCTCCGCCACCAGCGGGAACAGGCCCCGCATGCCGGTATGGAACAACAGCGGCTCGTCGCCGGTCAACAGGAACTGGTTGAACGTGAAGCCCGAGTCGCTGACCTCGGGGACCCACGTGGAGATGCGGAAGACGCCGTCGGCGATCTCGTCGACGGCGGGCTGGAAGGCAATGGGTGTGATGGTGGTGTCGCTCATGCCCTGAAGGCGTTCAACGAGCGCACCGTGTGTTCAGTCACGACTGAACGATCCAGCCGATGTCGCCGTCGCCGTCGGCCGGTTCGAAGACGCAGTAGGTCCCGGTGCGAACCCCGCGGTCGAGCACGGCGCCGATCGCCGGCAACGCCTCGTTCAAGGAACGGATCGCGGCCCGGAGGGCGCGGGTGACGTTCAACCGGGCCTTCTCGGTGGCAGATCCGGCGCGGCGTGCCCGCCCACCGAGCCCGAACGCCGCCGACAACTCGGCGACGTACGCATCGAGTTCGGTCTGCATGGCTTCCGCCGCGTCCAACGATCCGCTCGCGAGCGCCGTGTCGATCTCGCCACGCAGGCGTTCGATCTCGCGCCGGTACGCGCTGCGAGCCCGTCCGTCGAGCACCTCGCCGGCGTCGCCGAGTCGCCGCCGATCGATCCCGTCGACATCGACCCCCTCGATACGGTCGACGAGGTCGAGCGCGTGACGCTCGACGCCCGGCGCTGCCACGAGTTCGGCGAGGTACCGCAGACCCTTGGTGTCGGCGACGCGTACCGACGTCTGCCCGAACGACACGTCCCACCACCGCCCGTCACGGACGAGCACGGCGGTCTGCTCGACGCTCGACGGCGACGATGCGGATCGACCGACGACCTCGTCGAGGAACGAGCGTTGCTCGGGCGACAACACGACGTCGAGTCCGGCCAGCACCGACGCCGCTGTGCGTGCGTCGACGGTCGCGCCCGACGTGTCGCCGGCAGTCCGCCGGTGCCGAGCGACGGCCAACAGCGCCTCGACCTCGATCCACGCCAGACCGGCCTGTCTGCCGAGATCGACGGCGATCGCCGCTCCGACGATCGCGGCGTCGAGATCGCACGACCGAGCAGCGACGTCCGCCCGTGCCAAGCGCGCTCGGGCGATGAGCGGCTGCACGACCGAGTCGGCCAGCCGATCGAGGGCCTCGTCCGCCGCGGCCCGTGCCGCCGGCACGTCGCCACGACCGAGTTCGATGTGAGCGAGCGTGGTCAGCAGCTCCGCCGAGCGAAGACGATCATCGGCCATCGCCTGGACACCCCGACGTGCGGCTGCCCTGGCCAACTCGAGGTCGCCCCGTGCCAGCGACAATCGCACGGCCGGGAGGAGCGCCTCCATCGACTGGTCCTTCCCGATCAGCAGCGTCTCGGCGTCCGCCAACCGCCCCTGGCGCACGCAGAGGTCGGCGAGCGCGATCGCCGGATGCCAGCTCGGAATGCCCAGGACCGACTCGAAATCGACGATCGCCTGCTCGAGCAGCCGTTCGGCCTCGGTCCACCGACCGAGCTCCATGAGCAAGGTGGCCTGCACGCTGTCGCAGTGACTCGAGACGAAGACCGGCCCCGGCCGTTCGTGGGCGATCAGCCCGCGACGACGGAGCAGATCGGCCCACGACAAGGCTCGGCCGTAGTCCGCTGCGTGGTAACAGGCGGTGAAGAACGAACACACCGACTTCGCAGCGGTGTCCTCGTCGTCGGCGGGGCCGCACGCCAGCGCCATGGCTTCGTCGAGCAGGCCCATGCCGGTTGCGATGCTGCCGAGTTGGACGTGGGCGAGGCCGGCGTCGGCGAGTGCCTTGGTCTCGAGGTTCACGTCGCCGAAGCGCCGCGCCCGGTCGAGCGCGAGCTCGGCCGAGTCGAGCAACTCAGCGGGATCGTCGACGTCGCAACCGAGCGCGGCGACGGCGACCCACCCCTGCTCAGGGCAGTCGGGGAGGTCGGCGACGAGCCGACGGGCACGGGTGAACCAGGCGCGTGCCGCCGTCAGATTGCCGAGCGTGTTCGCCATCGCGTCACCCAGCCGCACACACGCCATCGCCGCCCGGCAGGGCTCGCCCGCGGTCGTGAACGCACGGACCGCCGCAGAGAGATGGGCGACGACGGCGTCGACGTCTCGACGCCCGAACGCGTCGCCCGCGGCGACGAGGGCGAGTTCGCCCTCGTCCACGAGTTGCGCCGCGTCGGCCCCCATGGATCACAGCCTGCCACGACAGCGGTACCCGAGCGACCAGGGGTCGGAGACCCCATGTGTGTGCTCAGTCGTCGCCGAGGTCGAAGTAGCGGGCGACGACCGGGTACCGACGCGGGATCGCTCGCACGCCGGGCACTGCGAAGACGATCTCCGAGACACTGCCGATCTGTTCGAAGACCACGGCGTTGAGGGAGAACGAGAACGCGATCACCCGACCGAGCAGGTAGACCCAACCGAGGGTCGCGAGGGTGACGCCGATCGCGCCGTAGAGCTCCGACGAGCGCTCGATCGCACCCGGCAGGTACAGCGTGCTGATCGCCTGGAGCAGGGTGAGCGCGGTCGACGCGAGCAATGCACCGGGCAGCGAGGCGCCCGGGTCGGTCGTCGCTCGCGGCAGTGTCTGGTAGACGAAGATCCACAGCACCACGTAGATCGCCGCCACCACGACGAACGACATCGAGGCCACGGCGACGCCGCTGGCGACGCGGATGCTGTTGATGATGGCGGCAACCAGCCCGATACAGGCGATCAGGCCGACGATCGTCCCGATGACCCCGAAGGTGGTCTTCTGCTTGCCGCCCATCTTCCACGACAACGCACTCGACACGATCAGCGCCCGCGACAGCGAGTACCCGGCCGTCGCCATCCCGACGAGACCGGCGAGGCAGACGAACCAGGCCGAGGCACCCCCCTGCTCGAACGCTGTGTCGATCTGGTCGCCGATCGTGCCCGTGATGCCGGCGTCGGACGAGAACGTGTCGTACCCCGTCAGCCGGGCGACGATGCCGGCGAGACCGACCGAGAACAGGATCAGCGGGACGAAGAACAAGAACAGGCGCAACGCGAGCGCGCTGCCGAGCAGGGTGCCGGCCGCCTCGCGGTCGCGGTCGTACACCCGGAAGCCGAGGTCGACGATCTTCGATCGGCCGCGCAGCACCTCGACGTGGGCCTTCGCCCGCTCGGAGATCACCCGTCCCCGCGCCTGCAGCGCCGCCGTACGTTGGGCACCGCGCCCGACGACGTCGACCTCGACGCCGTCGTCCTCGTCGTCGACACGGTCGACAGGGTCGTCCAGATCTTCGGTGTCGCCGTTCGGCGCCTCGTCCATGCTCCTGATCCGATCGGCTTCGGGGGTGCGGTGCATCCTACGATCACCGTCGGGCGGCAGAGCGCACCGCCCGGTCGGCACGAGACGAGCGAGACAGGAGCGACCGATGAGCGAACTCGGCGGCGAACCCGCGTGCTGGGCACACCTCGACGACGAACTCGATCTCCGCTCGGAGGGACCGATCATCGTGGACGTCGCCGACGTCGATCCCATGGTCCGAGGGGCAGTGTGGAGCCTTCCCCACGGCGGCGATCTCGACGCGAACCTCGTCCGGCTCCCCGGCGGCGACGAGATCGGCCGCCACACGAACGACGAGGTCGACGTTTTCGTCGTCGCGGTCGCCGGCTCGGGCGTCGTGCTGATCGACCATCACGAGGTCCGGGTCACGGCAGGCTCGGCCTGCCTGCTTCCACGCGGCGTCGAGCGGTCGATCCGAGCGGGTGCCGACGGCCTGACGTACTTCACGGTCCACGGACGGCGGAGCGGGCTGACGATCGTGGCGCGCTGACCGGCGCGAACGTGTCGGTCGATGCCAGACATCGACCGACAGGTTCGAAATGGCGCCGATCACAGGACCGTGTGGGACCGTTGCGGTCAGGCGGCGACGAGCTCGGGGCGGACGTCGACGTCGGAGTAGGTGGCGTCCATCTCGCCGGTCGGGCGGAAGCCCTTGACCGTCATGTAGACACCGAAGGAGAACTCCCAGATCGCGATCGGCAGCACGAGCAGCATCGCCGGGCCGGAGGTCTGCTCCCACACGCCGAACAGCGTCGCCGTGTTCGAGACGATCAGGAGCGGCGACCCGATCAGGCCGAGTGTCGGAATCCAGCGGGGCAACAACCGCGAGCGGTACATGACCGAGCCGATCAGCAGCGCGTTCAGCGATGCCATGACGCCGGGACCGAGCAGGAAGGTCCAGTCGTGGACGGCCAGCAGGGTCCGCCCCGTGACCAGGAGCGAGCCGGGATCCGAACCCGCGACGCCGTCCTGACGAAGCGTGTACATCGACATGATCGCGAGCACACCGGTGAAGATCAGGCCGGCCTCCATCACCCGCGTCGTGACGAAGCCGAGCGCCGAGCGGACGCTGTACCGCTTGGCGACGACGTAGAGGGAGACGCCTGTGATCACGCCGGTGAGTGCGGTCAGGATCTCGAACAGCGCGCCCATCGGCACGCCGGCGTCGCTCCCTGCTCCGAGGACGAAGTTCGGCTCGTCGAGCGCGTCCTTCCAGAGCCCGAACTTGACCGGGATCGAGAAGATGAACGTGCCGATGTAGGCGACACCGGCGATCAACGCCGCCCTGCGGAGTGGCGTCATCGTCGAATCGGTGGTCGGGTCGGTGGTCGAGTCGATGGTCGGTCGGATGGTGGGTTGCGTCTGCATGTCAGAGCCTTTCGGTTCGGGTGGTGTCGTCGGGGAGCTGGGTCAGTGAGAGCAGGGGCACGCCGATGTCCCGCAGTTTCTGCAGGACGCCGTGGAGGGCTGCGTCGTCGACGACGGGTCCGGCGAGGACCGTCGTGCCGTCTCCGGCATCGGTCACCTCGAGCCCGTCGAACCATGCCGCCCAGCGAGCGGCGAGGCGCCCTTGGACCCTGATCTCGTATCGGTGGATGGGGTCGTGGCCGGGTCCGTCCGGTGCCGGAGTCGTCTCGGTGTCGGGGTCGTGCTCGGTCACGTGAGGACCGTACGAAGCGACGTGGTGAGCGCGCCTCACATCATCTGGTGATTTCGACCGGGTGATCGAGGTGCCGGCGGGTCGACGCCGAGCGGCGGCGCGGTGCGTCAGTAGCCGTACTCGGCGGCGAGGCGGACCGCCTCGCGTCGGCTCGTCGCGCCGAGCTTGGTGTAGATGCTCTTGGTGTGGGTCCGCAGCGTGTTGACCGACACGTGCAACTCACGCGCGATCTCGGGGCCCGACAACTCGCTGCGCAGCAGACGGAGGACGTCGAGTTCTCGCTCGCTCAGCCCGTCGACGAGCCGCGCGCCGGCCCGGGCCGACTGCGACGGCGGTTGCGCACGCGCCGAGGCCAGGTCGGCGAGTCGTCGGGCGAACGTCGCCGATGCGGACTCGCCACCGATCGATCGCAGCAGATCGACGACTCGCGGGTGCACGCCCAACACGGCGCACGCCCGCGATTCGGGCGCCGCGAGCTGGAGCGCCCGCTCGAGTGCCTCGGCGGCGGCCGGTCGGTCACCGATGCTGTCGTACACCACGGCGAGAAGGGTCTCGATCTCGATCACCGCCGACCACCGACCGCCGGCGCGAGCGGCATCGCCCCACCGTCCGAGCATCTCCACGAGATCGGCGGTGCCGTGCCCCGTGGCGAACAGCACCATCGCCAGGGTCACGTGCTCGTACTCGCCGAGGTACGACACCTGGTCGTCGATGGCGAGACCCTGCTCTCGGACCCACTCCATGGCGGCGCTGGTGTCCCCCGCCGCCAAGTGGCACCGAGCGAGTTCGGCGTCGACGGGTCGCACCGGTGGCGAGAAGTCGGTGAAATAGCGCCGCGCCGCACCCTCCATCGCCTCGATCGCCCGCTCGGTTTCGCCGCGGGCGAGCGCGAGCCGGGCCGTCGCCGCCCGGAATCGGTAGGCGAACTGGGGCAAGCCGGCCCGTTCGCCGAGGTCGTCCGCCAGCCGGAGCTGCTCGGCCGCGACGTCGAGGTGGCCACGCTCGAGCGCCAGGTCGGCGAGCGCGACGCGCATGTCACCAGGACCGCGAACCGCGCCGTGCTCGGCGGCCAGACGGAGCGCCCACTCGTAGGTGCGGCCGGCCTCGGCGAGCCGGCCGCGTGCGATCGCGATGTCCCCGGCCGCGAGCGAACATCCGAGGACGTCGGCGACGAATCCGCCGAGCCGCAGGTGTTCGATCGAGTCGGTGTACGCGCCGGCCGCCGTCTCGAGATCGCCGGACGTCCACGCTGCCAGGCCGATCAGGGCCGAAGCGGCACCGCGACGGAGGTGATCGTCGGGTCGGGCGAGTTCGACCGCTCGTGTCGCGTGGCGTCTCGTCGCGGCGATGTCGCCGTCGAGGAGCGCCAACGCGGCCCGATAGACGGCGATCTGCGCCGGCAGGGCGTCGAATTCGTCGAGGTCGAACACGATCGGTCGCGTCGCGTCGTCGGCTCCCGTGGTGGCGTCGAGCCAACGTTCCGCCTCGTCGAGGAGCGGGCCGACACCGGACGGATCGCCGCTCGCCATCCGCGCCCCGACGAGTGCGATCCCGAGCACCGGGCGGTCGGCGTAGAGCGTGGTCGGCAGGGTCTCGAGCCATCGCCGCAGCGTCGCCTCCTGGCGTGTCCGGCGCATCTCGGGGGCGGCGCGTTCGACCAACTCGGCGGCGCGGCCGTCGTCGTCGCCGGCGAAGGCGTGACGAATGGCCTCGCCCGCGTCGCCGTGCCGGTCGAACCAGACGCTCGCCCGACGATGGAGGTCGGCCGCCTCACCGGGTGATTCGTCGAGCAAGCGAACCCGGAGCACGTCGGCGAACAGGTGGTGATACCGGTACCACTGGCGTCGGTCGTCGAGGGGGACGACGAACAGGTTCGCACGGTCGAGCTGTTCGAGCATCCGCTGGCCGTCGCTGTCGCCGGTGAGTTCGTCGCACAGCGATCCGCTCAGCCGATCGAGCACCGATGTCGTCAGCAGGAAGCGCCGCACCGGGGCCGTCTGGTGATCGAGCACCTCGTCGACGAGGTAGTCGAGGACGAACCGATCGTCGCCGGCGAAACCGCGCACGAACGAGGCGGTGTCGTCACGATCGCGGAGCGAGAGCGTCGCGAGTTGCAGGGCGGCGATCCATCCCTCGGTACGTTCGCCCAGGATGGCGGTGTCGGCGGCGGCGAGCGGCCGGTCGAGGGCACCGTCGAGATATGCGGTGACCTCGTCGTGCCGGAACCGGAGGTCGGCCGCCCGCACCTCGAGCAGATCACCGCGGGCTCGCCACCGGGCGAGAGGGAGCGGCGGATCGGCTCGCGTCGCGATGACGAGGTGGAACCCCGGGGGCGCCTGCTCGACGAGGACGGCGACGGCGTCGTGGACGGCGGCGACACCGATCGAGTGGTAGTCGTCGAGGAACATCGTGACGTCGTCCCCGGCGTGCGCCACGTCGTTGACGACGGCGGTCACGACGGCCGCCAACGGCTCGCCCGTCTCGAGCAGGTGGGCCGCCTCGTTGCCGACCCCGGCGTCCGTCAGTGCGGCGACCAGGTAGGTGGCGAATCGGACGGGGTCGTCGTCGTTCGTATCGAGCGAGAGCCAGGCGCATGCTCGGTCGGCGGCGGTCGTGCGCGCGCACCACTCGCCGAGCAGGGTGGACTTCCCGAAGCCGGCGGGTGCCGACACGAGCGTGAGCGCCGGCCGATGGCTGCCGCTGAGACGCTCCGTGAGACGCGGACGCTCGACGACGTCGCTCCTCGACCGCGGCGGGTGCAACTTCGTGGTCAGCAGGCGACGCGACGACGCCGGGTCCGCCAATGGGGCGTTCATCCGTCACGTCGCCGTCGTGGTGGCGCCGCCCTCACGTGGGCTCGTTCACCCGGCCGACTGAGGAGGCTGAGGACCTCGACCGGTCGATCGCCGGCGGCACCGAACCAATGCGGGACCTTCGTGTCGAACTCGGCCACCTCACCGGCGCGCATCGTGATGTCGTGGCCGCCGAGCAACAGTCGGAGTTCGCCGCTGAGGACGTACAGCCACTCGTAACCGTCGTGCGACTTGAGACGAGGCGTGCCGCGGCTCGGCGGGATCAGCACCTTCCACGCGTGCATCCCGGTCGGTTGTTCGGTCAGCGGCACGACGACGCGTCCGTTCCGGCGCTGCGGACGGAGCCGGATGCGCGGATCGCTCACGTCGGGTGCACCGACCAGGTCGTCGAGGGGGACGCGGTGGGCTCGCGCGATGGGCAGCAGCAGTTCGAGGCTGGGCTTGCGTTGACCGGTCTCGAGACGTGACAGCGTGCTCTTGGAGATGCCGGTCTGCCGGGCGAGTTCGACGAGCGTCACGTCGCGTTCGACGCGCAGGGCCCGAAGGCGGGCGCCGACGCCGGCCACGACCGCTTCGGTGGTCGCCGTCGACGACGTCATCGGCCAATTCCAGCACCATTTCCCGGAACCGGCAACGATCTTTGCGATCGGTCTCCGACGGAGCGCACCGTGGCCACCACGAGTCCGGGTGACCGCACCCGGCCCGACCATCCGAGGTCCGACCATGGCCACGACATCGCGGTTCGCCGCGTTCGACTCCCCCAACTTCCGCCGGTACTTCATCGGCCAGATCATCTCGAGCGTCGGGTCGTGGACCCAGGCGCTGGCCGTCACGTGGCTCGTGCTCGATCTCACCGACCGGAGCGACCGGCTCGGCTTCGTGATGGCACTCCAGTTCCTTCCGATGCTCTTGCTCGGCGCGCCGGCGGGTGTGCTGGCCGATCGTGTCGACAACCGACGACTCCTCCTCGCCACGTCGGCGGTGTCGGGCGTCGTCGCGACGATCTTCGGCGTGACGGTCGCCACCGGCCGAGCGGACATGTGGGTGATCGCCGTCCTGACGGCGCTGCTCGGCATCGTGCTCGCATTCGAGCGCCCCGCGATGCAGGCCTTCGTGTATCAACTCGTCGGGCCCGACCTGCTCCCTTCCGCGGTGGCGGCGAACAGCACGATCAACTCGGTGTCTCGGCTGGTCGGTCCGGCCCTCGCCGGCGCACTCATCGGACTCTTCGGCGTCGGCGTCTGCTTCGCCGTCAACGCCGCGTCGTATCTCGTGGTGATCGTGGCCCTGTTCGGGCTGCGGGCGAGCGAACTCGTCACCCGCCCGCTCACCGGGCGATCGAAGGGCCGCCTGCGCGAGGGCCTCACCTACGTTCGCCGCCACGCCGACGTCCGGCGTCCCCTGCTGGTGATGGCGGTGGTGGGGGTTCTCGCGCTGAACTTCCCGACGACGTTCCCCTCGATGGTCAAGTTCGAGTTCGCACGCGGTGCCGGTGCGATCGGGCTGGCGATGAGCGTCAGCGCGATCGGCTCGATCGCCGGTGGCGTCTACGTGGCCGGTCTCCAGCCCCATCCCCGGCGAACGCTGGCTGCGGTCCTGGGGGCGTTCGCGGTCACCTGCACCGCCCTGGCGTTCGCGCCGACGTACTGGGCGTTCGTCGCCATGAGTGTCCCGCTCGGATTCGCCTCCGCCACCTTCCAGTCGGTCGACACCGTCGTGCTCCAGCGATCGACCGAGCCGGCGATGCAGGGTCGTGTGATGGCCCTGCACCAGATGGCCCAGTTCGGCAGCACACCGATCGGCGCCCTGCTGATGGGCTGGGTCGTGCAGGCCACGGCGGCCCGGGTGCCGTTTGCGGTCGGTGGCCTCGGCGCCCTGGCGTGTGCCGGCTTCGTGATGGCGTCGCAGCCGTTCGGAGCGGCCGGACGGTCGATCAACTCGGACGGCGTCAGGCCGGTCCAGCGGTTGCGCGGTCGCGGAACTCGGACGGCGTCAGGCCGGTCCAGCGCTTGAACGCACGGGTGAACGCCGTCTGGTCGGAGAAGCCGGTGAGGAACGCGACGTCGACGAGCGAGTGGCGACCGGACCGGAGCAGCGACTCGGCCGCGTCCTGACGGGCGCGCGTCACGAGGGTCTGGAACGACTCGCCTTCGTCGGCGAGGCGGCGATGGAGGGTTCGCTCGCTCATGCCGAGTCGGCGGGCGACCTGCGACTTGCTTGGTTGCCCGTCGGCGAGCGAGTCGGCGATCACGCCACGGACCGTCGTCACGAGCGAGCGATCGACCGCCTGCGAACGCAACTCGTCGAGTTGGGACAGCAGGTACGCCGACAGGCCCTCGTCGGCCAGCAACGTGGGCCGTTCGAGCTGACCCGAGTCGAACACCAAGCCGTCGACGTCGGACCCGAACCGGACCTCGCATCGGAAGTACTCACGGTGAGGCCGATCGTCGGCCGGTCGTTCGTGCCGGAACGACACCGAGCCGGGCGCGAGATCGTCGCCGACCGCCGCTCGCAACATCGACACGACCGCCGCCAGGGCGCACTCGTTCGCCATCGCCGATCCGGGTCGATGGTGCGGCCGCCCGTTGAGCGCGAACAGCCGACCGCTCGCGCGATCGGTGAACTCGTACTCGAGCGTGTCGCTCAGCACGAGGACGTAGCGGACGAGGCGATGGAGCGCATCACCGGCCGTAGGTGCCGTCTTCATCGCCAGCCCGAGCGCGCCGAGGTCGTCAGCGCGGATCGACGCCCCGTATCGGAAGGGCAGTTCGGGATCGTCAGGCCAGGCGAGACGCTCGATCAGGTCGTAGTAGGCGTCGGCGTCGACCGCTTCGCCCTGCCACGGTGCGGCGCCCGGGTCGGCCGAGAGGCCGACGCTCGCGAGCAGCGCCGACTCGGGTTCGCCCGACCGGGCGACGGCGACGATCCGCCGGATGACCGGCGTCCCGACCGATGGCATGGCGTCGGTTCTAGCACGGACGACCGCCTGGCCGATCCGGTCAACAGCTTGGCCGGAGCAGCCAAGACCCGACCTGGGGCGCATCCGTACCGTCGATCGTGTCATCGACCAACACATCGATCCATCAGGAGGAACCATGTCGAACGGCACCGTCACCAGCGTCACCACCCACCACCGTGCAGCCGGTCACCCCGACACGAGCAGCGCCACCACACCGGGCCGGGCACGCACCGTCGCCCGGGTCACCGGTCTCGCCTACCTCGGCATCATCGCCACCGGCGTCTTCGCCGAGTTCGCCGTTCGCGGCTCGCTCGTCGTCGACGACGACCCGATCGAGACCGCCGCCAACATCGCCGGCTCACCGGGCCTGTTCGGCGCCGGCGTCGGCGCCGACGTCGCCATGGTCGTCTTCGACGCGATCGTGGCCTTCGGGTTGTTCCGCCTGCTGCGCCACGTCGACCGTCGCCTCGCACTGACGGCGACCGTGCTCCGGCTGATCCAGGGCGCCGTCATCGCGGTCAATCTGCTCGTGCTCGTCTCGGCACTCGGTCACGCCCAGGACACCGTCACCGCGAACGGAACGGTCCTTCCCGGACCGGCTCAGGAGGCGCTCGACGCGATCGAGCGGCACGCCCTCGGCTACGACATCGGGTTGATCGCCTTCGGGCTGAGCTGCCTCGCCGTCGGCCGACTGCTGCAGGTGTCACGCCTGACGCCGCGTCTGCTGGCGTTCGGCATGTACGCGACCGGGACGGTGTACCTCGTCGGCTCGTTCGCCGCAGCGTTCGCTCCGGACCTGAGCGCCGCGATCGACCCGTTCTACGGGATCGCACTCGCCACCGAACTGTGGTTCGCCCTCCTGCTCATCACCAAGGGCCTGCGCACCCCGGCGGCAGCGCTCCCCCGACCCATCACGACGGTCGTCTGAGCCGATCCGCCGGACCACGAGGAGATCGTCATGTCCACCATCCAGTCCCCACGACCCACCGCGACCGACGCGACCACCATGCGTGCGATCGTCCAACACCGCTACGGCGGCCCCGACGAGCTCGTCCTCGAGCACGTCGATCGACCGGCGATCGGCGACGAAGAGGTGCTCGTCCGAGTGGTCGGCGCCGGCGTCGACCGCGGCGTCGGCCACCTGATGACCGGTCTGCCGTACCCGACCCGGCTCGGGTTCGGACTGCGCCGACCGCGGACCGCCACACCGGGCCTCGACCTGTCGGGCGTCGTCGAAGCGGTCGGTACCAAGGTCACCCGATTCGTCGAGGGCGACCACGTCGTCGGCATCGGGCGCGGCAGCTTCGCCGAGTACTCCGCCGCACCCGAGCGCAAGCTCGCCGTCGCCCCACGCACGCTCGACCTCGTCGATGCCGGTGTGCTGGCCGTCACCGGTTCGACGGCGCTGCAGGCCGTCGAGGACCACGGGCGGGTCCGAGCGGGCCAGCGCGTGCTGATCCTCGGTGCGTCCGGCGGCGTCGGGACCTACGCGGTCCAGATCGCCCACGCGATCGGCGCCGAGGTGACCGGCGTGGCGAGCACCGGCAAACTCGATCTCGTGGCCGACCTCGGCGCCGACCACGTCGTCGACTATCGCACCGACGACCCGCTCGCTCGGACCGGCAGCTACGACGTCATCATCGACACCGGTGGCAATCGTCGACTTCGCGATCTGCGTCGCGCCCTCACCCCCGACGGCACGGTCGTCATCGTGGGCGGCGAGGGCGGCGGTCGCTGGCTCGGCGGACTCGACCGCCAGTTCCGGGCGATGGCCATCTCACCGTTCGTCGGGCAGCGTCTGACGACGTTCGTGGCGAGCGAGGACGCCACCCACCTCGAGCGGCTCGTCGACCTGGTCGACACCGGCCGGGTCCGCCCGGTGGTCGACCGTCGGTTCCCGCTGCACCGGACCGCAGACGCAATGCGCTACCTCCAGTCGGGAGCCGCTCGCGGCAAGGTCGTCGTGACCGACGTCGACGAACCGCGGCGTGATGGCGACCGTGGCTGACGTGGGGTCAGAAGGGGCGGTCGCCGATGACGGTGATCCGCTCCATCACCCGGCGGTTCGGGTGGTAGTCGGAGGTGGCGTAGTGCTGGGTCGCCCGGTTGTCCCAGATCGCCAGGTCGCCCGGCGTCCACGTCCACCGGCACTGGTACTCCGGATAGTCGGCCTGCCGGCACAGGTACTCGAGCAGCCGATCGCCCTCGACCGGGTCGAGGCCGAGGATCTCGGTCGTGAAGATGGCGTTCACGTAGAGCGTCTTGCGGCCGGTCTCGGGGTGCGTGCGCACGACAGGGTGGACCGAGGGCGGGAAGTCGGCCCGGGTCGCCTCACGCTCGTCGTCCGACATGCGAGCGCCGAACGTGTCGATCCAGTCGTGAACGGCCTGGAGCCCGTCGATCCGTTCCTTGACGTCGTCGGGGAGGCAGTCGTACGCCGCCCCCATGTCGGCCCACAGGGTGTCGCCGCCGGTCGGCGGGACCTCGACCGCACGGAGCAGCGAGCCGAGCGACGGGACCTCACGCCAACTGACGTCACTGTGCCAGACGTTCTCGTACCCGCTGACCGCCTCGTTCTTCTCGAACCGGACCGCGGTCGGCCGATGGGGAGCGTTGGTGAGGAACGGGTGGAACTCGAGTTCGCCCCAGCGGGCGCCCAGCGCGGCGTGCGACTCACCGTCGAGGCCGGTGTCGCGGAAGAACAGCACCTTCCATTCGAGGAGTGCGCGATGCAGCTCGGCGAACGTCGCGTCGTCGAGGTCGAGCAGATCGACGCCAACGACCTCGGCACCGATCGTCGGGCTCTTCGGGCGCAGCTCGAACGGTGCGTACGGCTCGTCGACCCAGCCGTCGGGCGTGCGGGGCGCGACCTGTGGCCCGAACCGGAGTCCGGAACGGAAGCGGACGGGTGCGTCGGCGGTGTCGGTCATGGTGAACTCCTGTCGGGCACGCGAACGCGTGCGGTGAGGACGGCCAGGCAGGTGGCCGTCAGGTCGGCGGTGAGCGCGTCGGTGTCGTGCGCACGTTCCCGGTCGTGTCGGCGCCACTCCCAGCCGGCGATCGTCCCGATGAACAGCGTGGCCATCTGGTCGATCCGATCGAGCCGGGCCCACAGCGGACCGTCGAGTTCGGCGGCGATGAGCTCGACGGCACGACGGAAGCTCGTGACGCCGGGAGGTCGGCGAGCACCTGACGAGCGAAGGCATCCCACCGGGTACGGACGAGGAATCGGGCGTACCACCCGTCGGTCTCGTCGACGACCTCGACGAGCGGCCGGATGGTCGCCTCGACGAGCCATTCGAGTCGGTCACCTTCGGGCACGTCGCGTTCGATGGCGTCGATCAGGTCGCGCCGGCGTTCGTCGACGAGGCGCATGCGGTGCTCGTAGACGGCGGCGACGAGTCCGGCTCGATCGACGAAGTGGTATTGCGCGGCCGAGTGGTTGCGCTGCCCCGCCGCCGCGGAGATGTCGCGGAGCGACACACTCTCGATCCCGCGCTCGGCGAAGAGCTGTTCGGCGGCCTCGATCAAGGCGATCCGGGCCAGGTCCCCTCGACGTGACACGACACGGAGATGACGACAGTTGTCTTATTCAGTCAAGTGTCGTAAATCGACAGGGCCGACGCGAACCGGGAAGACTGCCCCGATGGCCACCCCCAGTTTCCGGACCGTCGACTTCGTCGAACTGCTGACGCTCGAGCCGCACGGTCCCGACACCTTCGTCGGCACCACCGCCGAGTACCCGTGGGGCGGACGCCTGTACGGCGGCCAGGTCGTGGCCCAGGCGTTGCGGGCGGCGATCGCCACCGTCGACCCGGGGCGCCCCGTCCACTCGTTGCACTCGTACTTCATCCGGCCCGGCAGCCCGGACGAACCGGTGCGGTTCGAAGTCGAACGTCTCCGAGAGGGGCGCTCGTTCACCACCCGGCAAGTCGTCGCCCGCCAGTCGGCCGGGGCGATCCTCAACCTGTCGGCCTCGTTCCAGACGCCCGAGGACGAAGCCGACGTCGCACCCGGCTCGGTCCCCGACGACCTCCCGCGCCCCCACGATCCCGCCGCTCGCAACCACTCATGGGGTGCGCTGCTGGAGCGCAAGATGGTCGTCTCGCCCGAGGGTCGGATCGGCTACTGGATCCGCCTCGACGCCGACCTCCCCGACGATCCCGCGGTGCACGCGTGCGGGCTCGCGTTCATGTCCGACGCCGCTCCCTCCCGACCGGCCCGTTACCTGCATCCCGAGTTCGCCGGCCGCGAGGACGACCGCACCTGGTTCCAGGGCGCGAGCCTCGACCACGCCGTCTGGTTCCACCGGCCGAGTCGCGCCGACGAGTGGCACTGGTTCGACGCGCGCACCCACGGTCTCTCTGGGGCCCGCGGCCTGGTGACCGCCGACGCATGGACCGACTCGGGCGTGCATGCGGCGTCGATCGCCCAGCAGGTGCTGCTCCGCAAGAAGCACTGACCGGCGACGGCGCTCAGCGCGGCGACGGCGCTCGCTCGACCAGCACCACCGAGTCGGGCGGCACCACCACCCGGCCGCCACTGCTCGAGACGTCCGGGAACGGAGCGGCGACGATGCGGTACATCCCGTCGTAGACCACCGTCCGCTCGACGAGGCCAAGATTGACGAGCACGTCGATCTCGCCGCGCCGGACAACCAACGTCCGTGCCTCGACGTCGACGTCGACCTCGATGCGGTCGAGACGCGGATCGGACAGACACGGGTACCGGCGGCGGAGCTCGATGAGGCCCTGATACCAGGCGAGGGTCGTTCGGTGCGGTTCCGCGTCGGCCTCCGACCAGTCGAGCACCGAACGGCGATACGTCGTGACCTCCTGCGGATCGGGGACGTCGGCGGGGTCCCACCCGAACGACGAGAACTCGTTGCGACGGCCCTCGCTGACCGCGCGGCCGAGGTCGGGGTCGGCGTGGTCGGTGAAGTACTGGAACGGCGTCGTGGTCCCCCACTCCTCGCCCTGGAACAGCATCGGCGTGAACGGCGACGTGAGGAGGAGCGCGGCGGCGATCCGGAGCCGACCCGGCGACATGTTGAGACTCGGGCGATCACCTTCGGCGCGATTGCCGACCTGGTCGTGGTTCTGGGTGCACACGACGAACCGGTGCCCGCTCAGGCCGCCGGGCGATCGTCCGTGGTGCCGGCCGCGGTGTGGCGACCAGATGCCGTCGTACACCCAGGCCTGGCGCAGGGCCTTGGCGAGGTGGTGGAGCGTGCCGAAGTCGGCGTAGTACCCGTCGGTCTCCCCCGTCAGCACCGACCGCAGCGCGTGGTGCCATTCGTCGGCCCACGCTGCCGTGAGGCCGTACCCCCCGGCGTCGCGACTGCGGACGAACTTCGGATCGTTGAGATCGCTCTCACCGATCAGGAACAGTGGACGACCGACCGAGGCCGCGAGGGCGTCGACCTCGCCGGCGAGTTCTTCGAGCAGGTGTGTCGCCGAGTCGTCGACGAGCGCGTGGACCGCGTCGAGGCGCAACCCGTCGACGTGATAGTCACGCAGCCACATCAGCGCGTTGTCGACGACGTAACGCCGTACCTCGTCGCTGCCGGGCCCGTCGAGGTTGACCGCCGGCCCCCAGTTCGTGTGGTGACGTTCGGAGAAGTACGGCCCGAACTCCGCGAGGTAGTTCCCGGAGGGACCGAGGTGGTTGTACACGACGTCGAGCACGACGCCGATGCCGTGGGCGTGGCATGCGTCGACGAATCGCTTCATCGCCTGGGGCCCGCCGTATGCGGAGTGCGGCGCGTAGAGGTCGACGCCGTCGTACCCCCATCCCCGACTGCCGGAGAACTCCGCGACCGGCATCACCTCGACCGCGTCGATGCCGAGCGCGCGGAGATACGGGAGCCGTTCGATCGCGTCGTCGAACGTCCCGTTCGGTGTGAACGTCCCGACGTGCAGCTCGTACAACACCGCCCCGGCGAGCGCGACGCCACGCCAGTCACCGTCGGTCCAGGCGAACTCGTGATCGATCCACGCCGACAACCCGTCGGGGCCGTCGGGCTGCGACGCCGACCTCGGGTCGGGGCGCACCGGCCCACCGTCGAGCGCGAACCCGTACCGGGCTCCGGGCTCGGGCACGACAGCGTCGGTCGACCACCAGCCGGCCGGGCTGCGGCGGAGCTCGAACCGCTCGCCGTCGACGACCAGCTCGACGAGTGACGGTGTCGGCGCCCACACCTCGTAACGATCCATCAGCGATCCTCTCGGGTCAGCACGCTCACCGGGAAATCGGCGAGCAGGAGGTCGACGCCGACGGACCCGCCGGTCACGTCACGGCCCGAGAGCACGTCGGTCCAACGCCCCGCGGGAACGTCGATGGTCGTCCCGGACCACCGGTCGTCGCCGCGGCGCGGCACGGTGACGACGAGACCCGGTCGCGTGAACGCCACCAGGTCGTCGGCCCGCTCACCTGTCGCCGGCAACGGCTCGTAGTCGGAGCCGACGAACGTTGCCGGCGACCGGCGACGGAGACCGAGCAGACGTCGGGTCGCCCAGAGCTTCGGGTCGCCGCGGTCGGCACGGGCCAGCACCGCCGCAGGGTCGCTCGCGATCGTGTCGGCGGCAACGCGACGACGGAGCTCGAAGTCGACCGGGCGACGGTTGTCCGGGTCGACGAGGCTCAGGTCCCAGAGTTCGTTGCCCTGGTACACGTCGGGCACGCCCGGGCAGGTCAGCAGCAGTGCCGTCTGGGCGAGCGAGTTGCGCCGGCCACGCTCGACGACGCGCTCGTCGCGCAGGAAGCGTTCGATCTCGCCGCGGCACCCATGATCGGCGAGCACCGCTCGCGTGAAGCCGGCGATCGCCTCGTCGTACGCGGGGTCGGGATCGATCCACGAGGTGTGGACCTTGGCCTCCTTGGTCGCCTTGGCCATGAACGCGACCGCGCGCTCGGCGTCGAGCGGCCATGCGCCGATCAGTGTCTGGAACAGCAGGTACTCGGTGTTCAGGTCGTCGACCGACCGGAACGGCGTCGCGAGCTCGGCGAGCCGCTCGACCGTGCGGCGCCATGCGTCGGGCGTCTCCGACAGCACGTTCAGGCGAGCGCGGACGTCGGCGCTGCGTTTCGTGTCGTGCGTCGACAGGGTGAGCATCGCCGACGGGTGCGTCGCCGCGACCGAGGCCGTCAGCGTGTGGAAGTCGTCGAGCGACCGACCGAACCGCGACGGGTCGCCGCCGACCTCGTTCAGCGAGATCATCCGGTGGTACCGATAGAACGCCGTGTCCTCGATGCCCTTGGCCGTCACCGGAGCCGTGAGCTGCTGCAGGCGGGCGGCGAACTCGTCGGCGCCGTCTCGATCGCCCGCGGCACACGCGCCGATGAACTCGACCAGCTCTCGATCGATGTCGGGCCGCCGCTCGAGGACGGCCGACACCGCGATGCGGACGTGGCTGCGGTCGGCCGCAGTGGTCGCACGGCCCGGCACGACGTAGGTGCGGTAGACCGGGAACGCGGCGACCAGTTCGCGCACGGCGTCACGGAGTTCACGGTGGGTGTGGTCGCTCTGGCGTCGGTGACGCTGACACACGTCGGCGAGCAGCCCGGTCGTCCGTTCGACCTCGGCGACCAGCTCGCGGTTCATGATCTGGTGCTTGGCCTCGTGCACGATCGCGTCGTAGTCGCGCCGCTCGCCGGTGACGTCGGCGTAGCACTCGGTGAGCGCCGCCTCGTTCCGTACGTCGACGAACAGGTCGTTCACCCGGATGAGGAAGTCGTATCCGGACGTGCCGGCCGTCTGCCAGTCGGGTGGGAGCGTTTCGTCGCCTTCGAGGATCTTCTCGACGACCACGTAGGTGCCCGACGTCGCATCCGACAGTCGGTCGAGGTAACCGGCCGGGTCGCGCAGCCCGTCGATGTGGTCGATGCGCAGCCCGTCGACGGTGCCGCGGCGGACGAGGTCGAGGATCATGCCGTGAGTTGCCGCGAAGACCTCGGGGTCCTCGACCCGCACGCCGATCAGCGAGTCGATGTTGAAGAACCGGCGGTAGTCGAGTTCGTCGGTGGCCGTCCGCCATCGTGCGAGCCGGTAGTTCTGGCGCGCGAGGAGCGTGTCGAGCCGATCGAGGTCGGCGTTCAGCGACGACAGCTCGGCGTCGATCGCCGCCGGAACCGACGCGTCGCGAGCGCAGAGGTCGGCCAGATCGGCGTTCAGCTGCTCGATCCGAGCATGTCGCTGGTTTGCGGCGTCGAGGTCGCCGAGTCGCGGGAGTGGCAATGCGGCGAAACCAGCTCCGACGTCGACGAGTTCATCGCCGGCCACGCGCGCCCCGGCAGCCACGAGCACGGCGTCGAGGGTGCGCGGCGCGACCGGGAATCGATGGTCGAAATAGCGCACCTCGAACCGGGTGCCGATCCGACGAACGGAGAGCTGACCGGCCTCGAGGACCCGGCCGTAGTGATCGCCGAGCACCGGGACCAGGACGGGGTCGGTCGTGCCGTCCGGACGCACCTCCCAGTCGATGTCGAACACCGGGGCGAAACGGCTGGCCGGTCCGTTCGCGAGCACGTCCCACCACCACGGGTTCGCGGCGTCGGTGACCATGTGGTTCGGGACGATGTCGAGCACCTGTCCCAGGTCGTGTTCGGCGAGGGCGGCGACGAGCGTGGCGTACGCGGCCTCGCCGCCGAGTTCGTCGTTCAGCCGGGTCGGGTCGGCGACGTCGTACCCGTGCGTGCTGCCCGGAGCGGCCTGGAGATACGGCGAGCAGTACAGATGGCTGATGCCGAGGTCGGCGAGATGGGCCACGATCGCCGCCGCATCTCCGAAGCCGAAGCCGGGGTGCAGCTGCACTCGGTACGTCGCTGCGCCGTCCACGCCGCCATCTTGCCCGATCCGCCACCGTGCGAAACCCACCTGCCGGCCGAATCCACGTGGTGGGTGCGCAAGACTCGTCAGATGGCGACGATCAAGACCCGACCGACCGGCGACGACGTCACCGCCTTCCTCGAATCGGTGCCCGCCGCAACCCGCCGGGCAGAGGGACACCGGATGCGCGACCTCATGGAGCGGATCACCGGCGCACCAGCCGAGATGTGGGGTCCGTCGATCGTCGGCTTCGGCCATCGGCCGTACACGAACACGACCGGCACGAACGACTGGTTCGTCGTCGGATTCTCACCGCGCAAGGCGGCGCTCACCGTGTACGGCGTCTACGACGGCTACGCGACCGAGCCCGACCCCCGGTTCGATCGGCTCGGCCCCCACACGACGGGCAGGGGATGCCTGTACCTCAAGCACCTCGACGAGGTCGACGAGGCCGTGCTGTCGTCGCTGATCGAGAGCGCCTGGGCGTCGGACGCCGCGGACTGATCGTCGACCGCGTCAGGCGTCGGCCTGCCGCTTGGCTTCCTTCGCTGCGCGCGCCGCTTCTTCGTCGGCTTTGCGTTCGGCCGCGGCCCACTTCACCCAGATCGAGGCGATCGTGATCCAGATGACCGGCATCGCACCGACCTTCATGATCGCGCCGGCGAGCTGCTGATCCTCGAGCGCGTCGAGACCCACTCGAGGCGCGATCTCGTAACTCGAGTACAGCGGGCTCGACGCGAACGTCAGGAAGCCGGCCGGGATGAGTGCTGCGACGCCGGCACCGAGGAACAGGTACGCCGAGCGTCCGAGCGGCGACTTCACCCGGTGCTCCGGCAGCGCCGAGATGACCGGGTTCCAGAGGATCAGACCGTTCACGAACCAGAGCAAGTCGAGCAGGAACGAGCCGAGCTGGGTCCCACGGAGCGTGTCGACGGTCCAGGGCGAGTGGGTGGCGATGAGGACCGCGTTCGTGATGACCGCGGCATGGACGGGTCGGGCGAGCCAGCCGACCAGCCGGTACGTGCGCGTGCGGGCCAGCACCCGACGCACCCACCATTCGGGGGCTGCGAGCAGGAACAACGGCGAGGCGGCGAACGTGTACAGCATGTACTGCGTCATGTGCACCGATGCGAGATAACCCGCGCCGAGCGCGCCGACCGGCCAGTCGGAGGCCAGCCAGAGGAAGAACAACCCGAACCAGAACCAGACCCGCTGACGGGTCGTGAGGTCGATCGATCCGGTCGCCGCCTTGCGCTTCCGGAGCGTGTTCCAGCGAACCGCGATCAGCGCGCCGATGATCACCCACACACCGATGTACGGACGCGGGGTCCACGACCACGGTTCGTACAGCTGGGAGCACCACCATCTCATGACGTCACCTCACGAATCTTCCCACGCCAGGTCGTAGAGCTGCGAAACGTCGGCCGTCACCTGCACCGGAGCGTGGTCGGCGAACAGGAGCGTCACGGCGACCTCGTCGCCGGGCACCAGGTCGCGATCGACCTGCTCGAGCATGACATGGTCGCCGAACGGCTCGAACCGGACCGGCACGCCGGCCGGCAACTCGAACTCGTCGATGCCGATCATCGTGCCGTTCGTGCCCCCGGTCACGTGGAGCGACGTGACCGCCGTGACGTCGGCCTCGACGCCGACGAGGAGGTCGTCGGACGGCGAGGTGATCTCGAAGTACAGCGCCGCGTCGGCGCCGAGCGGAGTCGCCCCGATGCGGGGACGGTCGACCATCAGTTCGTCCGTGCCACCGCCGCAACCGGCGAGGACGGCGAGGGAGCACACCACGGCCACCGCGGTCCTCACGACCCGACCAGCCGCGGCAGGTCGTCGAGCCAATCGGACTGACGGACACCGAACGGGTAGACCCGCCGGGCGACTCCGTCGTCGTCGAACACCAGCACCTGGGTGGCGTGGCCGACCAGGTACTCGCCGTCGGCGTCGGCCGGTTCGACGACGGCGACCGGCACACCGGCAGCGACCTGGGCGTCGCGCAGCTGCTCGACGGAGCCGGTCAGACCGATGAACTCGGGATCGAAGCGGTCGAGGAACGCGCCGAGTTCGGCAGGCGAGTCGCGCTCGGGGTCGGTCGTGACGAAGACCACGTCGATCGCCTCACGGACGTCGGGCGCCAGCTTCTCGAACGTCAGGTCGAGCACCGCCATGTGGATGGGGCAGGCATCGGGGCAGTTGAGGTAGCCGAAGTAGAGCAGGGTGACCCGTCCGTCGGACTCGGCACGCAGGTCGTACGGCTCACCATCGGTGTCGGTGAGGACGAGGTCGGGCATCTCGATCGGCGCCGACAACTCGACCCAGTTCGGTTCGGGGTCGCTCGATCTGGTGAACCCGACCGCGAGCCCGACCCCGAGCACGACGAACGCCACCACGGTGATGATGACGACGCGACGACGAGTGGTGCGTCGTTCGGTGTCGTCGTCGACCGGAGTCGGCGTCTCGATGACGTCGGTCATCCCAGTTCCTCCAGGTAGACGACGATATCGGCGAGCTCCGCCTCGGTCAGCTGGTCGACGCGGTATTCCGGCATGCGGATCCAGTCACCGGCCCGCCGCTGGGCATCGGGCGAACGCACGGATCGTTCGACGTACAGGGCATCGAAGGTCGTCGTCGAGCCGTCGTCGAGCTCGATGTCGGTGCCCCATGACCCGGTCCAGTCCGGACCGATCGTCGCCTCGCGGTCGTCGCCGCCGTGGCAGCCGGCGCACCCGAGGTCGGTCGAGAGCTGCTGTCCCCGCTGCCCCGCCGCGGACAGCTCGGGCGCGGCGTCGCCACCGCACGACATCAGGACGACGACACCCGTCGCCAACGAACCGACGACGGCAGGAACACGACGATGGCGGGGGGCAGCCACGGTTCGCAGTATGCCGAGCCGGCCTGCCGGTCGTGCCGCGGCCGACGAACTTCACGGCGCCCGAGTTGCAAGTCAGCGCACCTTGTTGTAATTGTTAGGCCGCCTTAACTCACCCGGAGTGACGGCACGTGACCGAAGGAGCCCCCTCCATGCAACATCGACGCCGCTTCCGCGCCCTCGGCGCCAGCGTCCTCGCCCTGAGCCTCGTCGCCGCCGCCTGTGGTGACGACGACACCGCCGACGAACCGACCGAGGCGTCGGCGCCCGAGCCGGCGGAGGAGCCAGCCGAGGAGTCGGCCGAGGAGTCGGCCGAGGAGCCTGCCGAGGAGTCGACGGACGAGTCGAGCGAGGAAGCGTCGGGCGGCACGGTCGTCATCGAGCACTACTCGGGCACCGACGAGGTCCCGGTGGCGCCGGAGAACCTCGTGGTGATGGATCTCGGCATGCTCGTCACACTCGACGCGCTCGGTGTCGAGGCGGACGGGTTCGGCTCGCTCGGCACCCCGGTGCCGGAGGAGTTCCAGGCGCTCGTCGACGCCCCCGAGTCGGTCGGCACGGCGTTCGAACCCGACTACGAGGCGATCAACGCCCTCGAACCCGATCTGATCGTCGTCGCCACCCGGTCGTCGGCGACGTACCCCGACATGTCCGAGATCGCCCCGACGGTCGACCTCACCTTCGACGAATCGGTCGACCCGATGACCGCGTTCGTCCAGCGCCACGAGCAGATCGGTCAGATCTTCGGGGTCGAGGACGAGGTCGCCGCAGAACTCGAGGCGATCGAGGCCCGGATCGCCGAACTGTCGTCGCAGACCGCCGACGCCGGTACGGCGCTCATCGTCCTGACGAGTGGCGCCGAGGTGTCGGCCTACGGCGCCGGGTCACGGTTCGGCATGCTCCACGACGTCTTCGGCTACGCCCAGGCGGACGAGTCGCTGCAGACCGAGGAGACACACGGCGAGGTCGTCTCGTTCGAGTACATCCTCGACGTGAACCCCGACGTCCTGTTCGTCGTCGACCGCTCGGCCGCGATCGGTGACGAAGGCGAGAGTGCCGAGTCGATCCTCGACAACGATCTCGTCACCCAGACCAACGCCTGGCAGAACGGACGCGTCGTCTACGTCGACGCCTTCTCCTGGTATCTCGCCGGCAACTCGATCCCGGGTCTGCACGGCGTGATGGACGACATCGAGGCGAGCCTGCCCTGACGGTCGCGGCAGCGCCCGCCACGAACGACCGCCAGGCGGCCCGCGATCGGGCCGTCCTGGCGGTCGCCCTCGTCATCCTCCTGTTCCTGGCGGTCGTCTCGACGTTCATCGGGGCCAGTTCGGTCACACCCGCCGCGGTGCTCCGCGGCGACGACCTGGCGCTCGACCTCCTCACGACCTCGCGCATTCCGCGCACGATCGCGATCATCCTCGCCGGCTCGGCCATGGCCGTGGCCGGGCTGACGATGCAGACACTGACCCGGAACCGGTTCGTCGCGCCCGACACCGCGGGCACGCTCGACGCTGCCACGCTCGGACTGGTGCTCGGCGCGCTGTACGTCCCGTCGGCACCGATCTACCTGCGGATGGTCATCACCGTCCTCTTCGCCCTCGCCGGCACCGGGCTCTTCCTCGTCCTCCTCCAACGGCTCCAGTTCCGCGACATCGTCGTCGTCCCGCTGATGGGTCTGATGCTCGGCGCCGTGTTCAACGCCGCTTCGGTCTTCCTCGCCTACCGGGCGGGCCTGCTCCAGACCTTGGTGACCTGGATCAGTGGGGACTTCTCCGGGACGCTCCGCGGCCGCTACGAGTTGCTCTACATCGTGGCCGCCCTGACGATCCTGACGTACTGGTTCGCCGAGCGCTTCACGATCGCCGGCATGGGGCGCGAGTTCGCCGTCAACCTGGGCCTCGACCACTCGCGCACGGTCCTGATCGGGATGGGGCTCGTGGCCTCGAGCTCTGCCGTCGTCGTGGTCGTCGTCGGCGAGATCCCGCTCCTCGGGCTCGTCGTCCCGAACATCGTCACCCTGGCGTTCGGCGACCGACTCCGTCGTGTGCTGCCGATCGCCGCCATCAGCGGTGCGATCCTGCTCCTCCTCGCCGACATCGGGTCACGTACCGTCCGCCACCCCTACGAGATCCCGGTCGGTGTGATCCTCGGTGTGGTGGGTGGCTGTGCCTTCCTCGGACTGCTTCTCAGGACTCGTGGCCGTGTCGGCTGACGTCGACGCCCTCCCCCGCGCCGGTACGTTCCGGCCGTCTCGGTCGATCGTCGTCAACGCCATCATCGGCGTCTGCTTCCTGCTCGCCGTGACCGCGTTCATGACCTACGACCTCAAGGGGTCGTTGTCGTTCGCCCTCGAGCTCCGGGCCAAGAAGGTCGTCGCCATGACCCTCGTCGGCGTCGGCCTCAGCGTCGCCACCGTCCTGTTCCACACCGTCTCGGGCAACCGGATCCTGACCCCGGCACTGATGGGGTTCGATGCGCTCTACATCCTGATCCAGACCGTGGCGGCGTACCTGTTCGGCACGTTCGCCTTCCTCCGGATCGACGTCCGCATCCGATTCGTCGGCGAACTCGCCGTGATGATGGGGTTCGCGCTCCTCCTCAACCACGTGTTCCTTCGGCGCACACGCGGTGACGTCGTGCTGCTCATGCTCGCCGGCGTCGTGATGTCCGGCATGTTCCGGGCACTCAGCAACCTCGTCGCCCGCCTGATCGACCCGAACGAGTTCGTCGCCCTCCAGGATCGACTGTTCGCCAGCTTCTCGAGCGTCGACGAGCAGCTCCTCCTGGCCTCCACGGTCTGTGTCGCGCTGGCGCTCGTCGTCGTGTGGCGCATGCGGTACCGCCTCGACGCCGTGGCGCTCGGCCACGAGCACGCGACGTCACTCGGCGTCGACGTGGACCGGACGACGAAGGTCGCGATGGCGCTCGTCGCCGTGCTCGTCGCCGTGCCGACGGCGCTCGTCGGTGCGATCACCTTCCTCGGGCTCCTCACCTCGAACGCGGTCTACCTCGCGACGCGCACGTTCCGCCATCGTTACACCATCCCCGCCTCAGCGATCGCCGGTGCAACCGTCCTGATCGGCGCGCAGTTCGTGATCGAGGAGTTCTTCGAGTTCAACACCCGGGCCAGCATGGTGATCGCCTTCTTCGGCGGCATCGCCTTCATCGTCCTCCTCCTGAAAGAACAACGCCGATGATCGACGTCCGATCCCTCGTCAAGCGCTACGGCGACACGACCGTCCTCGACTGCCCGGAGCTCACGATCGACGGTGCCGGGGTCACCGCCCTCGTCGGCGCGAACGGCGCCGGCAAGTCGACCCTCCTCACGATCGCCGGACGCCTGCTCGAGCCGACGTCCGGCACCGTGCTGATCGACGGTCACGACGTGTCGACGGCGCCCAGCCGGCAACTGGCAGCCCGTGTCGCGATCCTCCGGCAGGAGAACGTCCTCGCGGTCCGGCTGACCGTTCGCGAACTCGTCGAGTTCGGCCGGTTCCCCTACTCGCAGGGACGGCTCACCGACGAGGACCACCATCTCGTCGATCGGGCGCTCATGACGCTCGACCTGCACGAGTTCGCGCCACGTCGACTCGACGAACTCTCGGGTGGACAGCGCCAGCGAGCGTTCATCGCCGCGGTCGTCGCCCAGGACACCGACCACGTGCTCCTCGACGAACCCCTCAACAACCTCGACCTCCGCCACGCTGCACAGTCGATGGCGATGATCCGACGCCTCGCCGACGACTTCGGCAAGACGGTCGTCGTCGTGCTCCACGACATCAACGTCGCCGCCCACCACGCCGACCGGATCGTCGCGATGCGGGACGGACGGATCGTCGCCGACGGGACGCCCAACGAGGTCGTCGTCGCGTCCACGATGCGCGACGTGTTCGGACTCGACGTCGAGATCACCGAACACCGCGGCCGGCCGGTGGTGCTCCATTTCGTCGCCTGAACCGTCCGGCCTGCCGCCGCTCCGGTCCGATCCGCCGGCGCGCTCACTGACAGAATCACCGCATGATCGACCTGTTCCACGATCCGCAGCGCTACGGCGACATGGACACCTGGCGGCGCGACGTGCTGTCGTTGCACGCCGACGGTCCCGTCCACCGGATCGAGGCCGACGGCTTCCGGCCGTTCTGGGCCGTCATCGGACACGACGCCGTCATGGAGGTCGAGCGGCAACCCAAGCTGTTCACGAACGAGCCCTACTCCGTCCTCGCGACCGAGGAAGCCATCCGGGTGGTCGAAGAACAGGGCCAGCTGAACATCCGCACGCTCATCCACATGGATGCGCCCGACCACGTGAAGTACCGGCGTCTGACCGCCGATTGGTTCAAGCCGTCGAGTCTCGCCCGGATGAACGAACGCCTCGACGAACTGAGCGAGCAGGCCTACCGGAAGATGGTCGACGCCGGCGGTCGGCTCGACTTCTACCGCGACGTCGCGATGCGCTACCCGCTCCAGGTGATCCTGGCGATCCTCGGACTGCCCGAATCCGACTACGACCGCATGCTGAAGCTCACCCAGGAGCTGTTCGGCGCCTCCGACCCCGATCTCGGGCGCGGCGCGTCACCGGAGGAGATCAACGCCGTCCTCCTCGACTTCTACGGCTACTTCACGGGCCTGACCGCCGATCGCCAGGCGAACCCGAGCACCGACCTGGCGACGTTGATCGCGAACGGCACGATCGACGACGAACCGATGCCGGTCCTCGAGCAGATGGGGTACTACACCATCGTCGCGACCGCCGGCCACGACACCACGGCCGCGTCGATGTCGGAGGGCATGCATCGGCTCGCCACCGACCCGGAGGCGCTGGCGCGGCTCCAGGCCGAACCCGACCTGATCCCGAACGCCGTCGACGAGATGATCCGGCTCTCCTCGCCCGTCCGCCATTTCATGCGCACGGCACAGGAGGACACCGAGATCGCGGGCCGGCCCATCGCCAAGGGCGACTGGATCATGCTCAACTACACGGCGGCCAACCTCGACCCGACCATCTTCGACGACCCCTGAGGTTCGACGTCGCCCGCCCGAACGCCGACAAACACATCGCCTTCGGCTTCGGCGTCCACTTCTGCCTCGGCGCGCAACTCGCCCGGATGGAACTCCGCTCGCTGTACCGCCATCTGATCCCGCGGCTGGCGTCGGTCGAACTCGACGGCGAACCGGCCACCGTCAAGGCCGTGTTCGTCAGCGGCCACAAACGGCTGCCGATCCGGTACGAACTCGCCGCCTGAGCGGTCGGTCGTCGACTCCGACGACGGTCAGGAACGGCGCACGGCGAGGGCCGTCACGTCGTCGTGCGGCTCGAGCCCGGCCATCAGTTCGGCGAGACGCACGGTCCACCCGGCGATCGGTGCGGCGGCCAGCTCGGACGCCTCGCGTTCGAGCAGCGCGAACCCGGCGTCGATGTCGCGACCCGGCATCTCGACAAGACCGTCGCTGTACATCAGCAGGATCTCGTCGGCGTCGAGCGTGAACCCGATCGCCTCGAACGGGCCGCCGAACACCCCGAGCACGCGGTTGATCGGCGCGCCCAGCCGGGCTGATCCCCCGGTCGTCACTCGCAACACCGGCACATGTCCGGCGCTGCACAAGCGGATCGAGCCGCGCTCGTGGTCGAGCACGGCGACGACCAGCGTGACGAGTTCGCCGGGCAACATCGATCGCAACAGCCGGTCGAGCCGCTCGAGCGCCCGCGCCGGGTCGGGGTCGTCGGCGAGATAGGCGCGCAGCGAGTTGCGTGCCTGGGTCATCGTGCTCGCCGCCCGGAGACCGTGGCCGGCGACGTCGCCGACGACGAACGCCGTCCGCCCGGGCAGCGTCACGACGTCGTACCAGTCGCCGCCGACGCGGCCGCGCCCGTCCGGCGCGTAGTGGGCGTCGATGGCGTAGCCCGGCACCGACGGCAGCGTGGCCGGGAGCATGACCTTCATCAGGTCGTCGGCCACCGAGAGCACCTCCCGGTCGCGTCGGACCTTCGATGCGATCAGGTGCCGGGTGAACCGGTAGGCGGCGGCCTTCTCCGGCCCGGCCCAGGGTTCGCTGCGACCGCGCACCACTTCACGCCAGAGCTCGAAACTCCGTCGTGGCGCGAGTCGGACGCCGGGACGCTCGGCCGCGACCTCCTTCTCGTACGGGTCGCCCGCCCAGTCGACGAACTCGACCTGTTCGGGGCGGAACCACACGGCGAGGTCGTCACGGTCGCCGGACAGCGACATGGCGAGGATGCCCGCGGCGACGTCGGCATGGGGTTCGGCGAGCGACGAGAGCGACGCGGCATGGTCGCATGCAAACGCGTCGTCGTCGGCCGACCAGTGCTCGAGTACCGACCAGGTCACGTCGGGTTCCGGGATCCGGCCGAATCGGACCACCTCGCCGCCGATGCGGATCGCAGCGCCGGACGCGTTGGCGAGTTTCAGCACCTCGGCCTCGTGTTCGGCGAGCAGGCCCACCCACGGTCGGTGATCGTTGGCCAGCAGGATGTCGCCGAGCGAGTTGGCGAGGTTGGTCAGCTCGGTGGTGCGCTGGCGCTCGCTGTTGCGGACGCAGTCACCGAGTCGGACCGACGCCAACTGCCCGATGTACTCCGCCGTGTTCCGGATCGCCGGCGTCGGCCGATGCGGCCCCGAATAGTGGTGGCACGCGATCAGCCCCCACAGCTCGTCGTCGATGATCAGCGAGACCGACATGGATGCCGTCACGCCCATGTTCTCGAGGTACTCCACGTGGATGGGCGACACGCTCCGGATGGTCGAATCGCTCAGGTCGAGCGGCGTGCCGTCCGGGGTCAGGTCGTGCGGTTCGATCGGCGCGGGTGCGTACCCGATGTCGGGGATGAGTCGGAGCCAGTTGCGCCGGTACAACGCCCGCGCCTGCGCGGGGATGTCGGTCGACGGGTACCGCAGTCCGAAGAACGTGTTGAGGTCGTCGCGCTTTCGTTCGGCGATCACCTGCCCGTTCCATTGCTCGTCGAAGCGGTACACCATCACCCGGTCGAACCCGGTGATCTCGCGCACCGCGGCCGCCGCTGCGTCGGCGGTGGCGGCGACGGTCGAGGTCTGGTTCAACTCCATCGTCGCGTTGCGCACGAGTGACAGGGGCAGGTTCGTCTGGCGGACCGATTCGAGTTCGAGGACGAACCACCCGGTCGACGCGAACAGCGCTGCCGCATATCGCTCGCCGTCGATGGTCAGATCGAGTCCGTCGATACGTGCCTCGGCGGCACGTGCCAGTTCGGCTCGGACGGCGTCGGCGGCGACGGTGTCGAGCAATTCTCCCAGGTCGTTGCCGACGGCCTCGTCCGGGGTCGATCCGAACCAGTCGGCGATGTTGGCCGACGCGGCGCGCACGACGAGGTCGCCGTCGAAGGCGATCAACGCCCCGTGTGGTTGCACCGAGCCCGGGATGTGGATCGGTTCGTCCTCGCAGTTGTGGAGATCGACCAGCTCGCCACGCACGAGGTAGCCCGTCATCGCCCGCCTCCCGCACCGACGGTGGACGGATCGCATACCGAGCGTTCGAGCACGGCCAGCAGGCGCTCGAAGACGTCTCGAGCCGCGTCGACAGCGGCCGAGACGTCGAGTTCGTCGTCGGCGAACGCCACGCGGGCGTCGGAACGGAACGCCGCCCAGCGCTCTCCGGCACCGGTCGCCGCCGCCGTGAAGTACGCCCTGGGCAGTTCGGGCAACTCGTCGCGGAGACGGCGGGCGATCACGACCGCCCCCAGTTGCGAGCCGGCGAGCACGTATCGAGCACCCCACCGCTGCGCCGCGTCATCGAGGGTCACGGCCCACGGTTGCGGGGTGATCCCCAACCGGCGTGCATCGTCGAGCAGCAGCGGCGCGAACGGGGGGACGTCGGCCACCAGGGCATCATCGGAGCCGATCACCGCAGCTTCGACCGCCGGCACGACGGACGCCAGCGCGGCCACGAGCGAGCGGTACGCGTCGGACGAGATCGACGGCGCGCCGAAACCGGACAGGCGATCGACCCGATCGTGGAGATCGGCGACGCCACGACGCAGCACGTGGATCGGGTCGGCTGCATGAATTCCGCCGTCGGCCACCCCGCCACCTTAGGTGAGGTTCAGCGACGACCGGGTGACGCCGGGTCGGCGTCACCGGATGGTGCCATCTTTCACCCGTTGGGGTGACACCCCACCGTGACGGATGGTCGTTCACTCTTCGACGGGTTTGCGATAGAAAATGTGGACCACGCTGGCCGGACCGTCGGTCACCCACGAACAACGACGCACCACCTCGAGCCGTGAACGACGCACCCATCTCCATCGAACAGTCCGACGACACCATCACGATCCGCGGCGAAGTCGACGCGCACACGGCGCCCATGGTCCGAACGACGGCCGAGCCGATGCTCGCCCGCGGCACGCTTCGGATCGAACTGAGCGGGGTCGAGTTCATCGACTCGAGCGGCCTCGGTGTGCTCGTCGCCCTCACCGAACGTGCCCGCGAGCAGGGCGGCGACCTGATCGTGGTGGCCCCCAGCCGCCCCGTCGTCCGTCTGCTCCAGATCAGCGGACTCGACGGCCACATCACCACCGAGTCCTGACCGTCCGCGAGCCGGGGTCGCCGATGCGGTAGAACTGCGCGATGTCGAGCGGCGGGCACACGCTCCACCTCGCGGCTGCGAGCCGGCGCGACCTGTCGTCCGTGCGTCATCGCGTCCGTGACTTCGCGGCAACGCTCGACGACGACGGCGAGTGGCTCGACGGGATCGTGCTCGTGGTCAGCGAGCTCGCCACCAATGCCATCGAATACGGCGAGGGCGGCCCGGCCGTCGTCGACGCCGCCGTCGTCGACGACGAGTTGGTCCTCGTGGTCGCCGCCGACTCGACCGGCATCCCGATCCCGCCCGACGGCCCGGTGCCGAGCGAGAACATCCGGGGGCGCGGGCTGCTGATGGTCCAGGCGATCGCGAATCAGGTCTCGATCGAGACGACCGGCAACCGCGTCATCGTGACGACACGCTTCTCGCGCCCCAACTGACCGGCCGCGTCGGCCGGTTTCCGATCGACTGCGCCGGGGTATCGGCGGTCCGTGAACACGTCGCCGGCCCGGTGCCGATCGTGAGCGTCATCGATCCGCACGAGGTCGCCCGCCGGGCCGGGCTGGTACACGTCGACGTTCGAACGTTGCCGATCGTCCGACGACGGTGTGGCTCGGGCTTCAGCTACGTCGGTCCCGATGCCCGGGTGGTCCGTGGACCGGAACGGGCCCGGATCGATGCGCTCGCGATCCCACCCGCATGGCGCCAGGTGCGTGTCGCGGCCGACGACCGGTGCCACGTGCAGGCCGTCGGGGTCGACGACGAGGGTTGCACGCAGTATCGGTACCACGAGGCGTTCCGGGCCGCCGCCGACGAAGCCAAGTTCGCCCGGCTGGGTGAACTCGGCGAGGCGCTCCCCCGACTCCGACGGGCCGTCCGCGATCGCTTACGGGCCTGCGGCGACGACGCGGACGGGACCAGTGACATCGCCGCCGTGATCGCCCTCATCGACGCGACGTCGATGCGGGTGGGTTCGGAACGCTACGCCGAGACCAACGAGTCGTTCGGGGCGACGACGCTCCGACGCCGTCACGTGACCCGCACGGACCGCGGCCTGAGGTTCGTCTTCACGGCCAAGGCCGGAATCGAACGCGACCTGATCCTCTCCGATCCCGACATCGTCGAGCCGATCTGGCGCTGCCACGTCCGCGGCACCGGTGCGGACGATCGACTCTTCCGAGGGCCGGAGGGCGGCATCGTCTCCGGCGACACGGTCGCTCGCTGGCTCACGACGTGGAGCGGCATCGAGATGACGGCGAAGGAACTCCGGACGTGGGGAGCGACCGCCACGATGGTGGTTCGGCTGATGGATCCTGATCCCACCCCGACCGCGGCG
>JAGQSS010000029.1 GCA_020439405.1 Ilumatobacter sp. | reverse complement strand
AAGACGCGGTCGCCCTTGCCCTTGCCGACGTAGAAGATCTCGTCCTCACGATTCGGGTCACGCAGCGCGTACACGTAGTAGGCCAACTGCTCGGCGACGTGGCTGGGAAACCTCGACGCGCTCTGCGATCTGCCCACCCGATCGAGGATACCCAGGGGGTGTAACGGCCTGCGGCGACCGTGAGGCGACGAGTCCTTCGCCGAGCGTGACCGAGAAGCGGGGAGCGGACTGACCGGACCTCCCTTCCGGGCTGTGGTCGTAGCGACGCTCGGCACATCCTCATCACCGTGGGTCCGACTGCAAGAACCGAAGTATCGATGGCTTACCCGACGGTCAGGCGATGGCGCTATGTGGCCCGACTCGACGGGTGATCGTCATGTCGAATCGGTAGGTGCGGGTCGCGTCGTCCATAGCCGGATCATCGCTCGAGCTGGCTGCGTGCGTCACAGGTCGAGCTCGATTCCGAGTGACCGGCTCGGCTCGGGAGATCTCACGGGCATTGGCAAACCTCGATCGACTGCCCAGTTCCTGAGCGGAGCGACCAATGCAGTTGCGTCGGATCGATCGATGGAGTCAGTGCTGTCGAGGACGCCAACGGCGTGAGCGACGGCCTCCGCTGACACCGGGTGACCGTCCGCCCAACGGCGCCACTGGTGAAGGGCATCAGCGACATCGCGGTACTGGCCGACGTCGGTGTAGCCGAGGGCCATTCGCTCTCGTACGTCCAGCGTCCTGAGCCGGTCTCTGAGCTTGCGCACCTCGGCGTCAGCAGTCGTCAGTGACTCCATGGCCGGAGCCGCGGCGAGTTCGACCTGCTGTTGGTGTTCGAGGGCTATGTCGAGGTCGGCGCGCGCATCGTCGAGGTCTCGGCGAGCACCGCGTCGCTTGAGTGCCGAGGACCGAGACAGCTGGGAGTTCGCCGACCACACTCGACGTTGGCTCTCCTCGACGGCGCGACTCGCCTGGTCGAGTGCTGGCCGGTGGGGGTCGAGCCGTCGATCGGCTTCGGTCCGTTGCCGCCGCGCCTCCTCCAGACGCTCGGCGAGTTGCGAGCGCTCGCGATCGAAGCGGTCTTCGATCTCCTCGAGCTTCCGCGCGCTGTCTCCGATCGAGGCGGCGAGTTCGTCGAACCACTCCGGCACTTCGCACCTCGGCTCGGGTCGCGGTTGAGCACGCGCGACCGGCCGCGCTTCTGCGGCGAGCTCGCGGCGTTGGGCGATGGCAGGGAGATCGGCGCGCTCGTTGGCGAGGACTCGTTCGAGGATGTCCCTGGCCTCTTCGAGGTCGTCGGTCTCGGTGATGACGGCGATGATGTTCCGTTCGTGGCCGCGGCTGGCGCCGACGTACAGGCCTCGCCGTGTCGTGGCTTGGGAGACGAGCTCGACGCTGACGGTCGTCGTGTCGCCCTGGATGCCGTGCTCGGTGGCTGCGTAGCCGAGCCGGACATGCTCGCGGGCGTACTCGGCGGGCAGGTCGACACGGCCGGCGCCCCTACTCGACGACACGGTGAGCGATCCGTCGTCGCCGATGCCGGCGATCGTCCACATTTCACGATTGCGGACCGGCTCGCCGAGGTCGGTCGTGAGACGACGATCGTTTCGTCGCGTCACGACGACATCGCCGATGTACGCATGCTCCGATCCGTCGATCCGAGCGGCGCGCCGGCCGTCGACGTCACCGGCTGCGAGCCGCGCGGACTGGACCGCCGCGTTGGCGGCGTCGACGTGGTCGTTGCTCGATGCGTTGATGGCGCAGACGCCACCGCTCGCGTGGACGGTCCGCCATTGGTTGACGACGAAGGCCAGCTGCTCGTCGAAGGTGCCGGCGACGATGCGGTCGTGTTCGAGGTACGCATCGTGCGCCCTGGGATCGCTGCGTCGCAGCAGGAGGGACGCGGCGGCCTCCCACTCCTCGACGAATCGGTGGATGCGAGCCAGCTCGTGCACTCGAGAGCCGAGGATGGCTTGAGCAATTCGGCACCGCTGGCAAGGGCGGGTCCACGCTTTGGATCGCGGGCGAGGTCTTCGCAACCATGACCGAGCCGGAGCCGCAGCCCCGAGACCGGACGGAAAGCATGCGCGCGCAAGGGTAGAAGTTCGGTAGAAGTGAGGGTCCCTGGACGCGAAGAAACCCCTGCTGAGCAGGGGTTTCGGAGTGGGCGAGGGGGGACTTGTCACCCGGTTAGCGGACTTTCGTCCATCGGCTGGTCGTGGTGACCGTCGATGGGTCGTAGTCATGGTGTCGACCGTAGCGAGCCTGTCAAGCAGGTGGTGCCGATTCAGTCGTCAGGGCGCCGACCGAACCAGAACAGCGTCACCTCGACCCACCAGCCGTCCGGGCTGCGGACGTCGAGTGGGAGCCGCCGCCACAACCAGATGTCGTTGTCGATCGCGTACGTTTGCGCGAGTCGTGTCGCCTCGGCGACCAGGACCGTGCTCTGCCCATCCTCCTCGACGAGGCCGAACGGTTCCAGCTCGTGCACGCCAATCTGACGGGGGTACTTCAGGTGGGGTCCGGACCGGAACCGCGGGACGATCCCGAGCAGCAGATCTGCCCTGCCGGCGCGCAGCGCTTCGAGGTCCTTGGTGCGGTGGTCGAAGCTGCGGAACCCTCGGTCGGCGCGCTGCGTGCTGAGGAGCTGGTGGGCGTGGACGGCCTTCGCCTCGATCTTGACGTCGGAGCCGAGGTGTTCCACGACGAGGTCGCACCGGCGATCCTCCAACCGGCACTCGACGCCACGCCCGCGCAGCGCGTGGAACAGGCGATGCACGACGTACACCTCGCCCTTGGCGTGCGCAAGGTCGACGGCGAGTTCGGCAGACCATGCGTCGTTCCCAGCGATGTCCGCGACGGCAGGCTCGATGGAGTCGTCGAGCGCCGCCTCGACGATCCGACTTTCCACCAGCGAAGTCTCCGACATGGGACACAGTCTGGCAGGAGACGAGACGACCAGGTGGGCGTCCCCTGCTGCGAACGAGCTCCAGTTCCCCATCCGCGCTCCGTCAGCTTCATCGCCATCCGCAACTCGTCCCGCTTCTGGATCGGAGGCTCGGACGAGCTGTGGAGTGACGCCTTCGGACGCGTTGCCGCGAGCGTGCGCCTATCCATGGTCATCGTGGGTGGCCAGCTCGCTCGATGTCCGTCGCATCGAGGCGTCGAGGAGTCCCACGACGAGCCTGGCAGCCACGATTGTCATACCGACGACGAGCATCTTCGTGACGACGTTCGGAGTGGGCATCTCCCGGTAGATCATCACGGTGAGGACAGACGTGGCGATCAGCATCACCACACCCCACGCCACGCGCTCGGTACCGCCGACGTCGCGTTGGCTTGCCAGCAGCCGTCCGGTGGCCGCGATCACCCGACCGAAGATGGCCAGGTCGACGATCGCGATCGCGAGCGCAACCGCGAGTCGCTTGTCGATGTCGGCATCCTCGCCACTGAAGTCACCGAGCATCCACTTGACGAGGATCACGAACACCAAAGGACCCAGCAGGAACACCCACGCCCCGGTGACAGCCGCACCGACCGTCGCAAGCGGCGGCCGGTCGGGGTCTCGGTGCTTGACTCCTCCGACCGTTGACAGGTCGGGCCGGTCGCTTGCGACCGGTGGATCGCTGTCAGCGCCGGGAGCGGCTCCGTCGGCCGCGTATGTCGCGTACAGGTTCGCGTGCCAGTAGCAGTACGGCTGACCGGCGAGCGCCGTCGCGCGGCACGGTCTCGTACCGCTGCGGCCGCTGAACCCGGCGCACAGTCGCCGGTTCGGGTCGTGGGCCTGGCAGAAGTCGCTACCGGGTCGTGCGGTCGCCATGCACGGCCGCCCCTTCTTGGTCGTCGATGCACAGAATCTGATTCCGGCGCGGTCACCTGTCGAACGCGCCCACTCCAACGGCTCGTCTGCGGTAGCTCGGCGCGAGCGTTGCGACGTGCCCGATGCGGCCGTCGCGCCGGAGTCGTCGGGCTCGTCGTACTGGCGTGCCCATTCACGGGCGGCTTCGGCAAAGCCGCGGGCAAAGGCCTCAGCGAACTGTTGCGCGAACGCCTCGGCAAACTGTTGCGCGAGGTCTGACAGCAGGTCGTCTGTCCGGGTCGCCTGAGGGCCGTCGGCCGCTTGGGCCGCTGCGAGTTCGCGGTCGTAGTCGCGGCGGCGAGCGTCGTCGCCGAGCACGTCGTAGGCGGCTTGGACCTCGAGGGTGTCGGCGACGGAGCCGCCGTGATCGGGATGCACTTCGAGGAGTCGCCGCCGCCAGGCACGTTTGAGCTCGGTCGGCGATGCTGCTTGGTCGCAACCGAGCACCTCGTACAGGGTCCGTCCGCCGTGGGCCACCCCCGACACGATACGGATGGGGTGTCGCACAGATCCGAGGCCCTGAACTCTGTGACAGCCGCGTGTCAGAATCTGAGGAGATCGACGGTACGGGCCGGCCAGCCCGGCGAACGGACAGAACCCAGGAGGGCGGGCACGATGGACGTTGACAGGATCCTGGACTGGTTCCCGGACGCACCACAGAATCTGGTCGACGAGCTGTACGAGTGGGCGGAAGGTCTCGACGACGGCGAGGAGCTGCGAGTCACCGCGACAGCCCAGGACTTCCCGACCTGGTGGGAGCGGTTCAGCCAGCTCGCGGGCGGCGCGATGCCCACCTCGATGCAGAGCGACATCAAGCTCCTGTTCGGCGAGGTCGCAGCCGACGTCGACCATGCGAACACACCGGCGGGCATCGCCGATGCTGTTGTTGCTGCGACCTCGTGTCGCGATGCCCTCGTCAAGGCAGAACTCGCGCCCGGAGGCATGTGGCGGGCCTGGCTGCTCGCCGATCGGCTGGAGGCAGCACTCACGGTCGCACACCAGTGGGTGGCACTCGACCCGGAGGCGACCTCGACACTGCAGAAGTCACTGCGCGCTGTGTTGGCCGACAGCGAGGAACTGGACCGAACGACGTTGACCGCGCGGGCCAAGCGGGTAGCGACCGCGATCGCAGCAATGTGCTCGGTGTACGTCGAATCCCCCGAGGTCACGACGCGACGGGTCGAACGGTTCTTCGACCTCGAGCGCCAGTACATGAAGGAGGCCGGCGCAGCAGACCCAGAGGTCGAACTCACCTACATCACGTTTGCCGGAGTGAACGCGTACGCACGACTGGACGACGTCGACGGCATCCAAGAGGTCATGCGCCGGATCCGCCAGCGCGTCGAGGCCGGCGACAACCAGCTCCCTCCCCGATTCGTGACGATCTGGGTTCGCAGCCTGCGCGCGCTCGACCCGACGTTCGCGCAGATGCTCGCTCGCCAGTTGCTGATCGACGCGAGCAACGCCAACAGCGGGCCAGGCCACAGCGATCCAGAGTTCGCGGCAGCGTTCCTGCTGATGGAGACCTCGGTGCTGGCGAAGGACTTCGACGTGGCCGACGAGCTCGTCAACGAATGGATGCCACGTGCCCTCGAAGCCCCACACGGGCCAGGGTCGCAGTCGTGGATCGACGCCCTCGACAATGAAACCGGGGAAGATGACGATTCCAGCAGCTGACCGTTCACGACACCGCAGGTCGCGCGCCGGCGTCGCCGGCCTCGTGGCGATGGCGACGGTCGCAGCCGGGTGCACTTCTGGCGACTCGGACGCAGCATGGTCGATCAGGTCGGACTCCGTCACCGTCGATGCTCCGACCTCCTGTGCCGAGGTCGGATGTGTCGGCGACGGGATCGACACCTCCACCGGTGACTATCGCATCGCCACGAGCGATGTCGTCTTCCCGCCAGGCGTGTACGGGATCGAACTCCTGCGCAGCTACCGATCGGGCGACGACCGCATCGGATGGTTCGGGCGAGGCTGGTCGACCGTGTACGAAACCTCGCTCGTCGTCGACGACGCACATCTCACCATCAACGCTCCGGCCGGCTTCAGACCATTGTGGAACCCGGAAGCACCGACCGGATGGGACGTCGCCGGGTCCGCCAGTGTCACGCGAGACGACGGCGGCTACGCGCTGCGATGGCCGACCGGCGAGCGCTGGCACTTCGACGACGAAGGCTCGCTCGACTCGCTGACCGCGCCGGGCGGCACCTCGGTGACTGTCGAACAGACCGCCGAGGTGATCACGTTGACGTCGTCGCAGGGCCTGTCGGTCACCCTCGACCTCGATGCCGACAGAGTCGTCGCCCTGGCGTCGAGCGACGGCCGCACTGCCGAGTACGAGTACCAAGGCGACCTGATGTCGCGCGTCACCGCTCCCGGGGTCGACACGCGATACCGGTACGACGCAGATCAACTCCTGACCGAGACGCGCACACAAGCCGCCACGACGACGAACGCATACATGAACGGCAAGGTCACCAATCAGCGCACAGCGGCAGGACAACGACTGGCGTTCGAGTACGCCGCCGACGGCACGACGGTCGAGTCGACCGGCCCGCCGGTCACGTACGAGCACGATGCCGACGGCAGGCTCGTCAGAGTCGGTTACGGCGAGACGGACATGCTGCTGCGAGCATTCGACACCTCTGGACGGCTCGTGTCGGAGACCGAGTACGTGTACCCCGGCGGCGAGATCGTGTCTTCGGTCGAGCACAGTTACACCGACGGTCGACTCACCGAGACCACGCTGAACGGCGAGACGACCACCTACGACTACGACGAACACGGCCGGGTCATAGCGATCGACGGCCCCGAATCGATCACCTTCGGCTACGACAGCGATTTCGCGCTTCCGACGGCCGTCACGACACCGGCCGCTGGACGCACCGCCCTCGAGTACAGCGACGGCTTCATCGTCGCCGCCACCGACGCCACCGCAGTCGCCGCATTGACGACCCGCGACCGGCTCGGCAATCCCACGGGCACCGGCACATCGCGCGACGCGATGTGGACCTTCGAGTTCGACGCCGAAGGCAACGTCACCACCACGACCTCACCGACAGGTCGCACCTGGTCAACATCGTGGGCACCGCAGTCGACGCTGGTACGCGAACGCGACCCGGTCGGCCGTACGAGCAGTTACCGCTACGACAACGCCGGGCGGCTCATCCGCGAGTCACGACCCGACCGCGGCGTCACCGACCGCACCTACAACGACGCCGGTCAACTGACCTCGGTGACGGAACCCGGTGAGCTCACGACCCGCTACGAGTACGACCCCTCCGGTCGAGTGGCGACCGTCGTCCTTCCTGGCGATCGGACGTGGCGCGCCAGCTACGACGACCACCACGACGGTTCCCAGACCGTCACGGCGACAGCACCAGACGGCACCGCCACTGTCACTGTGCTCGACAGCTCGGGCCGCGAAATCGAGCGGCGCTCGGTCGAGTCCGACGGGCGAACCGTCGAGACGACCACCAACCGTTACGAGTACGACCAGCTCACCGAGACCACGGTTCGACGCGGCTCGAGCAACCTCGTCACTGTCACCACCTACGACGACGCCGGCAACGTCAGCGGCGTCCAATCGAACATCGACGGAACCATCATTCGAGACGACCGCTACGACTACGTCGACGGACAACTCGTCAAAGCTCGCACCAGCGACGACAACGCGACCTACGCGTACGACGACGCCGGACGCCTCGTCGAGATCTCCACACCGGACGACACGTGGACGGCCACCTACCGAGACGGTCAGATCGCCGCGACCCGACACAACGACGCCACGACCCAAATCGAACGTGACCTCGACAGCCGACCCATCGAGTTCGTCGACGAGTTCGATGTCGCGACCATCTGGCGCTACGACGACGCAGACCGGCCCACCCAACGAACGGTCGGTGCCGCGACCGCGGAGTTCGAATGGAACAACGCCGACCAACTCACCACGTACCGCGCACCAACTGGCGCAACCTGGACGTGGAGCTACGACGACGCGACGAAGCTCACCGGCGCCACCGAACCGGGCGGCGCAGCCACCGTCTACGAGTACGAACTCGGAGCAGTCAGCAGAGTGCACACCGACGGCGGCGAACGCGACCGCGACGACCGCTACGCCTACGACCCGAGAGGATTGGTCCGAACCGCAGAAACGAGCATCGGCAAGTTCACGTACGCACACGACGCGGCCGGCCGCATCGTCGCAGTCGACGGGCCGCGGGACAACGACGACGAGACCTGGCTAGTCGACGCGGCCGGCCAAGTAGTCGAGGTCACCTCCGACGACCGCACCTTCACGCTGCGGTACACCTCCACCGGTCAGCTCGATGAGGTCGCCGGACCCGACGATCAGTTCATCCGAACCACGTGGGATGGCAACCACCTCACGACGGTCGAGGTCGACGACCACGACCCACTCGGAGTCACCGTCGATCAACTCGGCCGACTCGCAACAGTCACCTGGGACGACGACACCCACATCGATCTCACATGGCACGGCGACGAGAGCTTCACCATCGCGCAACGCGACACAGACACGGCGTACTCGTACGAGCTGACCTCGGGTCGGCTCGACAGGTTCGAAGACGACGACGCCGTGTACACCGCAACCCAGCGCGTCGACGGGTACCTGGACGCGCTCGCCCTGACGTCCGATGACGTCGACGGAACGATCGAGTTCGACGCCGCAGGTCGACCCGCAACACTGCGAAGCGCCGACGCGACCTCAGCGATCACCTACGACCAGAGCGGCCGCGTCTCCTCCGTCCTCACCACACAACCGGGCACCGATCCCGAGCAGAGCGTTGTCACCTACGACGACGAAGGACGACACGTCGACGGCGACGACGACCTCGTCAATGCGCTGTTCGACGATGCCGGCTCCCTGAAGCAGTCGCTGCCGAACGCGCTGGCGAACCCGATCTCAGCCGGCGCCGACGTAGCCACACTTCAAGTCGCGCTCGCCGTCGACGGTGCCGACACCATCCTCAGAGCCGAGCCCGACCCGTTCGCTCAGATCAACGACGCGATCGCCGCTTCCACCCCCGACCTCACCTCACCGATCGGGGTACGCGATCGACTCTGGCTCGCCCGGCAGCTCGTCGTTGCGGAAGCCAGCAGCCTTGCCCCCACCGTGACGATCAGCGCAGGGCTCAGTACCCGAGTCCCAGTCGTCAATCCCGACAACGGTGAGGTGGTCGACTACAACCCCTTCGTCGACGCCGTCCCCAGCGGCCTCGCCCTCGGCGTACTCGCTGACCAAGCAGGTGGCGGCCGGTCGCTCTTCGACCGGGCCGTGGACCAACTCGGTGATGTCATCGGTGGCGTCTTGTCGTTCAGCCGGGACGCTGCGGTGTTCGTCGTGATGAACCCGGTCGCCCGGCCGATCATCGGAGCATTGGCAGCGGCCGCCGCATCAGCTGCGTGCTCCCCCCTCGGCTCGATCGCGTGTCTCCCACTCGCCACCACTGCTGTCGCATTCCTACTCGGCGACGCCGCGAGCACGCTCGCGACGACAGTTCCCGCGATAGCCCGACACTGTCCCGCCGGCGACGCAGCGCGGTGCGGCCTCAACGTCGCCTACGCAGCGCTCGCCGTCGTCGAGATCGCCTACGCCGCACCAGTCGGAGCATCGCTCGCACGAGTCGGCCGATACCGGCTGGCAACCACGACGACGCGAGGGGGAGCGCGCTCGGTAGCACTCGGCAACTACGGCGAAGCCAGGTCCGAACTCGTCACCACGCTCCGCGGAGGCCGAGTCGTATCCCGCGACACCCAGCTCTACTGCACCGACGTCTGCGCCCGACCAGACCTCGAGGTACTCCGACTCGGAGCACGCCTCCGACGCAGAGGCGAACAACTCACACTCGTCGAGGCCAAGTACGGACCCAGCGCTCACTTCACACCACACCAGATCATCGTCTATCCGACCCTTCGTCCGCGCTTGGTCGTTCACCACTGGAACCCGGGCATGAGCCACCCGCTATCAATCTCGTAGCGCTCAAGGGCGATCGACCACTCCACGTCCAGACAGTGCCCACGAAGCGAGACTGCGTCGCCGTTCGCCGCCGGGTCGAACGAGGGCTGGTACGAGTTCGCCGTCGAACGCCGTCACGAGGTCCAGAGTCGGTGCCACCCGACGTTCCGACCTGGGCTGCATCCGACAAGACCCACGGAACGGGGGTCGCCAATCCAACTGCCCGCGGTTAGCTCAGCCGTCGGGCGGGCCGAGTTGAAGGTCGCGTGATGCTGTGCGATGCCCACACACGCCCCGCTCACCCGGCTGCTCACGCGCTCCGACCCACCAGTGGTGCAAGCGTTCGCAGAGGTGGAGGCGTGGTCGGCGGACTGCCGGCGTCCGCATCCGCTCACCGTGCGGGCGGCGCCAACTTCTCGATCACAGCGGACAGCTCGGTCAGTCCGAGGCCGGTTTCGCGCATGATGCGGCGAACGTGGCTCTTCGAAGTGGCCTCAACGTTGGGGGTGCCGAACGGTTCGTGGTCGACGCCCTGGAGCGCCTGAACGGCCTTGCGCAGGTTCGACCACGAGTTCCCGAGTTGCCGACGGATGGCGATAACGGCATCAGCTGGCCCCAGCCCGTTCAGTTCGACCGGTGCACGGCCCCTAGCAGCCGTGGACTTCGGCGGCGACGTTGCGATCAGAAGCGGTTGGTCGCCGAGTACTTCGTCGAGATCGAGTCCGGGGTCGTCGACGAACGCCGGCGGCGCACACACCGGATCGGTTCGAAAGTACAGTTCCCAGCCGGCCTGCTTGATCGCAAGCTGAACGAGCGGGTGCGGATGCTGGTCTTCGGTGAGCATCCCGGCCCAGAACGGCATGTAGGCCAGGTTCCAACCGGCAGTGAACGCGATGGGATCCCACGGGTGTCCCCAGATGTGTCGGACGCCGTACCCGGAGCCACGCTGGATCGGCCATCCTGAGTACTTCTCCCACGCCATCTGTGCTCGTCCGTTGGAGCCGAGCTTGACCGGCTGCCCTTCCCATTCGGCGGCGGCGCCAATGTCGAGGCCCGGGTAGTGCTCGCGGCTTCGGCGTGCATGCCCAGGGAAGTACGGCGACCTCGCGCGTACGGCGTCAGGCGACGCGAAGAACGTGTTCTCGAACACCGCTTGGACGAGGCTGACGCCGCCGTCGCGGAGATGCCGTTCGAGCGTGTCGATCGGCGACGGCAAGTCATCGGAGAAGGCACGGACCGCGACCACCCCTCCGACTGTACGACCTCGTCACATGTCGAGCCGCGGTGTTTGAGGTGGGCCGGAGGCAGGACGAGGCACCATCTACGATCGGATCATGGGCCGAGTCCGTTTGAAGAGGAGCTCGTGAGCGACGCCGAGCCACTCTGGTCGGAATGGGTACCGTTCGCCGATGCGCTCGAGCATGCCCCGCGGCAGCCGGGGGTGTACGTGGCCCGAGAGGGCCACGACGGCCCGATCGTGTACATCGGCATGGCGGGAGAACGGCGCGGCAGCAGTAACCGGCCACAAGGCCTTCGGGGCAGACTGGCGATCTACGCGACCGGCAAAGGGCTCGTGTCTGGCCTCGGCGAGGCGGTCTTCGACCGGGCCCTCACAGACCCCACGTGGCTTCGGGCTCGGCTCGCCGAGGTTGAAGCTGGCGATCCCGAGCGGGCCAAGTCCTGGGGAGCCAAGGCGTTCGAGCGTGCTGATCTGTTCGTGCGGTGGACCGTGACCACCGACAAGGCGGCGGCGCGAGCTCTGGAGTCCAGGTTGGTCGCGGAGGGTGACGCCGCTGTCCTGTGGAACCGCATCGGCGTCTCGTCTCACTCTCGACCGGCACGTAGCGACACCGCTCCCGACCACTCAACCGGCCACGTCAGCCACCCGGTCTCAAAGTCGGACGGAAAGGCCGGCATCGTTCGCATTCCGATCGGCGACTCGAAGTCACTGTTCCCACCCACGCCATGTCGGATTGACGTGGTGGTGTGCGGCGAGTCACTTCAGGCGTCCTGGAACCCGCGGATGGGGCCGGACCGCGAGCGGTCGGGTCGACTCGGCATCGGCCGCGATGCGGTGGGCCGACTCGGTCTGGTCGGACGTCGGCTCTCGGTGAGAGCGGCTGCAGGCGCCATCGAACTGACGTGACTGGCGTGCCGGGGCTCGTCGCCGACCGTCGGTGCCGAGGGGCCACAAGGCGCTACGGGAGATCGACGAGCGGTCGAAACTGGTCCAGAGGTAGCCCTGCGACGCGGTAGCGGTCCCAGGGGTTGGACGAGTCGGGGGCGAGCCCGTGATGCACGCGGGCTGTACGAAGCGCGGTGTTGTCCTCTGCGGTGACGACTGCGTACTGGAGCAGGCGGGTGAGCTTGCGGATCAACATCGCTTCGTTCGCCGGGGGTTTGTCGAGAAGGTCACGCACGATCAGTTGGGCCGGATAGACGTGCTCGAGTCCGACGCGTCCGCCGTGACGGTGCGCTCGACGGGCGCTCGGCGACCACGGCACCCACGCCGGGTACTTGCCGGCGACGAGCGTCCCCCCTCGCCGGTCGCGGATGTCGCGCAACCTGGGAAGCTCCCAGTGGAACCAAATGAACTCGCGTATCGGTTTGACGTTCGCTTGCGTGTCGCGTTCTGCTTGCCAGCGCGCTGTCGACGTGATCACCTCCAAGATGAGTCGCGTGTCGGTGCGGGCGTGTTTCGTGCGCGGGGCGTACACCGGTCCTGGCTCGACGAAACCCATTCGGAGAACGGTACCGATCCCGTCGTCACCCGGTGGGCTCGTCGATCCGGTCGAGAATCGCCCCGAACGCCTCTGTTGACAGCGGGTGCGGATTCGCCGCCCACGGCACACGGATGATCGGTTCGTCGGCGAACCGTGGGTCGTGCTTCAGGTCCGAGCGCAGGACGGGCGTGTCGAACAGGTCGAGGTCGAGCGCGATCGGGACGAACCACTCCCAGACGTGGTCGGCGTCGTCGCCGAGGTGATCCGAGTCGACGTGACCGAGTCTCGGTGCTTCGAGTACGTCACCGATCGCGTACACGCCGGCGTCGCGTCCGCTCAGCCAGAACACGACTCGGTCGCCCTCGGCGATCTGGTCGAGGTTACGGCTGATCGACCAAGAGGTCGGGAGTTCGCCGGTCTCGTCGATGAAGCCGAACACGTCCCACTTGGCCGGGTTGCACTGAAGCACCCAGGTCGTCGTCGGATGCTTGCGGTACTCGTCGACGAGTTCTTGTTGGTCCTGTCGCCAGACTCGTTCCAGCGCTACGTCGTCGCCGTGGTACCCCCATCCCGGCACGTACACCGCCGCCTCGTCCGGCGCGGACTCGACCATCTTGGTGATGATTGCGACGGCGAGTTCGACTTGGTCGATGGTCAGGCTGGCGGTGTCCGCGATCTCTGCGCTGAACGCGATCAGCGGTTCGTGGGTGTCGCGAGCAGTCAGCTGGGCGTCGCCGACGAAGCCACCCGGGCGGGCAGCGACGGTGCCTGCTCGAGGGAGGACGGCGAAGCGCTCGTGCTGTGCGGCGTTGCGGTCGATCACGCCTTCGATGACGTCCATCAACGTCCCAGCGGCGGCTTCGTCGAGTTCGACGCGTTCGGCGACGGCGGCGACGAGGTGGCGTCTCCGCAACCGGTTGGTGGGTTCAGGCACCTCGTCAGTGTCGTGGAACATGATGACTCCTTGTGGGTCTGTGACGACGATGACGTCGCCGATGTGTTCGACAACCGGATCGCAGGCCGGACGGTCGATGGCGGCACGTCGGCAGAACTGGGGGGCCACGTCAGCTGCGTTCTTGCGCGCGGATCTGGCGGATGATGCGCACGGTGTCGTGCGGGTTGGCTGCCCGCCACCTCTCAAGTCCGCACCAGTCGACGAGGCGTTCGCCGGTCGGTGCGCTGCTGACGCGGTGCCACCACTCGAGCGCGTCCTCCGCGTAGCCGACCGCTGCGACCGATCGCTCGGTTCGGATCACATCGATCGCTTCGATCGGATCCCATCCCATCGTGAGCAACGTCGCGAACGCCCCTGACGGCCCCCGATTGACGCCCATGTGGCAGTGCAACAACACTGTGCCGCCGTTGCGGATGGTCGAGCGTGCGGCCCGTGTGACGTTGTCGAACCAGTGGTCCGGCATCCGCTGGCCGGCGTCGTCGACCCCGGCGTGGGTATATCGGATGGACGGGGCGACGGCGCGCACCAAGTCCTCGTCAGACCACTCGAGCCGGCAGTCGATGACGTGCTCGATGCCCTGTTCGGCCCAGGCCTCGACGTGCGAGGCTGCGTCGCTCAGGGAATCGGGCAGATCTCCGCCAGTCCACAGGTGGTGGGTGATCCGGCTGATGTTCAACTGTGTGGTGGTCGACACGTTGGCACTCCTGTTCGTCGGTGTTCGTTCCGACTTCCATCGTGAGGGACAATCGGCGACACAACGAGGGGGTGCAGCCACCCACTTTCGAGAGGAGTTCATGTGCACATCGTCGTGTCGAACCCGGCGTACAACGGACCCGAATGCAGGCTCGATGTCGGCGACGAGCTCGAGTTCGGACGCGAGTGCGGCGGCGTCGGCAGGATCGGCGAGTCACCGACGATCAGTCGCCGTCACGGCACAATCACGGCCGTCGAGTCCGGGTACGCCGTAGAGGCGACCGGGACCTTCTCGGGGATCGTCGTGACGGACCGGACGACGCCGTCTCGGTTGTACATCCCCCACGGCGTCGGCCCGGTCGAGATCCCGTTCCACGTGTCGGCCGTCTCCGTCGACGGCGACGATGCGTCCGCAGCGCGGCTCGACGTCACCGTTGTCGGCTCGACCCGTGCCGACATGTGGGCATCGCAGTGGGGAATCGACGCTCCGCCGAATCCGCGGCCCGTGAGCCGAAGCAACCGATCGCGCACTGTCAGCGCTCTCGCAACCCGTCGCAATCCGCGCCGCTACCGCAAGTCCAACGGTGTGTACTACGCGTGGTTCACGGTCTTGGTTGCGCTCTGCGAGCCGGCACTTGGTGATGAGCCGGGTGTCGCTCCCACCAACCAGCAGCTCGCCCGCCGAACCGGCCTCAAACCAAGCACGATCGAGAAGAAGCTTCAGTCCATCTACGAGGCCCTCGAGGTCGACACCAACGAACGCCCACGGGACGTCGCGATCCAGCACGCGATCTCGAACGGCATCGTGACACGGCAGCACCTGTCGATGCTCCCCGACGACGGGCCATCGCGACGCCGCGTCCGGTGACGACCCCGTCGAGCACACGACCGGCGTCGGGACAGCCACCGCAACCTACAATCCTCGGATGCGGCGGCAGGACAGGCTGGGGCTCACATGACCGTTCACGTCGCCGAGGGTGTCTGGGCTGCGGGAGTTCTGGTGCAGTCTGGCCCGCCTCTCGGGACGGTGTGGATCCCGCTCGACAGCGGCTTGACGGTCCTGTACGGGCGGAACGGCGCTGGCAAGTCCCGCCTGCTCGACGCCGTCGGACGTGCGTTACGCGGTGTGGCCTTGCAGGACGGACACGTGTCGCTCCACGTCGAGTTCGGTGGACCGTTCGAGTTCTTCGACGAGCAGCTGCTGGTCGAGCTCGCCGACCTCGCCGGGATCGACGTCCCCTCGCCAAGTGACATCTGGGCTGAGCGTGAGAACGGCGACGAAACGCGGCCGCTCGTGAACACCGTGTGCGGAGCGTTGTCCGAGCTGCTGGTCGAGCGCGCACACGGCTTTGGTTTCGGCGATGGGATCTGCCATACCCCGCGCGTCGCCCTCGAAGCCGTCGGCACCGACGTCGCGCCAGCTTGGCGGGTCTCGCTTTCCGTCGTGCCGACCGAACCGTCGACGTTCATCGAGCACAACCTGCTCGGGGACCAGCTGACTCGGCTCGCCAACGTGAGCCGCCCGACTGCCACCACGCGTGGGTTCGTGCACCTCGGCACCGTCGACGGCTCCGACGACATCGTCCCACTGATCGTTGCTGAGATTCCGGCACGGCTGTCTGCAGCCGAGATGGAGGACTTCACCGAGGGCCAAGCGTTCTTTCCGTACTCGTGGTACGACACCGACTCACGCCAACTCGACGCGTCCGAGGCGATCAGCTGCCGGACGGCCGACGACACGTTGGATCTCGAGCAGGTCACCGTGCAACTCGCGCGAGGCTCGCGCCGGACGCCACTCATCGACGGCTGCACCGAAGACGACGTGGCGTGGCACCCAGACGTAGTGCACCGGCTCGACGACCTTTCGTTGTCCGCCAATCTGGTTCTTCGCAGCCTGACTGGAGACGAGTTGGCGTCACTGGTCATCGACCACCGTCATCCGAACCGATGGCCCGACGAAGCGCCGCTGAGCTGGTGGGGGGCCGACTTGGTGGGCACCCACGTTCCAGTGAGTGAGCTCGGCGCCGGGAGCCAGCGCTGGGCGCGTTTCGCGATTTCCGTCGCCGCCGAGGGGGCAAGCTTCACTCAGCCGCAGGTGTTGCTCGTCGACGAACCCGAGCGAGCGCTGCACCCGGCAGCACAGTCCGCCTGCGCCCGCGGCTTCTTGAAGGTTGCTGAGGACGAGGTGATCGGCGACGTGCCGGTCACCGGCATTGTGGTCGCGACCCACTCGCCGGCGTTCCTGAGTACTCCCGGGGCTCGACTCGTGCGGGTGTCACGTCGAAGCGACGGCCACGTGCAGCTCGACGAGATCGACCCGTCGAGTTCCCCGCTGGTGCTTGAGGCGGAGCTGGGCCTCAACCGCGTCGACGCGCTCCTGATGGTGAAGACGTTCGTGTTCGTCGAGGGAGAGCACGACCTCGCGATCCTCGACGCGCTGTTCGCCGAGACGTTCGCGGATCGGCACGCAGTGATACGGGCCATGCGTGGCGCCGCCAACCTCGAGGCCCACCTGGCCGCCGAACACATCTTGGGGTACTCGAACGCGAACATCCGCGTCGTCCTCGATCGGATCGGTGCCGTCGTCACCCGTCAGTGGGCAGACGCGGTCGAGGCGTTCCGCGACGGTGAGCGGACGCGTGCACGCCGTCTGCTGGACAACATCGACCCGAAGGCCGGACGCGAAGCACGATGGCTCAGCGAAGCCGGACTGGTGGCACTGCAACGAGGTGAACTCGACCGGATCCAGGTCATCGGGTTGGAACGTCCGGACATCATCAACTACCTGCCAGTGTCCGGCTTCGTCGCCGATGCAGCGGACTGGGAGTCCCTTGTCGGCGAGTGGCGCCGATCAACAGACCCACGACCCGACTTCAAGCGCTGGCTAGGCCAATCGAAGGGCGCAAGGTTCGACAGTGAGTTGCTCGGACAGATGGCCTCGACCATCACCGACTTCGCGGACCTGGAAAGGGTCGTCGAAGGGCTGTGAACGTGATCGTCGCGCCGACGACGCGTCTGTTCGAGGACACAGCTCCGTTCCGTCGAGACTGTTCATCGTCGCTGGTCGACGAGTCACTTCACTGACTCCCGCCAACAGCCGCCCGCAGCGCGTCGACCGTGAGCCGCTCTTGCGCGATGCGTGAGCTGGTAGCGCGTGCGTCGACGAGCGCGTCCCAGAGTTCACCGAGCCATCCGGCCGGCACCGCCCCCCACTCGACGAAGCCCGCGTCGGTCCCCGGCAGGGTGGCGTAGGCGCGCCACAATCCCGGGTGCGGGATGAGCCGCCCTACACCTGCCTGTTCGACCGCGGCTGCAGCCCGGCTGGCGATCTGAACGCCTTCGGGGTCGGCGTCCCCCCAGTACCAGACTTGCCCGGGGTCGGCGACGCCGGTCTCCCACAAGCTCACGATCGACTGTTCTACCTGGCCACCTGCACCCCACGCGACGGTGCCGATGCGCGTCGCCGACTCAGCGAGCACGTCGACAAGCGCCCAGTACGGGTCGACGTTTTCGACCACGAGCACATCTGGTCCGGGGCTGACAACTGTCGTCGCGATCGGGACGGCTCGCCGCTCACACCGGAGCATCTCGTACGACATCCTGTCTGGATGTGGGTTTGGTCGGGATCGGAAGGGTGGGTCAGTCGTCGTCGCCGGCGATCAGGGCGAGCACCTGCTCGGATGCGAACGCGGCGAGTCGGCAGGGGTTGGTGAGGACGAGCGCGCCGGCGTCGGGCAGCGGGGCGAGGAGCAGGTGGTCGCCGTCGGCGACGCCGAGGTGATGCAGGTGCGCTCCACGCAAGGCGATGCGCTCGTTGGCGGTGCCCGCGTTCGTGATCGACGCGAAGCTGCTGTTGCTGCCCGGCTTGGCGTTGACGAGGTCGTCGCGCTGGGTCAGCACGAGCCAGCCGTCATGGCAGACGGCGTCGAGCAGACCCGGTCCCCAGCCGAGCAGCTCTGCGACGCTCGCTGAGTCCCAGCGGAGCTTCACACGGCCGGCCGCGTCGAGCTTGCGGGTCTGGGCGCCGACCGGGAACCTGGCGTCGTCGCTGGGTGCCGGTGCGTGAACGAGCCGCAGCGCGGGTCCCTGCGGGGTGTCGGTGCCGGCGACCGCGTGATCGGCGATCCGCCCGAGGCCGCGCTTCAGCGCGGCGTACTGCTCACGCTGATGGATCGGGCTCGTTGCGGACACGGAGCGCACCGTGTCGAGACGCTCAAGATCCGCAACCCCCACCCGACGCGCCCCAGACGCTGCCGTCGACGCCAAGGTTTCGTCGGGGTCGTCGACGCCGGTGTCGTCGGCGTCCGGGGTCGCTGCGGCGGGTCGCCGCAGCGGGATCACCGCCGCATCGTGCGGCGGTTCGTCGTCGGGGATCCCGTCACGTCCTTGATGGACGAAATCCCGCGAACTGGTGGGCGAGGGGGGACTTGAACCCCCACGATCTTGCGATCACTGGCACCTGAAGCCAGCGCGTCTGCCTATTCCGCCACTCGCCCGAGTGACGCCTGAACGCTAGCGGACGCGTGAGAAATCGCCACCCACCGTTCTCGGCGGTGCCGGGTGCGGAAAGCGCGACCGGATCCACCGAGAAACCAGCGGGGCACGGCGACAACGAGATCTCGGCGGCGTCGGGTGCAGAAAGCGCAACCGGATCCACCGAGATCGACCGGGCTGAGGGGGCGCTCAGGAGCGGGGCGGGTCGGCCCGCCGGGCGGACATGGCCAGTACGCTGGCGCATTCCTATGGGCATGCAAGGACTGGAGCACCGCCTCGAACGTATGGTGGATGGTGTGTTCCGTCGTTCGCGCAACTCCATCCGGCCGATCGAGCTCGGTCGCCGCCTGATCCGGGAGATGGACGATCACCGTTCGGTCGACGTCAAGGGTCAGCGGATCGTCCCCAACGATTTCGTCGTGCTGCTCTCCGCCGACGACCACAACGGGTTCGCCGACATCGAGGGCGCCCTGCGCACCGAACTCGTCGAAGCCTGCCGCGAGTACGCCCGCGAAGAGGGCTACCACTTCATGGGGCCGGTCAACGTCGAGCTCCGGATCGACAACTCGCTCAAGCCCGGACGGTTCGGGATCGCGTCGCAGCTCAAGCAACCCGAGCCCGGTCGTCGCCCCGGCACGATCGTCATGCCGTCGGGCGACCGCATCGAACTCGTCGACGACGCCCACACGATCGGCCGGCTCCCCGACTGCACCGTCGTCGTTTCCGACAGCAACGTCAGCCGCCACCACTCGCGCATCTCCCGCGCCGGCAGCGGCTTCGTGATCGCCGACCTGAACTCGACCAACGGCACGTACGTCAACGGCGACCGACTCCTCGCCGACCACCGACTCTCCGACGGCGACATCATCACCATCGGCTCCGTCAACCTGCGTTTCGAAGCGTCCTGAGCGACGCCCACCCCACCGTCCCATGACCGATCAGGTACTCGACATCCTCAAGCTGGTCCTCCTGGCCCTGCTGTACCTGTTCTTCGCGCGTGTGTTGTGGGCGGTGTGGAGCGAGGTCCGCCAGCCCGACGCCCGCAGTGTCGCCGACCACCAGGCCGCCGCTCCCGCCGCGGCGCCGGCCCAGGCGCCCGCTGCGCCGCCGGTCGACGGCACGCCGACGGGCGGCATGAACTGGCGGGCGAACCAGAAGCCGGTCCGTCCGGCACGCGGTCAGGGCGGACGCCCGGCCCGACTGGTCGTGCTCGAGCCGAAGGATCGCCGCGGCACCACGTTCGCGATCGGCGAGTCGTCGATCACGATCGGCCGCGAGACCACCAACACGATCGTCATCGCCGACGACGCCTACGTGTCGGGCCACCACGCCACCATCGCCCTGATCGGCGGCGACGTCCTCGTCGACGACGTGGTCAGCAAGAACGGCACCTACGTCAACGGCACACGCGTCGACCGGCAGCGGATCCTGCACATCGGCGACCGCGTCCAGGTCGGCGCCACGATCCTGGAGGCCCAGTAATGACGCCTCGACAGGAGTCCACGTGGCCGAACTGAAGTGGGGCGCGGCCTCGCACGAGGGTCAGTTCCGCTCCCAGAACGAAGACAACTTCCACGCCGGCGAGAACCTGTTCGTCGTCGCGGACGGCATGGGCGGCCACCTGGCCGGTGAGGTCGCCAGCGAGATGGCCGTCGCACGCCTCCGCACGAACCTCACCGCCGACGGCGAGCACTCGCTCGACGAGCTCGTGGCCGCGATCGACGAGGCCAACACCGAGATCTACGACGGGTCGATCGACAACGCCGACCAGGCCGGCATGGGCACGACCATCACCGCCCTCGCCGTCGTCAGCGACCCACACGACGGTCAGGCGTTCGGCATCGCAAACGTCGGCGACTCGCGCGGCTACGTGCTGCGCCACGCCCGGCTGCGGCAGCTGACGATCGACCACAGCTTCGTGCAGGAACTCGTGGCCGAGGGTGCGATCACCCGCGACGAGGCCCGCTTCCACCCGCGCCGCAACATCGTCACCCGTGCGCTCGGCATCGAGCCTGGGGTGCGCGTCGACTCGTGGACGATGCCGATCTTCCAGGGCGACCGGATCGTGCTGTGCTCCGACGGCCTGGTCGACGAGATCACCGACGACGAGATCACCGAGGTCCTGCTCGACCATCCCGACCCCGACGACGCCGCCCAGGCGCTCGTCGACGCGGCCAACGAGGCGGGCGGGCGCGACAACATCACCGTCGTCGTGATCGACGTGCTCGAGGGTGACGCACCGCCCGATCCGACCGAGGAGTTCGACGTCATCCCGCTCTGGGCCGACGACGACGGCGAGGACACCGGCGAGGTCCAGATCGTCGCCGACCCGTTGCCCGACGACGAGACGGCCGTCATCGAACGCCAGACGGTCGACGGCGACGAGACCAATGACGACGCCAGTGACCACGACGGCGAAATCGACGGCGAGACCGAGACGACCGACGACGAAGAGCCGTCGCTGCCACCGGCCGAGCACGGGGTCGTGCCGACCGTTCCCACACCGGCGAAGCCTCCGACGCCGCGACGCAAGCGCAGCCGCA
>JAGQSS010000299.1:2624-4477 GCA_020439405.1 Ilumatobacter sp. | reverse complement strand
CCAAGCTGATCGAGCTGAACAACGCCGTCACCAAGCTCGACGCGACGCCCCGCGCCGTCGCCGAGCCGCTGGTACTGATGGCCGCGCCGCTGGTGCCCCACGTCGCCGAGGAGCTGTGGCGCAAGCTCGGCCACGACGAGACGGTCACCTACCTGACGTTCCCCGAGGCCGACGAGCAGTACCTCGTCGACGACACCGTCGAGGTACCGGTGCAGGTGAACGGCAAGGTGCGCGGACGGATCGTCGTCGCCGCCGACGCCGACCGGGCGACGATGGAGGCCGCCGCTCTCGCGGACGACAAGGTCGTCGCCGCGCTCGACGGTGGCGCGCCCAAGAAGGTCATCGTCGTCCCGGGCCGGATGGTCAACGTCGTCGTCTGACGCGCCCCTCGGGCGCCCCGCCGTCAGGCGCTCGGCTGGCGGCGCATGTGGACGAGCCCGGCGATCACCAGGATCAGACACACCACCGCGGCGGCGAACGCGACCCACGCCGCGATGCCGGCGATCTGACCGATCGTCGACCAGGCGTAGACGTTCAGCAAGGTGCCGCGGAGGATCTCACCCTTGAGCACGGTGTCGCGCGTCCCGGTGATCTCGTCGGCGGCCGCCTGCAACTCGGCGATCTCGTCGGCCGATGCTCCCGAGGCGATCGCGTCCTGCACCGCGGCGTTGGCCTCCGACTGCGGGGCGCCCAGCTCGGCGTAGGAGAGCCCGCCGCCGATGTGCTCGATGTGACCGGCGATGTAGCTGGCGTACGCCTCGGCCTCCTTGCCGGTGTCGACCAGTTCGCCACCGAACTCGGCGAGGTCGTCGCGCCCCTCTTCGGCCAGTGCCTCGGCGGGCGGGAACGTGATGCCCTGGGCGCTCAGCTCGTCGGACACGTAGTCGGACGTGAAGGTGCTCCCCCACATCAGGAGGCCGCCGGCCACGATCAACACGATCGTGACGACCGCGCCGAGCGCGATCAGGAATTTGTCGACCCCGCTGCGCGTGATCGTGATGACGTCCGGCGGCGTTGCCGGGGTATCCGGAGTGGTTGCTGGGTCGTTCATGTCGCCTCCCGTGGGCGTCGTTCGGTCACCTCGCCGCGCGAACGTTAACCATCCCGCCGACGCCGATCGTGAAACACGTCGTGACAACGCCGTCATCGCTCGATCGGGACCTTTTTCCCTTGAGCTCGGGCACCGACGGCGCGATGCTGTCAGCACAAGTCAGATCCACGAGGTGCCCATCGGGGACACAGACCCACGAAGCGATCGTAAGATCGCACAGCGTGGCTCCTGGTCCCGAAACCGATTCCGAGTTGAACGGATCACACCTCGTGGATCTGTCGCGTGCGGGGTACTGTGCCCCTCGAGGACGACGTCAGACGAGGACGTCGTCGAGGCTGGCCAGCAGGAGCTGCACGTTGCGCATCCGCGCCGTGTGCCCCATGAGGCCGATCCGCCACCCCTTGCCGGCGAGATCGCCCAGGCCGCCGCCGATCTCGACGCCGTAGTCGAGCAGCAGCGACCGTCGTACGTCGGCCTCGGTCGATCCGGACGGCAGGCGTTCCTCGGGCACCCACACCGAGGTGAGCTGTGGGAGCCGGTTGCCTTCGGCCGCGAAGAGACGGAACCCACGGTCGACGAGACCGGCCTGGAGCGCGTCGCCGACCGCTTGATGACGGGCAAACGACACGTCGAGCCCCTCGTCGAGGATCGCACCGAGGCCGGCGTGTAGGCCGTACAGGCTCGAGATCGGCGCCGTGTGGTGATACGCCCGGGCACCGTCACCCGTGACGTACTTCGCGATCATGTTGAGGTCGAGGTACCACGACTGCGGAGTGTCGCGGAGATGTCCGAGCGCGCGGTC
>JAGQSS010000299.1:0-2524 GCA_020439405.1 Ilumatobacter sp. | reverse complement strand
GTGACGTACTTCGCGATCATGTTGAGGTNGAGGTACCACGACTGCGGAGTGTCGCGGAGATGTCCGAGCGCGCGGTCGGAGACCGTGAGCGGCGCGAGCCCGGGCGGGACCCCGAGGCACTTCTGGGTGCCGGAGTACGCGATGTCGACGCCCCATTCGTCGATGCGGAGGTCGATGCCGCCGAGCGAGGTCACGCAGTCGGCGAGCAACAGGGCGTCGCCCTTGTTCGCGCCGAGCGTTGCGAGGTCGTTGCGGACCCCGGTCGACGTCTCGGCGTGGACGACGGCGATCAGCTTCGGACTCGGGTGCGCGTCGAGCAGATCGTGCGGGTCGATCGGCGTCCCCCACGGGGCGTCGACCCGGACGACCTCGGCGCCGCAACGAGCCGCGACGTCGCACATCCGGCCACCGAAGACACCGTTGACACCGATCACCACCGTGTCGCCGGGTCCGACGAAGTTCACGAACGCCGCTTCCATCCCGGCCGATCCCGTGCCCGAGACCGCGAACGTCAGCTGGTTGGTGGTCCGGAACACGGCGCGGAGCCGGTCGCCGATCTCGTCCATCAGCGCGATGAAGTCGGGGTCGAGGTGCCCGAGTACCGGCCGGGCGTACGCCTCCATCACCTCGGGGTACGGGTTGCACGGGCCGGGGCCCATGAGCACGGGATCGCGATGCCTCATGGCGCGTCACCGTATCGGGCGGGCGTGGTGCGGGCTCATGCGTCGGCGGCGGCGATCGCCAGACCGACCTCCGACCGTACGGCGGTGCGCATGGGGAGCGCGAGCAGCGCGGTGCCGATGCCACCCACGACGATGACCCACCAGACCTGCTCGAACGCGTCGAGCGCGGCGCCGGGCGTCGCCGCTCCGGCGATCAGGGCGACGGCGATCGCGACGCCGAAGGTGCCGCCGAACTGCCGGGCGGCCTGGAGCGACGCGCCGCCGATGCCGGCGCGATTCGGCGGGAGCGCCTGCGCCACGGCGCTCGAGAGTTGCGGCCAGATGCAGGCGACGCCGAACCCGGTGAGCAGCATCGACGGGAAGTAGTCGACCAGGTAGTCGACCTCCGGACCGAGCGCCACCACCCGCCAGAGTCCCCCGAGCGCGTACGCCACCGCGCCGGCCACCAGGATCGGACGCTGCCCGATCCGTCCGGCGAGCGTGCCGAGGCGCGGGGCGAGGACGGCGACGAGTGCGGGCCCCGGTGCGATACCGAACCCGGCTTCGAGCACCGACCACCCCCACACCGACGTGAGGAACAGGATCGAGGCGAGGAACATCGCCGAGAACGCGACGCCGAACACGAGTCCGGCGAGGTTCGCCCAGGCGACGTTGCGGATCCGGAACAGGTCGAGATCGAGCACCGGCGCCGTCGTGCGCTGTTGATGCGTCACGAACAGCGCGACCAGCGCGGCGCCGACGACGAGCCACACCGCCGTCGTCGTGCTCCACCACCCGTTCGACTCGGTCTCGACCACTGCGTACGAGATCGCGCCGGCGGCCGCGGCCACCAGGACCACGCCGACGACGTTCGGCACGGCGGTGTCGGGGTCGCTCGACTCGGACAACGTCCGTCGGCCGGCGATGATCGTGTAGGCACCGACCGGCAGGTTGATGAAGAACGCCCACCGCCAACCCAGTCCTTCGACCACGGCCGCGCCGAGTGTCGGTCCGAGCGCACCGGCGACCGCGCCCGCGGCGCCCCAGATCGCGACGGCCCGCGGCAGCTCGTGTCGCGGATAGGCACGCATCACGAGCGCCAGCGACGCCGGGATCAGGATCGCGCCGCCGGCGGCCTGGACGATCCGGCCGGCGATGAGGAGCTCGGCGGTCGGTGCGAGTCCGCAGACCATCGAGGCGACCGTGAAGAGCGCGCTCCCGGCGAGGAACGCCCGTCGGTGCCCGACGCGGTCGGCGATCTTGCCGGCGGGGATGAGCAGCGCCGCGAACACGATGGTGTACGCGTTCAGCACCCACGACAGCGTCGCCGGACTCGTGTCGGAGAAGGTGCGCCCGATGTCGGGAAACGCCACGAACAGGATCGTGGTGTCGAGGAAGGTCGCCAGCGTGGCGAGCGACGCGATCGTGAGGGTCCGCCGCTGGCGGAGCTCCGGGGCGAGTGTCGGATCAGCCACGGACGGCCGTCCAGCGGGTCTGGATCGAGTCGGCGACCGCGAGCCCGTCCGGGGTGACGATCCGCCCGTGTTCGGCGGCGAGTGCGCCGTGGCTGCTGGTGATCTCGAACCATCCGGCGAGCCAACCGTCGTCACCGACCGGGGGCGCGGCGCGATGGATGTGGGTGAGCATGTCGACGCTGATACCGCCCGCGGGCGGCATCACGTTCACGAATGCCGGCGGCGGGAACCAGTCGCAGATCATCGCGAGCCACGCCGCGTCGACTCGTTCGCCGGCCAGTGGCCGCACGTACCCGCGAACGGACGTATCGGGGCCGTCGGTGAACGGCAGGCTGGATGGGTCGAGCAACCCGTCGGCGCGCAGGAAGTGCGGGACCGGGTTCGGCG
>JAGQSS010000298.1 GCA_020439405.1 Ilumatobacter sp. | reverse complement strand
CACGTCGTCGATCTGGCCGCCCGCCGTCACCGACAGGTCGCCCGTCGCCGTCACCGTGCCCAGCTGGATGTCGTCGACATCCACCAGCACGATGTTGACGCCGTCCGCATCGACCTCGTTCAGGTCGTGCAGCGCCGGGCTGTTGTCCAGCAGGATGTCGAACCCGGTCGCCGTCAGCGTCGTCAGACCGCCCACCGTGATCGCCTCGCCGGCCACGTCGTCGATCTGGCCGCCCGCCGTCACCGACAGGTCGCCCGTCGCCGTCACCGTGCCCAGCTGGATGTCGTCGATATCCGCCAGCACGATGTTGGCGCCGTCCGCATCGACCTCGTTGAAGTCGTTGCTGGCCGCATCCAGCGTGATGTCGTTGCCGTTGGAGTCGAGCGTCGTCAGCCCGCCGACATTGACATTGCCGCCCGGTCCGGAGTCCGCCGTGCTGGTGATCGGGCCGAACGTCTCCACCGTCAGGTCGCCCGCGGTGTTGATATTGCCCAGCTGGATGTCGTCCACATCCCGCAGAATGATGCTGGTGCCGTCGGCATTCACCTCGTTCAGGTCGTGGGTGAACGGCGTGCTGTTGTCGAGCCACACATGACCGCCGGCAAAGAAGTTCGCCGGACCCACCGAGGTGATCGCCAGGCCGGGCGTGTCGTCGATATCGCCCGCCGCGATGATCGTCAGCGTCATCGGAGACGTCGCCGTCACCGTGCCCAGCTGGATATCGCTCAGGTCATCGATATAGACCGTGCCGCCATAGGCATCCACCTGGCCCTGGAAGTCGTGCGTCGCGGACTCATCCAGCAGCACGTCGAAGTCCGTGCCGGCGCCATCCGTCGCCGACAGGTCCGCCATGCCGGCCACCGTGATCGCCTGGCCGGCCGAGTCGGTGATGTCGCCATCGCTGCTCGTCACCGTCAGGTCCGCCGCCGTCACCGTGCCCAGCACGATGCCGCCCGCAACGTCGTTCAGCACAACATTGCCCGGGCCGCCCGACGCCGTGTCGACGCTCACCGCGCCGACAAAGTCGTGGTCGCCGTTCAGCTCCACCATGCCGCCGCCGCTGACCGTGAACAGGCTGGTGCCCGCCGCGGAGATCGACCGGCCGTCGACATCGAAAATGTTGTCGCCCGCCGCCGTCGCCGTCAGGTTGTTGGCCACGATCGAACCCAGATACAGGTCCGTCGCCCCGTCGAACACGACCACGTCCGCCGGCGCCGAGACACCGCCGTTCGACGTGTCCACATTCACCGGGCCGTCGAAGTCGTTGCCCGCATGGTCCAGCGTCACCGACTGGCCGTCCGTCAGCACCGTCAGCTCGTGCGTCGGACCTTCCACCTGGATGCTGTTCGTGTCGTCGAACGCCTGCGAGGCCGCGTTCGGCGCCACCGTCGACAGCACCAGATTGTTGTCCGTGATCACGATCCGCGGCAGCGTCAGGCTCGCGCCCACCAGCGTGATATCCAGGTCCGGTCCACCCGCATCCAGCAGGCGCCCCGTGCCGCCGATCGCCAGCGTCAGCGCGTTGTCGCCGGTCACCGTCACGCCGCCGTCGATCGTGATATTGTCGACCGAATTGGCGTCCGCGTCCGCCGTGATGCTCAGCGCGCCGTTCAGAACCGTCAGGTCGCCGCGCAGGATGACACGCTGGTTCGCGACCATCGTTGCATCGCCGCCGTCATTCGCGAACGTACCCGCCGGCGTCACCAGGAAGTCCTGGTCGGCGAACACGTCGAACGTGCCGCCGCCGCCGACCACCGTGTTGTTCACGATCACGCTGCCGTCCAGCGCCGTGATGGTGTCGTTGCCCGGGCCGCCCGTGAACACGCCGTTGAACTCGATGTCGCCGCCATTGCCGTGCGACGTCGCATCCATCGAGTTCACCGTAACATCGCCGAACTCAATGCCGTTGATGTCGTCCAACTGCACGTCATTGGCCGCAGTGATCACCACCGGACCGCCGAAGTCGTGCGTCACCGGCGCATCGTTGTCGAACTGGACGTCGAAGTTCGTGCCCGCGCCGTCCGTCGCCGTGATCGTCGTCGTCCCCGTCGCCGTGATCGCCAGGGTCGCCACGTCGTTGATCGCGCCGTCGCTCGAAACCAGCGTCAGGTCCGATGCCGTCACCGTCCCCAGAACCAGGCCGCCGGTGTCGTCGTTCAGGCTCACACTCGCCGGGGTCGCGCCGCCGATGGCGGTGTTGGCGTCCACACGGCCCTGGAAGTCATGGCCCTGGTCGAGGATGATCAACCCGCCGCGGGTGCGCAGATCCGTCAGGCCAACCGCCGTGATCGCCGAGCCGCCGGCGTTGATGATGCCGGCCCCCATGAAGCCGGTTTCGAGCAACAAGGTGCCGCCGGCCTTCGTCGTGACGGTGCCGACCAGGATAAGGCTGGCTTCCTTCACCGTGACGTTCACACCCGACGCGTTCACGGTCCCCAGGCCGTGCGCGCCCGGCAGGGTCGTCGGATCGTTGTCCAGGACCACATCGCCGACATTGCTGTTGTCGCTGTCCGCGGTCAGGTTGACCGTGCCGCCAGTGGCGACGGAACTGCCGGCCGTGTCGGTGATGTCGCCGGTGGCGACAACCGTCAGCGACGTGCTCCCGATGGCGGTGATCGACCCCAGTTGGATGTCGTTGGCATCGTGCAGCACGACCGACTCGGCGATCGCATTCACCGGCCCGCCGAAGTCGTGCGCCCCGGCCGCCTGCTCGTCGTTGTCGAGGATGACCGCCTCTGTGGGTCCGGCCCCACCCCCGAAGAAGGTCGCCGCATTGGCGACGGTGATCGATTCACCGACCGTATCCGTGATCGCACCGCCCAGGGACGTCACCCTCAGCGTGTTCGAGGCGGTGACGGTGCCCAGTTGGATGCCGTTGCGGTCCGTGAGGGCAATCGCCGTCCCCACCGCGCTCACCGCGCCGCCGAAGTCGTTGGCCACCTGGATCAGGCTGATGGCAGAGCCGGTCGCGTCGATATTCGTGGTGGTGCCGACGTCGATCCGGTCGCCGGCCATTCCCCCGGCGAGCTGCGTCACCGCACCGCCGGCAATCACCGTCAGGCTGCCGCTCGCGTCGATGTCGCCGAAGATGATGCCGTTGGTGTCCGTCACCGCAATATCGGTGCCGGCCGCCGCAAACGTACCGAAGTTGTGGCCGCCGCCGCCCTGCGTCAGCGTCACCGCGCCGGTGGTGGTGATCTGCGTCAGGTTGCTCACCACGATGGTGTCGGCGGCGCTGTCGGTGACATCCCCGCCGGCATTGACGGTCAGGTTCAGCGCCTGCACACCGCTCAACTGCAACGCATTGTCATCGCGAATGGTCGCGGTGGAGCCGGTCGCAATCAGGTCGACCTCATTGGAGAAGTCGTTGCCCGCATTGTCGAGAGTGATGGCGTTGCCGTTCGAGTTGAACACCGCGGACGGATCGCCGTTGGCGTCGATCGTCGTCGCGGCCGCCTGGGTGATGGTGCCGCCGGCATTCACGTTCAGCGTGTTCGCGGCCACGATATTGCCGAGAACGATGGCGTTCGAGTCGACCAGGAAAATGGCGTTGCCGGCCACATCCACCTGGCCGCCGAAGTCGTTGCCCGCACCGTTCAGGATCACATCGAAGCCAGAGGCATTGACATCCAAAAGGCTGCCGGTCGTGACCGCGAAGCCGGACGCGTCGATGATTCCGCCGGAGTTGAGCGTGAAGTTGCCGTCGACCGTCACATTCGCATCGATATTGATGCCGCCGGCGCCGGCATTGAGGGTCAATCTCCCGTCGGTGTTGATGGCCGAGTCGATGGTGAGGGCGTTGTCGGCGGTCAGGGTCAAGAGCCCGACACCGGAGCCAATATCGGTAATGCTGCCGAATCCGCTCGTGACGACAATGTTGCCGACATCGGGATCGGGACTGGCTGTGAAGACGGTCGCCGAGTTGCCCGAGCCGCCTTGGAGAACGGTGACGAGGGGGGCGGGGTCAATCCCGGTGTAGCCCGGGATGACGGCGACGCCGCCGGTGATGATCTCAAGGTTGGTCGGGTCGATCAGCCAGAGGCCGCCCGTGCCCGTGCCCGCACCCGAAATCTCGACCGACGACGGCGCAAAGCTGCCGGTCGCCGCCGACGTCTCGACGAAGCCGCCGTCGCCATCGACGGTGGCCGCCGCGGACAGGACGGAGCCCTTCTCGAGAACCAAGCTGTCTGCCAGAAACGCGTTGCTGGTCCCGGCGCCGTACTTGTCGCCGCCCAGCAGCACCTTGCCGCCGCCGGTGGCGCCGTCGGCGCGCACTTCGGCCGTCGACGCGATGGTCACGTCCTTGCCGTACACCTCGACCAGGCCGCCATTCGCCGTCGATGACGACGCGTCCACCGTCCCGCTCACATTCACCACGCTCGAGACGAGGTCGTCCGCCTGCGCCGCCGTGATCAGGATGTAGCCGCCGTCGTTCTTGATCGTCCCGCTGTTCACGACCGACGTCGCCGACGCCGCCGGGTCCACCTGGAAC
>JAGQSS010000297.1 GCA_020439405.1 Ilumatobacter sp. | reverse complement strand
GCCCGGGTAGAGCCACACGGTGATCGTCGAGTTCCCGAGGTCGCGCCGGTCGATGGCACCGCCCCACTCCCGTCGCCAGCGCAGGCGCATGGGGGTACGCGGCGACGTCACGGTGCGGGCGCGCAGCGCCTCGACGTCGTGCAGGAACCGGTCGAGCGACACGCCGACAGTCTGGCCGACCGACCGCTACATCAGTCGAAGAAGTCGCGGACCGCGGCCGCCATGTCGGCACGGTGCGCCGTCGGCGAGATCAGCATGTCGACGGCGTGGAACGCGGTGTGCGTCTGGCCTCGGCACTCCTCGTGGCGGACCGGCACCCCCGCGTTCTCGAGTGCCTTCGCATAGGCGTTGCCCTCGTCTCGGAGTGGGTCGAACTCGGCGGTGAAGATCGCCGCCGGCGGGAGCCCAATGAGCGAATCGGCCAGGAGCGGCGAGGCGAGCGGCGACGATCCGTCGGGGGCGTACTGCTCGATGAACCACTCCATCAGCGACTTCGTCAGGACGTACCCCTCGGCGTTCTCGTCGATCGACGGATGCTGCTTCGACAGGTCGGTGGCGGGGCAGATCAGCAGCTGGCCGGCGAGGGCCGGTCCGTCGTGGTCGCGGGCGAGCTGCGACACGACCGCGGCCAGGTTGCCGCCCGCACTCCACCCGGCGACGGCGATCCGGTCGGGGTCGCCGCCGAGTTCGCCGGCGTGCTCGGCCACCCATCGCAGTGCCGCCCACGCGTCGTCGGCGGCCGCCGGGAACGGCGCTTCGGGACCGTGCCGGTAGTCGACCGACACCACCAGTGCCCCGGTGCGGTCGCACAAATCGCGACAGAACGGATCGTCCGAGACCGCGTCGCCGATCGTCCATCCGCCACCGTGGTAGTAGACGACGACCGGATGCGGCCCGTCGGTCGACGGACGGTACAGCCGGTACGCCAGGTCGCCGTCGGCGCCCGGGTAGGTGCCGTCGACGATCTCGCCGACCTCGGGACCGGGTGCGCGCACGGCGTTGGTGGCGGTCATGAACTCGCGGGCCCCGACCGCGCCGAGCGTCTCGATCGGCGGCAGGCCGAGTTCGGCCATCAGCTTGAGCATCGTGGCGACGTCGTGCTGCAGACGGTTGACGACTCCGTCGTTGCACTGTTCGCCGTCGGGTCCGGACAGCCGGAACCCGAGGAAGCCCTCGGCGATCACGCGGTCGCACGTGTCGCGGTAGTTGTCGACCCCCCCGACGTAGGGCAGGAACACGCGCGGCTTGCCGGGCACATTCGCGCCCATGTACCACGACGCCGCCTGCGGGAAGAGGGTGATGTTCGCGCAGTCGTTGACATGCTGGCCCCACCCGGCTTCAGCGGTGGGCGTCGGCTCGATCGTGGTGAAGCCGTCCTTGCGCATCCGCTCGAGCGTCTCGGTCACCCACTCGACGTGCTGTTCGATCGACACGACCATGTTCGACAGCACCGACGGGCTGCCCGGCCCGGTGATCATGAACAGGTTGGGGAAGCCGACGCTGGTCAGCCCGAGGTAGGTGTGGGGCCCGTCGGCCCACTTCTGCTTCAGCGAGACGCCGTTGCGGCCCTCGATGTCGACCGACACGATCGGTCCGGTCATCGCGTCGAACCCGACGGCGAACACGATGTCGTCGAACTCGAGGTGCTCGGTGCCGTCCGCCGCGGCGATGTCGATCCCCTGCTCGGTGATCGTCTCGATCGGGGTCGAGCGCAGGTCGACGAGCCGGACGTTGTCGCGGTTGTAGGTCGCGTAGTAGCCGGTGTCGACGCACAGTCGCTTGGTCGACAGCGGGAACGTGGTGGGGCACAGCGCCTCGGCGGTCTCGGGATCGTCGACGATCGACCGGATCTTGTTGCGAACGAACTCGGACACGGTCTCGTTGGCGGCGGGGTTGACGAGGATGTCGTTGAACCGACGGCCGAGGCCGAACAGTCCGCCTTCCTGCCACCCTGCCTCGTACGCGGCCTCGCGCTCCTCGTCGCTGACCGCGAGTGCGCTGACTTCGGACGGTTCGATCGGCACGCCGGCGGCCGACCAACGGGCCGCCTCCCGGTAGGCCTTCGGGTCGGCGTCGTACTGGGCTCGCTTCTCGGGATCGGTGGGTCCGTTGTGGGCCGGCACCGAGAAGTTCGCGGTGCGTTGGAAGACGGTCAGCTGCGCCGCCTGCTCGGCGATGATCGGGATCGACTGGATCGCCGACGAGCCCGTGCCGATCACGGCGACACGTCGGCCCGTGAAGTCGACGCCCTCGTGGGGCCACCGACCCGTGTAGTAGGTCGGCCCCTCGAAACGGTCGGCGCCGGGGATGTCGGCGTCCTTGGGCACCGACAGGCAGCCGGTCGCCATCACGTAGTGCTGTGCGACGAGTTCGTCGCCGGCCTCGGTCGAGATGCGCCAGCGTCCGGCACCGTCGTCCCACGTCGCGGCATCGACCCGCGTCTCGAACCGGATGTCACGTCGCAGATCGTGCTTGTCGGCCACGTGTTGCAGGTACCGGAGGATTTCGGGCTGGGTCGCGTACTTCTCGGACCACTCCCACTCCTCTTCCAACTCCGGATCCCAGCTGTAGGAGTAGTCGAGACTCTGCACGTCGCAGCGGGCACCCGGGTACCGGTTCCAATACCAGGTCCCTCCGACGTCGTCGGCGGCCTCGAGTGCCACCGCCGACATGCCCATGTCGCGCAGCCGCTTGAGCAGGTACAGACCGGCCATGCCGGCTCCCACCACCACGACGTCGAACTCGGAACGTTCCCCCGAATCGCTCATGCGTGCGATTGAAACACAACCTCGCCCGCCGACTCCCAGCGGAGCGACGAGGTCGGCGGACCCGTGGCGGTCGGCCCGGCCCCGGACGTAGTGTCGCCCGCATGGACGTCGATGCGCTGCTGTCGGAACTGACCCTCGAGGAGAAGGCGGCGCTGATCAGCGGCGCCGACATCTGGCACACCGTCGCGGTCGACCGGCTCGGCATCCCGTCGATCATGTGCTCCGACGGACCGCACGGCATGCGTGCGCAGGTCGGCGACGTCGGCGACGGCGACCTGTTGGGCGCCGCGCCCGCGACGTGCTTCCCGACCGCGTCCGCCATCGCCTCGAGCTGGGACCGGTCGCTGATCCACGACGTCGGTGTCGCGATCGCCGACGAGGCCCGCCAGTACGGCGTGTCGGTCGTCCTCGGTCCCGGCGTCAACATGAAGCGGTCGCCCCTGTGCGGCCGCAACTTCGAGTACGTCTCCGAAGACCCGTACCTCGCCGGTGAGCTCGGCCTTGCCCTCGTCGAAGGGATCCAATCGCGCGACGTCGGCACGTCGGTGAAGCACTACGCCGCGAACAACCAGGAGCACGATCGCCTCCGCGTCAGCGCCGAGATCGACGAGCGGACCCTGCGCGAGATCTACCTCCCGGCGTTCGAGCGGATCGTCACCGGTGCTCAGCCGTGGACCGTCATGTGCGCCTACAACCGGCTCAACGGCACCCACGCCTCACAGAACCACTGGCTGCTCACCGACGTCCTCCGTGACGAGTGGGGTTTCGAGGGCGTCGTCGTCAGCGACTGGGGTGCCGTCCACGACCGGGTCGCCGCGGTGCAGGCCGGCCTCGACTGGGAGATGCCACCCGACCTCGAACGCAGCCCGGCGGCAGTCGTCGCCGCCGTCGAGGGCGGTCGGCTCGACGAAGCGGTCCTCGACACGAGCGTGCGCCGCATGCTCGAGATGGTCGCGAAGGGGCGTCACGTCCTCGATCTCGACGAGTCGGTCGACGTCGACGCCCACCACGAGCTCGCACGCCACGCAGCGGTCGAGTCGGCGGTCCTGTTGAAGAACGACGGCGACCTGCTCCCGCTCGGCGACGGCTCGATCGGCGTCATCGGCGAGTTCGCCCGGACACCCCGGTTCCAGGGTTCCGGGAGCTCTCAGGTGACCACGACCCGCGTCGACGTCGCCCACGACGAACTGGCCCGGCTCGTCAGCAGCGACCGTGTCCGGTTCGCGCCCGGCTACGGCGTCGACACCGACGTCGACGACACCGCGTTGGCCGACGAGGCCGTGCGGGTCGCGGCATCGACCGACACCGTGGTGCTGTTCATGGGACTCCCCGACTCGTACGAGTCGGAGGGGTTCGACCGCGCCCACATGGACCTGCCGCCCAACCAGCTCGCGCTCCTCGACGCGGTCCTCCAGGTGAACGAGCGCGTCGTCGTGGTGTTGGTCAACGGCGCGACCGTCGTGATGGAGCCCTGGTGCGACGCGGTGCCGGCGATCCTCGAGTGCTGGCTGGGCGGTCAGGCCGCCGGCGGCGCGATCGCCGACCTCCTCACCGGCGCGGCATCGCCCGGTGGCCGGCTCGCAGAGACGATGCCCGTTCGGTTGGCCGACGTGCCGTCGACCCTCAACTTCCCCGGCGATCCCGGCGTGGTCCGCTACGGCGAAGGTGTGTTCATCGGGTACCGCGCCCACGACCACCTCGACCAGCGAGTCAGCTTCCCGTTCGGCTTCGGGCTCTCGTACACCACGTTCGACATCACCGACCTG
>JAGQSS010000296.1 GCA_020439405.1 Ilumatobacter sp. | reverse complement strand
CGGGTACGGCGAACGGCACCGGCTCGGGATGCGGTTCAACGAGATGGTGCGCTCGGGCGAACTGAAAGCGCCGATCGTCATCGGACGCGACCATCTCGACTCCGGATCGGTCGCGTCGCCGTACCGCGAGACCGAGGGCATGATCGACGGCTCCGATGCGATCGCCGACTGGCCCCTGCTGAACGGGCTGGTCAACGCCAGCTCGGGCGCCACGTGGGTCAGCATCCACCACGGCGGCGGGGTCGGCATCGGCCGGTCCATCCACGCCGGGCAGGTCAGCGTCGCCGACGGCTCCGACCTCGCGAACCAGAAGCTCGAACGGGTGCTCACCAACGACCCGGCGATGGGCGTCATCCGCCACGCCGACGCCGGCTACGACCGGGCCGTCGAGGTCGCCGACGAACGCGGCGTCACGATCCCCATCCGCACCGATCAGGAGGATCCGGCATGACCCGCTGGACCGTCGAGGGCGATTACGCCGCCGACGGCGCCGTGTGCGTCCGCCAGGCATTCACCCCCGAACAGGTCGAATGGGCCCGTGAGGCGATCGACGCCAACCTGGCCGATCTGTCACCGCGCGCCAAACGAGCCAGCGACGAAGGCGACGGGGCGTTCATCGAAGACTTCTGCAACTGGTCGCGCCTGGCGTCGATGGAGCGCTTCATCACCGAATCGCCCGCCGCCGAGATCGCCGCCGAACTCACCGGATCCGACACGATCCGGCTCTACCACGACCACGTCCTGGTGAAGGAGCCCGGCACCAAGCAGCGCACCCCGTGGCACCAAGACCAGCCGTACTACAACGTCGACGGCGTCCAGAACGCCAGCATGTGGTTCCCGGTCGACCCGGTCGAGCGGGCGTCGACCCTCGAGTTCATCGCCGGCACCCATCGCGGTTCGTGGTACATGCCGCGCACCTTCCTCGACGATCAGGCGGCGTGGTTCCCCGAAGGCAGCCTCGCCGAGATGCCCGACTTCGCAGCCGACAACGCGAACGACCCGGGCCGGTGGCGGGTGCTCGGCTGGGAACTCGAACCCGGCGACGCCGTGTTCTTCAACATGCTCACGGTGCACGGCGCCGGTGGCGTGTCGCGCACCAACCGGCGGCGCGTGCTGTCGGTGCGTTTCCTCGGCGACGACATGGTCCACGCACCCCGGCGGTGGGTGACGTCGCCGCCGTTCGACGGCCTCGAAAGCGAGCTGGATGCCGGCGTCCCGATGGATCACCCCCTGTTCCCCGTGCTGTGGACGCGCTCCGACGGTTTGGTCGGTGCCCGATGACGGTCCGACCGATCCTCTCGATCGGGCATCCGACCCTGCGCGTCGTCGCTGACGACGTGCCCGTCGACCGCATCGGCTCGCCCGAGGTGCAACAGCTCATCGACGACCTGATCGACACGATGCGGTACGCCAACGGCGCCGGACTCGCCGCCACCCAGATCGACGAACGGTTGCGGATTGCGGTGATGGAGGTCGGTGAGAACCCGCGCTACCCGTACAAGCCGCGGATCCCGCTGACGGTCGCGATCAACCCGGTGATCGAACCGATCGACGACGAGACCGTCGTGATCAACGAGGGGTGCCTGTCGGTGCCGATGCGTGGTGACGTCGAACGCCACGTCAACATCCGGGTCCACTATCACGACCGCGACGGTGTGGCCCACGACGAGATCAAGCGCGGGCTGACCGCGGGCACGTGGCAGCACGAGTGCGACCATCTCGACGGTGTGCTGTTCATCGACCGGGTCACCGACCCGGCGACGCTCGCCACCTGGGACGAGTTCGAACGCTTCCACCGCGACGCGTTCGTCGAGCGGATCACCGACTTCGTCGAACGCGTCGGATCGTGAACGCACCGGCGACGACGTCGGTGTGGTGCGAACTCGCACTGATCGACGATCGGGTGCAGCCCGGGGTGACGCTCGGCATCGACCACGGTCGCATCGGGTCGATCGACGTCGCCACCGAACCCGACGACTCGCCGACCGACACCGTGCGGCTCGCCGGGTTGACCGTGCCCGGGCTCGCCAACGCCCACAGCCACGCGTTCCACCGGGCGCTGCGTTCGCGCACCCAGGCCGAACGCGGCACGTTCTGGACGTGGCGTGACCTGATGTACCGCGCCGCCGACCGGCTCGAACCCGACACGTATCGTCGCCTGGCACGCGCCGTGTACGCCGAGATGGCGATGGCCGGTGTCACGTGTGTCGGCGAGTTCCACTACCTCCACCACCGCCCCGACGGCACCCCCTACGACGACCCGAACGCGATGGGACGGGCCCTGCTCGATGCCGCCGCCGACGCCGGCATCCGCATCACCCTGCTCGACACGGCCTACCTGCACGGCGGGCTCGACGCCGACGGCCACCGCCCGGCCGCCGGTGTCCAGCGCCGGTTCGACGACGGCGACGTCGACGCCTGGCGCCGCCGGGTCGACCGGCTCGCCGACGAACTGACCGCCGACGAACCGTCCGGCGGCGACTCCCGACGGATCGGCGCCGCCGTCCACTCGGTGCGCGCCGTCGACCCCGATGCGATGCGCCAGATCGGTGAGTGGGCGGCCGCGAGAAGCGCACCGCTGCACGCTCACGTGTCCGAACAGGTCGCCGAGAACGAGGCGTGCCGCGCCCGCCACGGCCGGACGCCGATGGCGGTGCTCGCCGACGCCGGGCTCCTGTCCGAACGGTTCGCCGCCGTCCACGCCACCCACCTGACCGACGACGACGTCGCCCTGCTCGCGTCGTCGGGGTCGAGCGTCGTGATGTGCCCGACCACCGAACGCGATCTCGGCGACGGCATCGGCCCCACCCGCGAGTTCGCCGACGCCGGCGTGGCGATGGCGGTCGGCTCCGACTCGCATGCCGTCATCGACCTGTTCGAAGAGGCACGGGCGCTCGAACTCGACGAACGGCTCCGGTCGCGCGAACGCGGCATCCACGCCGCACCCGACCTGCTGGTGATGGCGACGGCCGAGGGGCACCGGACACTCGGCTGGAGCGACGCCGGGTCGATCGCCGTCGGCCGCCGTGCCGACCTGGTGACCGTCCGGCTCGACTCGGTCCGCACCGCCGGCGTCACCGCCGACGCCGCGGTCGAGGCGGTCGTGTTCGCGGCGTCGGCCGTCGACGTCACCGACGTGTTCGTCGACGGACGCCACGTCGTCGCCGGGGCGCGCCATGCCACGATCGACGTCGAGACCGAACTCGCAGCCACGATCGAGGAGCTGATGTCCGATGGCTGACACCATCACCACGAACGACACCACCGGGTGGTCACTCGTGATTGACAACATCGGATCGTTGATCACGAACGACCCGACGATCGGGCGCGGCCCGCTCGGCATCGTCGACGACGCCAGCGTCGTGATCGTCGACGGTCGCGTCGAGCACGTCGGCGCCGCCGGTACCGCCGACACCCAGGTCGACGAGTGGATCGACGCCGAGGGCCGCTGCGCGCTCCCCGGCTTCGTCGACTCCCACACCCACCTCGTGTTCGCCGGCGACCGCGCCGCCGAGTTCACCGCCCGAATGGCCGGGCAACCCTACGACGGTGGCGGCATCCGGGTGACCACCGACGCCACCCGTGCCGCCTCGACCGCCGATCTCGACCGGCTGGTGCGACGCCGGCTCGCCGAGGCGCACCGGGCCGGCACGACCACGATCGAGATCAAGTCGGGGTACGGCCTCAACGTCGCCGACGAGGCCCGTTCGGTCGAGATCGCCCACGCCCACACCAGCGAGTCGACGTTCCTCGGCGCCCACCTGCTCCCCGCCGAATACGAGGGCCGCGCCGACGACTACATCCATCTGGTCTGCAACGAGATGCTCGTCGCCGCCCGTCCGACGTCGAAGTGGGTCGACGCGTTCTGCGAGACCGGCGCGTTTGACGCCGATCAGTGCGGAGCCGTGCTCGACGCCGGGCGCGCCGCCGGGCTCGGGTTGCGGCTCCACGGCAACCAGCTCGGCCACGGCCCCGGGGTGCAACTCGCGGTCGAGCACGGCTGCGCCTCGGTCGATCACTGCACCTATCTGACCGATGCCGACATCGGTGCCCTCGCCGGCAGCGACACGGTGGCGACGTTCCTCCCGGCCACCGACTTCTCCACCCGCCAGCCATACCCCGATGCTCGCCGCGTGATCGACGCCGGCGCCACGGTGGCACTGGCGTCCAACTGCAACCCCGGCTCGAGCTATACGACGTCGATCTCGTTCTGCATCGCGCTCGCCGTGCGTGAGATGGGGATGACGGTCGACGAGGCGGTCACGGCGGCGACTCTCGGCGGCGCGGCGGCGCTGCGCCGTGACGACGTCGGCCGGTTGACGCGGGGTGCCGCCGGTCACGTCGTCGTCCTCGACGCGCCCAGCCATCATCATCTCGCGTACCGTCCCGGGGTTCCGCTCGTCCACCGCACGATCGGCCCGCTCGCCGACCACCCGTCCACGTCCGCATCCGACGCCCCCGACACCGCAGGAGCCTGACATGAAGCCGACGACCACGAACACGACCTCCACCACGCCGTTCGACACCGCCCGACATCCGATCGAC
>JAGQSS010000295.1 GCA_020439405.1 Ilumatobacter sp. | reverse complement strand
TGGTGACCGACCGCGGACTCGTGCGATGCGGCTCGGTCGTGCTCTGCGTCGACGGGTGGACCAACCGGTTGCTCGAGCCGCTCGGGCATCGGGTGTCGATGGCGGTCACCCGCGAGCAGGTGTCGTACTTCCCCACGGCCGATCTCGACGACCTGCGCATCGGCCGGTTCCCGGTGTGGATCTGGATGGACGACCCGAGCTTCTACGGGTTCCCGACGTTCGGTCCGGCCGAGGTGGCCGACCGGGCCAAGGGGTCGGAGGATTGCGGCGGTGCGGAGGTCGACCCCGACACCCGCACCTTCGATCCCGACCCGGCGATGGAGGCGCGCCTCGGCGAGTTCATGGCGAGCATGCTCGGCGACCGGTTCGGGCCGCCGAGCACCACGACGTGTCTCTACACGCTCACGGCCGATCGCGACTTCGTGCTCGATCGGCTCCCCGACCACCCGAACGTCTGCGTCGGGCTCGGCGCCGCGCACGGGTTCAAGTTCGCGAGCTGGTTCGGGCGGTCGTTGGCGCGCCTCGCGACCGGGTCGGTCCCCGGCCCGGAACTCGCACCGTTCGCGATCGATCGGCCGGCTCTGCGCCGCGAACTCGACCGCAGCGCCTGGCTCGTCTGACGAACGGGTATGACATCGCGGTCGGCGACCGGCCATGATCTGCCGGTGCCCCGCTCCAGCCGACTCCTCTCGACCGCACCGCCGGAGTCGCTGTTCGTCCTGTCGGCGCTCTCGCAGTACATCGGCGCCGCGATCGCCGTCTCGGTGTTCGACCAGGTCGAGCCACAGACCGTCGCCTGGTTCCGGGTGATCGGCGCGGCGATCGCGCTGCTCGCCATCTCGCCCGGCTTCCATCGGGGATGGACCCGGCGCGACCTCATCGGGGCCGCGGTGTTCGGGTCGGCCACTGCGGCGATGAACCTGTTCTTCTACCTCGGCATCGCACGCATCGACCTCGGCAAGAGCGTCGCGATCGAGTTCCTCGGCCCGATCGCCGTCGCCGCCGCCACGACGCGATCGCTCCGCAACGGGTTCGCCCTCGTCCTCGCGGTGATCGGCGTCGTGACGCTGGGCGGCGTCGAGGTCGACGACAACACGCTGGGCGTCGTGTTCATCCTGATCTCGTCGGCGATGTGGGCGGCGTACATCGTGTTCGGGTCGCGGGTCGCCCAGGTCCGTCCCGGCGTCGCCGGGCTCGGGGTCGGCCTGGCGATCGGCGCCGTCGTGATCGCACCGGCCGGCGCCCCGTGGAGTGGACCCGTGTGGCTCTCGCCGACGCTGCTCCTCCTCTGCTGCGCGACGGGCGTATTCTCGAACGCGATCGGCTACGGCATCGACCAGTACGTCCTGCGCCGCATCCCGATCCGTCGGTTCAGCATCCTGCTCGCGACCCTGCCGGTCACGGCCGTGTTCATCGGGTGGCTGCTGCTCGGCCAGACGCCGTCGGCGCTCGACCTCGCCGGCATCTCGCTGGTGCTGGTCGGCGTCGCCGTGCAAGAACGCGACGAGATCGTCGCGATCCCCGAACCGAGCTGACCAACATCCGACGCGATCAGCCCAGCGGTACGGCGCCGCGGATCGTCGTGCCGACACCCGGCGCCGCCTCGATCTCGAGCGAGCCCGACACGGCGCCGAGACGGTCGACGAGGTTCGTGAGTCCCTGTCCTCCCGCCTCGCGGGCGGCGTCGGCGTCGAAGCCGATGCCGTCGTCCACGACCTCGAAGACCACCGCACCGTCGTCGTGCCGGAGACGGATCTCGACTCGCGACGCCTGCGCGTACTTGTTCGCGTTGTGCAACGCCTCGAGCAGGCAGAAGTACACTGCCGCCTCTCGATCGGCGGGAAGACGACCGATCGGTCGCAGGTCGAGTCGCACCGGCGTCGGACTCCGGTCGGCGGCGGCCTCGATCGCCGCTGCGAGGCCGTGCTGGGTGAGCACCGAGGGATACAGGCCGTGCGCGAGGTCACGGAGTTCGCCGTGCGCACGGTGCACCTCCTGACGGACCAGGGCGAGTTGTTCGTCGGCAGCGTCCGGATCGTTGCGGACGAGCGCCCGGGCCTTGGCGAGCTGCAGGTTGACCCCGACCAGACGGGACTGGGCTCCATCGTGCAGGTCTCGCTCGATCCGACGACGCTCGCGGTCGGTCGCCGCCACCACGCGCTGCCTCGACCGGATCAGCTCGTCGGTCTGCGCAGCGAGGTCCTGTCGCACCGCGCGTTCCTCGTCGAGCGCTCGGGTGAGACTGAAGTGGTGCTGGAGGGCGACGAACACGAGCACCGCACCGAAACCCGGCGTCGTGACGATCAGGATGCCGGTCTGCAACCACTCCGGAACCTCGTCGGACAACCCGGTCACGTCCTGCAGGACACCGGCGGCGACGACGGCGAGCGAGACGAAGAACGAGGGGACGACGAACCACCACAGGCGGTCGGCGGTCACGAACGACGCGGCGACGATGCTCGGCAGGAGGGCCGTGAGCATCATCAGCGGCCACGCGAACGTCGCCACTGCCGCCGCAGCGATCGCCACCATCCAGTTGGCGATCGCGAACACCAGGACGGCCGCGAGCACATTGCGATGCCGGAGCGGGATCGTCGCCGCAGCGATCATCACGGAGATCCCCACCACGAACGCCCCGATGGCGAACAGCCAGCCGATGCGGACGACCGTGAGCGACATCACCACCGTGAACGCCCCGGCGGCGAACGCGAGCACGGCGTCGGCGACGATGATGTTCCGGAGCCGACCGACGTCGGGACCCGTCGACATCGAAGCGCCCGCTGCGGTCATCCGATCGCTTCGGTCGGGGTCCCGGCCAGGAACACGAGGACCGCCTTGACGCGCCGGTTCACCTCGGGGTCTTCGGCGAGGCCGAGCTTGGTGAAGATCATGTTCGAGTGCTTCTCGATCGCGTGGGCGCTGACACCGAGCCGCTCGGCGATCACATTGTTGGTCGCCCCGGTGGCCATCTCGCCGAGGACGTCGCGCTCGCGGTCGGTCAGCACCTCCAACGGCGAATCGACCATGCGGGTCCGGGATCGCACGAGCGCATCGACCACCATGTCGTCGATCGACGAGCCGCCGGTGTGCACGGTCCGGACGGCGTCCGCGAGACGATCGAGGTCGTCGATCCGGTCCTTCACCACGTAGCCCCGCCCCTTCGTCCCCGCGTCGAGCAAGGCGAGTGCGTAGGAGGGCTCGACGAACTGCGAGAGCACGACCACACCGACGTCGGGATGCGTCGACCGCAACCGGTCGGCCGCCCGAATCCCTTCGTCGTGGTGGTCCGGCGGCATGCGGATGTCGGTGAGGAGCACGTCCGGGGTGTGACGTTCGATCGTCTCGAACAACTCGGGCAACGACGCGCAGGTGGCGACGACCTCGAAGTCGGGCACCGTCGAGAGGAGACTCACCAGCCCCTCGCGGACCAGCAGGTTGTCCTCGGCGACGACGAGACGGATGGGGGACACGACGGTGACGGTACCAGTGGCGGTCGCGGCGGTCCCGCCCGCTACCCGCACCGGCGAGGTACGGCTGTCCTTACGTCGGTGATACCGCTGGCCGGGTGTGTCGGGCGACACGCGTCCCGCACGCTGGTGACATGCGCGGATCCACCACCACCCTGCTCGGCACCGCCGTCGTCGCGGCGACGTGTCTCGTCCCGTTCGCCGGCGGCGACGCCGTCCGGGCCGACCACGAGACTCCGGTCGTCGAGCTCTTGGCGGACATCGACGACGTCCCGGTCGACGCCGAGATCGACCACCTGACGGCGACGTCGACCCACGTGTTCTTCGAGGCACGGGGCAGCGTGGCGTTCGGGCGAGAGCTCTGGGCCTACTCGATCGCCGACGACGAGACCTCGATGGTGCACGACCTGAGCGAGGGCTGGGACGACACCGACATCCTCGCCACGGCGGTCGTCGACGACACGTTCTTCTTCGTCGCCGAGGTGGGCGGCGCCACTCGACTGTGGACGAGCGACGGGACCGAGAGCGGCACCGACTGGCTCGGCTCGCTGTTCGATGTGAACGATCGGCACCTGGTCAGCGCCGGTTCGGTCGGCTACGTCACCGGCGTCTCCGCGTCGACCGGTGAGGAACTCGTCCGGTTCGACGGTGCCGGCAACGTGACCGTGATCGGCGGCGATCGTCAACCTCGCGGTCATCGCGCCGTCGGCGCCGGGTCACGCCACGATCTACCCATGCGGTGATGTCCCGAACGCGAGCAACATCAACTACCTGCCGGGCCAGGTCCTGGCGAACAACGCCGTCGTGAAGCTGTCGCCGACCGGCACATTGTGCCTGCGGACGCACGCTGCGACGCACTTCCTGCTCGACGTCGCCGGGTACCTGGAATGAGCGGTTCACGCTCGGTTCACGCATCACCTCGATGATGTGACCAGCCGATCGTCGTCACTCCCGGGAACCTGGGACGACGATCATGGGTGCGCTCGGGTGCCCAGGTGTCGGCGGACGCCTCGGGCACCCGAGTCGCACTCCTCCCCCGCCCATGCGGACGGTTCAGGCGGCGCCGATGGTGGTGCGGTGCAGCAGCCGGTCGTAG
>JAGQSS010000294.1 GCA_020439405.1 Ilumatobacter sp. | reverse complement strand
GTCAGGGTGTCGACCGGGACGGTGTCGCCTTGGGCGAGCGGCGGGAGCAGCGCCTCCTTGGTGCCGTCGCCGTCGTCGTCGGCGGCGACGTACACGGCGCGGTAGCCGGGGAACGTGATCGTCGTGCCGGCGGCCGAGAACTCGCAGTCGGTGTTCTCGTGCTGCGACACGGCGCCGATCCGCACGCTGACGGTGACGCCGGTGGCGTCGGCCATCTGCGAGGCGAGGGTGCGCTGCCAGATCAGTCGGTACAGCGCCAGTTCCTGGCTGTTCAGTTCGCCCTCCACCTGCTTCGGCGAGCGGTACGGCGTCGTCGGTCGGATCGCCTCGTGCGCCTCCTGGGCGTTCTTCGACTTCGAGGTGTACTGCTTCGGCTGCGGCGACAGGTGGTTCGTGCCGTACTCCGACTCGATCGCCGCCCGAGTGGCCTTCATCGCCTCGTCGGAGAGCGTCACCGAGTCGGTACGCATGTACGTGATGAAGCCACGCTCGTACAGACCCTGGGCGACACGCATCACCTGCGACGACGACAGGCGCAGCTTGCGGCCACCCTCCTGCTGGAGCGTCGACGTCATGAACGGTGCACGCGGCGACGACCGATACGGCTTCTCCTCGACGGAGCGGACGGTGAACGTCTGCCCCTCGAGTCCGTCGGACAACGCCCGAGCACGGGCCTCGTCGAGGGCGACGGCCTTGGCGCTGACCTGACCGCGGTCGTCGAAGTCCTTGCCGGTGGCGACCTTCGTGCCGTCGACGGCGACCAGCTTCGACTCGAACGCCGGCGCCGTGGCGCTCAGCATGTCGATGTCCCAGTAGTCGGCGGAGACGAAGGCGATCCGCTCCCGCTCGCGCTCGACGATCAGCCGGATGGCCGGGCTCTGCACCCGGCCGGCCGACAGGCCACGGTTCACGCGGCGCCACAGCACCGGTGAGACTTCGTAGCCGTACAGACGGTCGAGGAGACGGCGGGTCTCGGCGGCGTCGACGAGGCCGTAGTCGATGCCGCGGGGGTTCGCGATCGCCTGGTCGATCGCCGACTTGGTGATCTCGTGGAACACCATCCGCTTCACGGGCACCTTCGGCTTCAGGTACTCGACGAGGTGCCACGAGATGGCCTCGCCCTCGCGGTCTTCGTCGGTCGCGAGATAGAGCTCGGACGCGTCCTTGAGTGCCGCACGCAGGTCTTTCACGACCTGCTTGCCACGGTCGGTCAGCTCGTACGTCGGCTTGAACCCGTTGTCGACGTCGATGTTCAGACCCTTGCTCGGCAGGTCGGCGACGTGGCCCACGGAGGCGCGCACGTCGAACTGGTCGCCGAGGAATTTCGAGATCGTCTTGGCCTTCGCCGGGGATTCGACGACGACGAGTGGCTTCGCCATAGCTGCCTTTGCGTAGGGGATCTGAACCCGTTTGTCAAGATGGTCCGACTGCGAGTGTGCCCCGAACCAGGGCCGAACGACACCCTGCGTTCGCGAGAACGGTGTTCTACGCACGACCGTCGGCCCCGCCGGTTGGGTACCGTCGGAGCCGTGGAACCCGACCGCGAGCTCGGCTGGAACGACGCCCTCGACGCGTCGTGGCGCGCCATCGGCTCGCCGGGGTCGCCCGGACGCGTCTCGCGGATCGACCGGGGCTGGAGCACCGTGATGCGCCACGCCGCCGACGACGCGCCGATCCGTATCCGCAACCTGTTCGTCGACGTCGCCGTCGGCGACTGGGTGGTGCCCTCGCCAGACACCGAGCGCGTCGACCACATCGTCGATCGCACATCCGCGTTCACGCGCCGCGCGTCGCACGACGGCGACCGGTTCGAAGCCGACGTCCTCGCTGCCAACATCGACGTCGTCTTCCTCGTGCACGCCCTCGGTGCGCCGCCGAACCAACGACGCCTCGAACGCGAGCTGGTGCTCGCCTACGACTCCGGCGCCGAGCCCGTCGTCGTCCTGACCAAGGTCGATCTGGTCGCCGACCCCGAGCCGACACGACGCGAACTCGCCGACGTCGCACTCGGCGCGCCCGTGCTGGTGGCGAGCGGGCTCGAGTCGCTCGGCATCGATCCGATCCGTGCCTACGCGTCGGGGAACCGGACGCTCGCGTTCCTGGGTGCGTCCGGTGTCGGTAAGTCGACCCTGGTGAACGCCCTCCTCGCCCGTGAGGCGATGGACACCGGGGAGGTACGCGAAGGCGACCAACGCGGTCGCCACACGACGGTCGCGGCGCAGCTGCTCCGGCTACCTGGAGAGGGCTGGCTGATCGACACGCCCGGCGTGCGTGCCGTCAGCCTGTGGCTGTCGGGCGACGGGATCGAGCGGGCGTTCGCCGACGTGTTCGATCTGATGGACCACTGCCGGTTCCGTGACTGCAAGCACGACCGCGAACCCGGTTGTGCGGTCCGAGCCGCGATCGACGCCGGCGACCTCGCGCCCGAACGGCTCGCCAGCCTCGAACGCCTCGTGGCGGAGGAGCACGCGCTCGAGGAGGAGCAGGAACGCTTCGAGAAACGCGCCGACCGGCGCGGGCACCGTCGCCGCTGAACACGCTGCCCGATCGGGCAGGCCGACCGCCCGAGTGACCGCGCCGCCGGCGCGACGCTGGTCGACGAGGTCGAGATGCACGAGCATCAGCGCACAACGGGTCGGCGTCGACCGACGATCGCCGCTGCCGAGCCGCGCGCCGACCACCCGATCACCGAGTTGCAGCAGACCGTCGGCAACCAGGCCGTCCAACGGCTGCTCGATGGCACGACCGGGCCGGGCACCTCGCCCCCGAAGACCGGCGCGATGTCGCCGTTCGCCGCGCCGTCGGCCACCAAGGAGGCGGCGCAGCCGGCGGCCAAGCAGGGGGCCGCCCCGCAGGCCGATGTCCCGCCGGGCAAGGAGGCCGCCAAGAAGGCAGCGGCGCCCCCGGCGAAACAAGGTGCCGGACCGGCCGGCACCCCGGTGTCGCCGCTCGTGTCGGCCCGGTTCGCGGGCGACCCCGACCTGCAGGCATGTCGCCAGGGGCAACGCCTGTTCCGGTGGGGGAGCGAGGGAGGATCGGTCGCCACCCTGCAACAGGCGCTGATCGATCTCGGGTACCCGCTCCCCGAGTACGGCGCCGACGGGAGCTTCGGCGGCGAGACCCACACGGCCGTGATCGCCTACCAGCGCGACGCCGGTCTCGGCCGGGACGGCATCATCGGCACGAACACGATCGGGGCACTCGATGCGTCGATCCTCGCCGAGTCGCCACCGACGACGCCGCCCGGCGTCGCCCCGCCGGGGACCGAACCACCAGGCACCGAACCGCCCCAGATCGAGCCGCCCGGCACCGAACCGCCGGGCACCGAACCGCCGGGTCACCCACCGCTCGACGACTTCCACCACGCCGATCTCCAGGCGATCTGGCTGCTCAACTCACCGGGCACCGCACAGCAGCGTCAGGCGTTCGAGATCCTCGACGTCGACACCACCGGGCCGTGGCAACACGTCCAGTGGAACGCCGTGCGCGCCGAGACGGCCCGGCGGGTGTTCGACCCGAACCTGATCTCGCAGGAGACGCTCAGCGTGTGCGGCCCGGCGACGATCGCCCACATGCAGGCCGACCTGGCCCCGGCGGCGTACGCGGCATTCGTCCGCCAGGTGTTCGAGACGGCGACGATCGACGGCGACACGGCCAACGACGACCTCCTCGCCAACGTGCCCGCCGGTCGCGTCGACGGAGCGGGGCCGATGGATCAGGTCGACTGGATGCTGCTGTCGTGCATGCGCGACACGGAGAACGCGATCGTCGACTTCGACGGCAACGCGAGCGACCTGTTCTCGGGCATCACGATGCCGGGCGAGATGGCCGAGTGGATGGAGGAGATCCTCGGCTGCGTCGAGACCGAGCACTACACGTCGTACCTGTGGGGCGAGGTGTCGAACGCCGAGACGGTGAGCAACCTCATGCGGGCCCATGGCGACGGTGTAGTCGTGGCGATGCTCGTCGACCACGACAAGCTCCAGAACCGCAGCGGCGCGATCAACATCCCCGACCACTGGATCCGGTTGCTCCGACCGATCGACATCAGCGGCGATCAGATCACCGTGCACGTCTACACCTGGGGCGCCGAGTACACGTTCAACTACGACGAGGACGGCTTCGAAGACGTCCTGTTCGAGTTCGTCGTCGGCGCCCTCCAGCCCGGCATCTCGCTCTGACCGGGGGTCCGGTGCCCGAGTGCGCGTCGTGCCCCGATGGGAGTCGGCGCAGACGGCGTGGCTAAGTTCCCGATGACGCCCGTTCTCAACCACCTGTACCCCGAGGAGCCCGCATGACAGCGTTGCCATCGACGGTCGACATGTTCGACCTCCGGATGTCCGACAAGGCCAAGCCGTTGTACGAGGCGGTGAAGAAGTTCATCGCCGAGGAGGTCGAGCCGAAGACCGAGGAGTACTTCAAGCTGGGTGAGGGTCGGGCCGAGCACTGGGGTTATGGCGAGGGCCAGCTCGAGTTGTTGGAGTCGATCAAGGCGAAGGCGAAAGAGCAGGGGTTGTGGAACTTCTTCTTGCCCGATGCCGAGACCGGTGAGGGTTTGTCGAACCTCGACTACGCGTATATCGCGATCGAGTTGGGCAAGAACCC
>JAGQSS010000293.1 GCA_020439405.1 Ilumatobacter sp. | reverse complement strand
CGGCGAACGCCGCCGACAGGATCGGGTTGTCGATCGTCAGCTCGAGCCACTGACCGGTGCCGTCGCCGTCGAAGCGGGCGACGTAGAGCGTGCCCTCGGAGAGCGGGCTCTTGCCCCGGGCACGCATCGACTTCCAGTTGCCCGACGAGACGAACTTGTAGATGTAGTCGAACCGTTCGTCGTCGCCCATGTAGCCGACGAGTCGACCACCACGACCGGTGGTGACCGCAATGCCCTCGTGCTTCACGCGGCCGAGCGCGGTGTGCTTGACCGGCGGGGCATCCGGGTTCCACGGATCGATCTCGACGATCCAGCCGAAACGGTTGGCCTCGTTGGCGTAGTCGGCGTTCGTCAGGTCGAAGCGCGGGTCGAACACGTGCCAGCCGTAGCCGAAGCCACCCGCCGAGAGGCCGTACCGCGCCTGGTACTCGCTCGCGGCGAACGTGCCGTTGGCACCGAAGTAACCGTTGAAGTTCTCCTCGCAGGTGAGGTAGGTACCCCACGGCGTCCAGCCGTTCGCGCAGTTGTTCACGGTGCCGGCGGGTGCGTTGCCCGCCGGGTTGTCGAGCAGGGCGTGCCCGGCGACGGGACCGTCGAACACGACCGGCGTGTTCGGCGTGATGCGGCGGTTGAGGTTGCTGCGCACGCGGTCCCAGCGGCGACCCTGTTGTTGCAGCTCGACCACCGCGACGCCGTGGATCGCCTGCGAGATGCGGACGTCCTCGAGGCTCTCGGGGAACGACTTGCCGAGCACGGTCGTGTTGTCGCCGTATTCGTGGTTGATGCACAGCACGCCGCGGTTCGACTTGCCGGGCTTCTCGAAGAAGTGCATCCCGTCGTGTCCCATGCCGATCTGCTGCAGCGCCTCGGCCTCCGAGGTCGGGCGGCCGCCGGCGATGTCGGGCCCGCCCGGCTGGAGCGGTGAGCCCCACGGGATGATGACGGCGTAGTCGTAGTCGGCGGAGATCGTCGGGTTCGGTCCGCCGGGGTTCGGGCAGGGCGCGAAGCCGATGAGGGAGTTGAGGAACGTGCCGTGGGACCGGCCGTGACCGTGGCCGTGACCACGCCCGCGTCCGCTACCCCTGCCGCCGGCCTCGACCGTCGCCGAGGCACCGAAGAAGGCGACCGCCGCGGTCGCGGCGCCGCCGATCAGCGCCTTGCGTCGGCTGAGATTGGTCGCCAACACGTCCTCGAAGGGACGGTTGGTCGAGGGGTTGCTGATGCCGTCGTCAACGGTCACGGGGAGCTCCATTCGCCTGGGTATCTGGGTGGATGGGCGGCGAAGTTAGATCGCTCGGGTGGACGCCCGGTCGCCGATCGGTGAACGGCCGGGGAGGTCGTGGTGAACACTCCGTCGCGTCCCGCCGGGTCACACGCTGCGTCACCGGTTCGTCACCGGTTCGTCACGTCGAGTCGGGAACCCCGCCACCGGAACCGACCGTCGAACCCACCATGAAGCGCAGCAACGTGAACCGAACAGTGGCGGCCCTGGTCGCCGTGGGGGTGGTGCTCACTGCATGCAGTGGGGACGCCGACGATTCGTCATCGGAGGCCGAACCGGCCGTCGAGGACGACCGGAACGCCGAGGAGGTCGAGGACGCGGAGGACGTCTTCGCTCCCGACGAACCGAACCGGGAGCCGGCGGAGGAACCGGCGCACGAACCGGCGGACGACGGTGGGAGTCGTTCGGCCGAGGAACCCGCCGACGCACCGGTATCGGGCGGCGACGACATGGACGCCGAGGTCGGCATGGCTGCCGAGTCGGAGGCGACGACCGACGCCGAGGGCGGGTTGTTCGGAGCCGAGCCCGACGTGCCGAGCGATCGACTCGACGGCAACACCTTCGAGGACTACGGCTACCGCGACTTCGTCGAGACGAGCGACGACCCGCTCTCGACCTTTGCACTCGACGTCGACACCGGCTCGTACACCGTGATGCGGCGATGGCTCGACGAGGGCGTTCTCCCGCCGATCGAATCCGTTCGTCCGGAGGAGTACGTCAACGCGTTCTCGTACGACTACGACGAGCCGCGAGACGGCCTCGAGATCAGCGTCGACGGTGGCCCGTCGCCGTTCGACGAGGACAACGTGCTGGTCCGGATCGGGGTGCAGGGCGAGATCGTCGACGACGACGAGCGCGGCCCGGCCGCGCTGACGTTCGTCGTCGACACGTCGGGGTCGATGGATCGTGACGATCGGCTGGGCCTGGTCAAGGAGTCGCTCGAGATCCTCGTCGACGAACTGGACGACGACGACACCGTCGCGATCGTCACGTACTCCGACGCCGCCGGCGTCGTGCTGTACCCGACGCCGGTCGCCGAACGCGACGTCATCCTCGACGCCATCGACCACCTCGGTCCGGGCGGTTCGACCAACCTCGAGGCCGGCCTGCGGACGGGATACGCCCTGGCGAGCGAGGCATTCCGCGACGGCGGCATCAACCGGGTCGTCCTCGCCTCGGACGGCGTCGCGAACGTCGGCGTCACCGACCCCGACGACCTCGCCCGCATGATTCGTGACGACGCGGACCGTGGCATCAACCTCGTGACCGTCGGCTTCGGCATGGGCAACTTCAACGACGTGACGATGGAGCAGCTGGCCGATCAGGGCGACGGCTTCTACGCCTACGTCGACACCGACGACGAGGCCGAGCGGCTGTTCGAGGACGAGTTGACCTCGACCCTGCTCACCGTCGCCAAGGACGCCAAGATCCAGGTCGAGTTCGACCCCGACATCGTCGAGGCCTACCGCCTGATCGGGTTCGAGAACCGGGGTGTTCGCGACAGTGACTTCCGCAACGACGAGGTCGACGCGGGCGAACTCGGCGCCGGACATCAGGTGACGGCGATCTACGAGCTCGAGCTGCAGCGTGGGGTCGACCTGGACGACCGCGACGAGATCGGTGAGGTGTTCCTGCGGTGGGAGGACCCGGACGACGGCGACGTCATCGAGATCGACGAGGACATCGACCTGCGCGACGTCGAGGCCGACTGGGAGGACGCCGACCTCGACTTCCGCCTCGCCACCGTCGTGGCCGTGTTCGCCGAGGTGCTGCGCGACAACCCGTACGCCACCGACATCGAGATGGCGTCACTCGTCGCCGAAGCGGAGCGTCTCGCCGCCGAGTACGGGGACGACGACGTCGACGAGCTGGCGTGGCTGATCGAGCAAGCCGCCGATCTGATGTAGCAGGAGACCGGACGAAGGGCGCGCGGTACGGTGCGGCATGGATCATGTTCGATTCGGCCGCACCGGCCTGCGCGTCTCCCGGCTCTGCCTCGGCACGATGACGTTCGGCTTCCAGTGCGACGACGAGGCGTCGTTCGCCATCATGGACGCCGCCTACGACGCCGGCATCTCGTTCTGGGACACCGCCGATGCCTACCCGCTCGGCGGCCCCACCGAGACGATCGGCCGCACCGAGGAGCTGATCGGGCGCTGGCTCGAGCGCCACGGCAGTCGCGACGACATCGTCCTCGCGACGAAGTGCTTCTTCCGGACCGGCCCCAACGTCTGGGACCAGGGGAACAGCCGCAAGAACATCATGCGTGCGATCGACGCATCGCTGCGGCGCCTGGGCACCGACTACGTCGACCTGTACCAGATCCACTTCTTCGACCGCAGCACGCCGATCGACGAGACGCTCCAGGCGATGGACGATCTGGTTCGGTCGGGCAAGGTGCGGTACGTCGGCTGCTCGAACACGATGGCCTACCAGCTCGCCCGGTCGATCGGCCGCAGCGAGGTGCTGAAGGTCAGCCGGTTCGAGTCGGTCCAGCCCCGCTACAACCTGCTGTTCCGGGAGAACGAGCGCGAGCTGTTCCCCCTGTGTGCCGAGGAGGACGTGGCCGTGATCCCGTACAACCCGCTGGCCGGTGGGTTGCTGACCGGCAAGCACAAGGCCGGTTCCCCGACCGAAGGCACCCGTTTCACGCTCGGCGGTGCCGGCGCGATGTACTCCGAGCGGTACTGGCAGGACCAGATGTTCACGTCGGTCGAGGACATCCGAGCCGTCGCCGAGGACGCCGGGGTGCCGATGACGACGCTCGCGATCCAATGGGTCCTCGCCAACCCGGTCATCACCGCACCGATCATCGGCGCGAGTCGTCCCGAACAGCTCGCCGCCTCGGTCGCCGCCGCCGAGGCCCCGCTCGCGGACGACGTGAAGGCCCGGCTCGACGAGCTGACCGCGCCGTACCGACAGGGCGATCACGAACGCTGACGTTCGGGAAAATGCCCGATGCCGGTCGGGCCGGCCCGACATCATGATCGGGGCATGAGCGGCACGAGCGACCGGTACGAGTGGCGGCCGTCGGTGAGCCCGAAGGCCGGTCGTCGCCGGATCGTCTTCCGGATCGCCTACGTCGGGTTGGCCCTCGCGATCGCGACCTACGGTGGCGTGAGCGAGTGGGGCGACACGGTCGGCGTGATCCTCACCGCGACGACCGTGCCCGGGATCATCCTGGTGATCGGCGTCGCCTTCGACCGGTTCCTCGGCCGCGTCAGGAAGTTCCGACTCGTCGCCGACGACGGGGTGCTCCACGTGTACCGCGGCAACGGTGAACGGACGATCGCGCTGGCCGGCGCAGAGGTCTCCGTCGACACGAGGAGCCATATCCAGGGCACCGCCGACGGCACCACC
>JAGQSS010000292.1 GCA_020439405.1 Ilumatobacter sp. | reverse complement strand
GGTCGGGCCATGCATGTCACGGAGATCTGGCGCTATCCGGTCAAGTCGCTCGGGGGCGAACGGCTCGCACGGGTCGAGATCGGCGACGACGGGATCGTCGGCGACCGTGCCTGGGGCGTCCTCGATCGCGAGACCGGGCTCGTCCTGACCGCTCGCCGCGAGCCGCAACTCCTGTTCCTGTCGGCCAGGCACGTCGACGGTGGCCGGCCGTCGATCATCGGGCCGGACGGCGAACCGCTCGCCGACGACGATGCACTCGGCGCAGCGCTCGGCCGGTCGGTCGAACTGGTGCCGGCCAGCGGCGGGCCGGCGACGTTCGAGAATCCGATGAACGTCGACGACGAGACCGACTGGGTCCGGTGGGAGTCGGCGGGTCGGACGTTCCACGACGGCCGCTCGACCGTCTCGCTGGTCTCGATCGGCACGCTCGGTGAGTGGGACCGGCGCCGCTTCCGGATCAACCTGATCGTCGACGAGGAGGGCGAGGACGAGATGACCGGCGACCTCGCCGTCGGTTCGGTGCGGCTCACGGTCCGGCGACCGATCGACCGCTGCGTGATGGTGGCCCGGGCGCAACCCGGCATCGAACGTGACCTCGGCGTCCTCAAGCGGATCATCGCCGAGCGCGACAACAAGCTCGGCATCGGACTCGTGGTCGCGTCCGCCGGGGCGATCGCCGTCGGCGATCCGATCACCGCCGGCTGATCGGGATCAGGTAGGTGCTGCGACCCGGGCCGACCGCCGACGATCGAGACGGGCGAGTACCGGCGTCGCAGTGACGCCGTGAACCACGACCGAGACCAGGATCGTGAGCACCGCGACCGCCCAGACCTCGGCCGCACGTGGGAACAACTCCTCGTTGACGGCGTGGGCGAGGTAGTAGATGGTGCCCATCCCACGGATGCCGAAGAATGCGATCGCAGCGCGCGTCGGCCCGTCGTGTCGGTCGCCGATCAGTCCGATCCACCCGGCGAGCGGCCGGACGACGACCACGATGACGAGACCGACCGACAGACCGGCCCACGTCAGTCCTCGGAGCGCGCCGTCGACGACCGCCCCACCGAGGAGCAGCAGGAAGAGCAGACTGGCCAGGCGCTCGAGCGTCTCGGCAAAGTCGTGCATCAGCGCCTGGTAGTCGTGATCGACCTCGGATCGTCGGATGACGACTGCGGCGATGAACACGGCGAGGAACCCGTAGCCGTGAGCGATCTCGGTGATGCCGTACACGGCGAGCGTCGCGCCGAGCGCCACGAAGCCCTGGCCCGTTTCGGCCAGTGCGAGCCGGGATCTCGGTGCGAAGGCCGCTCCACCGATCACCCGACCGAGGACGAGACCGGCCACGACCCCGACGGTCAGTTTCAGGATCACGTCGTCCACGACCCACGGCACGAACCAGCTCCCGCCCGCCGCGATCGCAATCGCCAGGTTGGTGATCGGGAACGCAAGGCCGTCGTTCAGCCCCGCCTCGGATGTGAGCGAGAATCGGACCTCGTCCCCGGCGTGTTCGTCGATGTCGAAATCACCCTCGCCGACGCCACCCGCGTCTGCGCCCTCGTCCTGCCCCGGACCGGCGAGCTGGACGTCCGACGCGAGCACCGGATCGGTGGGTGCCAGCACGGCGCCGAGCAGGATCGCCGTCGCGAGCGGCAGACCGAGCGCCGCCTGTCCGAGCAGGGCGATGGCGACGACCGTCAGCGGCATCGTGATCCCGAGCAGCCGCCAGGTGGTCGCCCACGACCGCCAGCCCACGGGGCGCCGCAGCTTCAGCCCGGCACCCATCAACGAGACGATCACGACGAACTCGGTGAGACGCTCCGCCGACCGCGTCTCGAGCCCCGGGCGCGGCGCCTCGAGACCGATCGGCAGGGCGAACACCGCCATGCCCACCACCACGACGACCATGGGGAGCGAGATCGGCAGACCGTCGACGAGTCGCGGGAGTACGGCGGCGATCAGCACGGTGACGCCGAGGACGGCGAGCAGGACGAAGTACGGCTCCATGGTTGCGGCCGCACGTACCCGCACCGAGGGCGATCGAATCGTCGGCGGCGGTCAGCCGGATCGCATCGCCGGTGCGACCTCGGTGAGGTAGGCCTCGAGCAGATCGGCGTCGACGGGCGCCCGTACGGCCACGTTCACGAGGTCGGCGCCGGCCGCCCCGTACTCGGCGATCCGCTCCGTCGCCTGCGCGATCGAGCCGTGCAGCGAACCGGCGCGGACCCGATCCCACATGGCACCCCACTGGACCGACAGTTCGGCCTCGTCCTTGCCGAGGTCGAACATCAGGTTGATCGATCGCTCGATCGTGGCCGGGTCGCGGTCGAGATCGTCACAGTGGCGGTCGAGGACGCCGTTGAGGCGCCGGTACTCGTCGGGCCCGACGTACGCCGCGTTCCAGCCGTCGGCATACCGGGCGGCCATCCGGAGCGTGCGCTTCTCCCCCACCCCGCCGATCCAGATCGGCATTCGGCCGCGCACCGGCCCCGGCAGCATCGAGGCGTCGGCGGCGCGGAAGTACTCACCGTCGTGGGTCGTGCGCTCGTTGGTGAAATAGCTCTCGATGAGCCCGGCGGCCTCGTCGAGCATGTCGAGTCGGCGAGGCGCCGGCGGGAAGTCGTAGCCGTAGGCCGCTGCTTCCCACTCGTGCCAACCGGCGCCCAGCCCGAGTTCGAACCTGCCACCCGAGATGTGATCGATCGTGACTGCGGACTTCGCGAGCAGCCCGGGGTTGCGGTAGCCCACGTAGAAGACGAGGCAGCCGAGTCGGGCGTTCGTGGTGTCGGCCGCGAGCGCTCCGAGACAGGCGACCGCCTCGAAGTGGTCGATCGTGCCCCCGGCCGGCGGCGCCTCGTAGAGGTGGTCCCAGACCGAGATCCAGTCGGCCCCGACCTCGTCTGCCCGTCGCCACAGGTCGCGCATCGCGTCCATCGACAGGTTCTGCTGACCGAGGTGTACGCCGAGTTGCATACGCGGACGGTAGTCCGACTCGTCAGGTGTCGGCCGACCGGAGCAGGTCGGCGAGCGCCTCGGCGGCGGGATCGTGCACGGAGCCGGCGCGGCGGGCGAGCACGAGCCGCCGGTCGAACAGCACGGGCCCGCGTTCGAGATCGGCCGTGGCCGCCGACTCGGGGAGGACCGTCCACCCCAGTCCGAGTTCGACCATCTGTCGCAGCACGTCCGCCTGGTGGCTCTCGGCGGCGACGTCGAGCGGCGCACCCAGTTCGGCGAGGCGACCCATGATCTGGTGACGTGTGTGCGATCCGGTCGGGAACACGACCCAGGGCCCCCACCGGCCGGGATCGCCGAACCGGGTTCCCGCCGGCGCCACCACGACGATCGGTTCGTCGAGGAGCGGCTCGACCTCGACGCCACCGGGCCACTGCGGCGGGTCGACGCAGACGATCAGGTCGAGCGCTCCGGCCCGGAGGCCGTCGAGCAGTTCGGCCGAGGGGGCGACCGAGAGTGTGAGGTCGACGTCGGGCCGGTCGCGACGGAACTGACGGAGCACCTCGGGGAAGTGCTCGACGGCAGCCACGTCGACCATGCCGACGCGGACCCGACCGGATCGCGCCGTCTGGAGCCGGTCCGACCAGTCGACGAGGTCGTGGGTGAGCGAGACGACCTGGCGGGCATGATCGAGCACCGGCTGTGCCCCCGACCGCAGCACCCGTCGACGGCCGTCGGGTTCGAACAGGGAGACGCCGATCCGCCGCTCGAGCTCACCGAGGCCCTGACTGAGCGCCGAGGGACTGACGCCGACGCGTTCGGCGGCGACGGACCACGTCGGGGCGTCGGCCACGGCGACGAGGTACTCCAACTGGCGGAGCGAGATGTCGGGGAGGGCACGTGCCACCCCGCGCAAGATAGTTCAGATCTTCTGAACTGTCACAAGAATCGCGCAAGCGTTGCTTACGATCGTCGGTCATGACTGCTCGCAACATCGCTCCCGCCACCGGCAAGCTCGGTGTCCTCCTCCCCGGCATGGGCGCCGTCGGCTCCACCTTCATCGCCGGTGTGATCGCCGCCCGCCAGGGCATCCACCCGCCGATCGGCTCGGTCAGCCAGATGGCGAACATCCGCCTCGGCAAGCGCGACGAGGGCCGCAACCCGCTCATCCGCGACTTCGTCCCCCTCGCCGACCTCGACGACATCGTCTTCGGCGGCTGGGACCCGATCTCGAACAACGCCATGGAGGCGGCCAAGACCGCCGGCGTGCTCCAGGGCAGCGACCTCGACGCCCTGTCGAAGGAGATGGAAGGCATCGTCCCGATGGACGCCGTCTTCGACCAGCGCTGGGTGTCGCGTCTCGAAGGTGTCCGCGTCAAGGACATCGACAACAAGTGGGACCAGGCGATGGCCCTCATCGACGACATCGCCAAGTTCAAGGAAGAGAACGACTGCGACCGCCTCGTGATGGTGTGGTGCGGGTCGACCGAGGCCTACCAGGAGCCGAGCGACGTCCACGCGACCGTCGCCTCGTTCGAAGAGGGCCTCCGGAACAACCACGAGAACATCGCCCCCAGCCAGATCTACGCCTACGCCGCGCTCCAGTCGGACGTGCCGTTCGCGAACGGTGCGCCGAACCTGACGACCGACCTCGACTGCATCATCGAACTCGCCAAGCAGCGTGGCGTGCCGATCGCCGGCAAGGACTTC
>JAGQSS010000291.1 GCA_020439405.1 Ilumatobacter sp. | reverse complement strand
TCGGATACGGCTTCGGGACGTCGACCAGGCTCCCCCGGGCGAACTGCCTCCGCGCCGTTCTCGGCACCGCCGCGTCGACGCCACTGTCGACGCGGCCGGTCGTGTTGCTCTCGGCGACGATCGACGACCAGTCACCCGAGCTGATCGCCGCCGCCCTCGACGAGTGCGTCGTGGCGGGCGCGCACGACGCATGGAGCACGGCCGTCGGCATGAAGAAGCGCCGCCTCGGCACCGACGTCACCGTGGTTTGCCCGGTCGAGGTGGAACCGGCGGTGATCGACGTGCTGTTCCGGTGGACGACGACGCTGGGTGTGCGCCGTCAGCCGATCGATCGCTACGAGGCCGACCGCACCGAGGTCACCGTCGACGTCGAGGGGCAGACGATCCGGGTGAAGGTCCGCTCGTGGGCGGGCCGGACCGTCGGGTGGAAGGCGGAGCACGACGACGTGGTCGAAGCGGCTCGAGCCTCGGGGTCGACCCCGGCCGACGTGGTCGCCGCGGTCGACCGCTGTATGGCCGACTGAGGCGAGCCGTGGTGCGACGGAAGGCACCCGCCCAGGTTCCTCCCGCCGCACCGGATCCGCTCCCGCTGCTCTCGGACATCATGCAGCGGGGCGCGACCGGTGATCAGAACGACGAGCGCATGTACCCGAGTACAGCTCAGCCGGGTTCGCCGACCACCAGCACTGCGCCGACGTCGGGCGGCAGGGCCCCGTCGAGCAGTGACGGCGTCCAGGTGTCGAAGCCTCCGACCCCGGCGAGTTCGGCCACGGCGAAGGTCCACGCCGACGGTTCGGCGATCGGCATGAGCATCGTGCCCTCGAACGTCACGGTCGAGTCGGCCACATTCACGACGTCGACCCCATCGGCCCGGAGTGCGACCGCCACAGCATCGACCGTCGCCCGCCCGCGATCGGTCGAGGTCGCATCGAGGATGAGGAGCCGACCGACGCCACCGTCGATCAGGGAGCCCTCGAGCTCGCGCCACGGCGCGTCGGCGAGGTCGTCGCCGAGCACGATGATCAGGTCGTTCGACTCGATCATGGCGGGCGTGAGCGCCGGCAAGTCCTGCTGGCCGATCGTCTCCCAGCGTCCGATGTCGAGCACGTTGGCGATGGACGTCGGCAGCATCGAGTTCGGCATGTCGGGTTGTGTGTAGACGATCGACGCTGCGAGTCGGACGCCGCCGGCCGCGTTGTCGGGTTCCGCGACGTCGTACCCGCTCGCACGCAGCCGGGCGGTGAGATCGCCGGCGATGCCACCCGTGGTCGTGGCGTTCAGGACGAGCACCCGGCCGTCGACCTGCATCGCCGCAGCGAGTGCGCTGTCGACGGGCACGGTCGACTCGGCCGACACGATCGGAGCGGTGGTGTCGGCTGCCGTCGTCGGCGGGGCGGTGGGAGCAGGCTCGGCGACGTCGTCGGCGATGAGGAACTGACCACCGGTCGCGCCGATGACCACGCCGGCGGCGTCCTGGCCGAGGACGAGCACGCTCGCGACACCGATGTTCGGCTCGACGGGGATCTCGACCGGCGACGTGGCGGACTCGAACGTGAGCGACCCGCCGTGGGTGAGCAGCGCCGTGATCGAGTGGGTGACGGCACCGTCGATCGGGACGAAGGTGAGCACCGGCGCGCCACCGTCGACGGACGGACCGACACTGATGCTCATCTCGTGATCGCCGACCTGGACGAATCCCCATCCGTTCGGGGACGGCACCGCGATGACCGGGACGTCCGCACCGAGGTCGCCGTTCTGGAGGGTGAACGACTGGGGCTGCTGCTGGTCGTCGGTGTCGCCGACGAGGTCGTACGCCGTCCACCCGAGCTGGGTGTCGACGAAAGCTCCCACGAGTTCGCCGACGGTGGCGAAGCTGCGGTCGGGACCGGGCCAGACGAACAGCTCCACCCCCGACACGAGGGTCGTCGGTGTTGAGTCGCCGAGCTGGGTTCCGGGGGGTGACGTGAGCGGCGGCGCCAGGGAGGACGGTTGCTCACGACCGGTCCACGCGAGGACGGCGACCAGGCCGCCGATCAGCAGACATACGGCTGCGACCAGACCGAGCCGCGAGCTCGACGGGTCGGACCTCCGGTCACGGCGCAGCGCGGTCGCCGCCCGACCGTCGGGGTCGGCTCGGGCGAGGACCTCGTCGACGGTGATGTCGCCGAGCCCGTCGAGGGTGACCTCGTACTCGTCGACGAGGGACCGGATCTGTTCATGCACGTCGTTCGACATCGTCGACCTCCAGTTCGTTCCGCAAGCGATCGATGGCTTTGGCGAGGTGGTCGTGCACGGTAGACGGGCCGACCCCGAACAGGTGGGCGACCTCGGCCTGGCGCCAGTCCTACCCGTGGACGAGCAGCACGATCCTCCGCTGCTGTTCGGTCAGCCGGGACAGCGCCGGCGCGAGGCCAGGCTCGACGTCGGGGGACCGGTGCTCGTGCACGTCGACGAGGCGGAGCGGTGCCGACCGCGGCGCGAACGACCGGGTGGCGGACTGGCCGACCCGGTAGAGGTAGCCGATCGGGTTGGCGACGCCGGCCAGCCGGTCCCAGTGCTCCCAGGCCCAGCTGAGCGCATCGACGCAGGCCTCGCGTCCGTCGACCGGACCGTACGTGGCGACCAGCGCCTGGAGCAGGCCGGGCTTGACGCGACCCACGAAGGCCTCGAACTCGCGGCGCCCCGGTGTGTGCTCGACCACTGCCATCAACCCTATGACCGACGAACGGCCCATTCCCGCGGCCGCAGTCCCGTCTGCTGGCGCGATACCGACCTCCAACGTCGCTTTCGCGCCGGCAGAGGGCGGTGCGTTACGTCATCGTGAACAGATGGCGGTGCGGGTCGGGCGCTTTACGAAACGTCTAGCGTGGGGCGGCACATGAGCGATCTGCATCCCGTCCAGCGGCCGCCGACTCGCGTGCCGTCGTACGTCGCACCGCGCACCCTCGACGAGGCGCTCGCGATCAAGGCCGAGCACGGTGCCGCCGCACGCCTCGTCGCCGGCGGTACCGACCTCATCGTCGAACTCGATCGCGGTGCCCACACCGGTGTCGGTCTCCTGATCGACACCAGCCGCATCGACGGACTCGCCGAGATCGTCGTCACCGACGGCGAGATCCGGCTCGGCGCGACCACCACGCACCACGACGTCGTCGCCCACGAGACGTGCCGCGCCGAGGCGCTCGCCCTCGCACAGGCCTGCCTCGAGGTCGGGTCGCCGCAGCTGCGCAACCGCGCCACGGTGGTCGGCAACATCGTGACCGCCAGCCCGGCCAACGACACCATCTCCGCACTGACCGCACTCGGCGCGACGGTGCACGTCGCATCTGCGATCAGCACACGCTCGCAACCGATCGGCGAGTTCATCACCGGGTTCCGGACGACCACGCTGGCCGACGACGAACTCGTCACCGACATCTCGATCCCACGCCCCGGCGGCGACGTGCGGTCGATCTTCGTGAAGTCGGGCCTGCGACGGGCCCAGGCGATCTCGGTCGTCCACGTCGCGATGTCGGTCACCTTCGACGGCGACACCGTGACCGACGCCGTCGTCGCGCTCGGCAGCGTCGCCGCCACGATCGTCACGGCGCCGTCGGTGACCGAGCTCGTGAGCGGCACCACCCTCGATCCCGACACCTGCCGTGCCGCCGGAGTCGCCGCCGCCGAGACCGCCACCCCGATCGACGACCTGCGGGCGACGGCCGACTACCGGTCGAGCCAGGTCGCCACGATGGTCGAACGTGGTCTGCTGGCCATCGGCGGCGACCAACAGGCCGCTCGCTGGCCGACCGGGCCTACCCTGCTCCGATCGACCGGCGCTGACGGCACATCGGGCGCAGGCCCCGCCGGTGTCGTCGACCACGACACGCCGATCGAGGTCGCCGTCAACGGATCGACCGTCACCGCTGCGGCCGCCACCGGCGTCACGCTCCTCGACTGGCTGCGCGACGAAGCCCACTGCACCGGGGTGAAGGAAGGCTGCGCCGAAGGCGAGTGCGGCGCCTGCACCGTGCTCGTCGACGGCACCGCCGTGATGGGCTGCCTCGTGCCGGCCGCACGCGCCGCCGGCACGAGCGTCACGACCGTCGAAGGGCTCGCGACCGACGGCGCGCTGGCACCGATCCAGCAGGCCTTCGTCGAGCACCACGCCGTGCAGTGCGGGTTCTGCACGCCGGGCTTTCTTGTCTCGTGCACCGCACTGCTCGCCGAGACCGAACACCCGACGCCGGCCCAGATCCGGTCGGGCCTCGCCGGCAACCTCTGCCGGTGCACCGGCTACCGGGCGATCGAGGCGGCGGTCAACACGGCCGCCGATCGGTCGCAGGGCGAACACACGACCAGCGTCGACGTGAGGAGCGGGGCATGAGCGCCGACACCACGAGCGTCGGCGCCGCGCCGCTCCGACTCGACGCGCACGACAAGGTGACCGGCGCCGCGACATACCCGGCCGATCGGTTCCCCGCCGATGCGCTGGTCGGCAAGGTCGTGTTCACCGACCAACCGCACGCCCGTCTCACCCGTCTCGACGTCCGTGCCGCCGAAGCACTGCCCGGCGTCGTCGCCGTATTCACCGGCCGCGACGTACCGGTCAACGAGTACGGCCTCACGATGTTCGACCAGCCGGTGTTCATCTCCGTCGAGCACACCGGCCGCAGCACGGTGCCGTGCGACGTCAGCCGGTGGGAGGC
>JAGQSS010000290.1:1825-4713 GCA_020439405.1 Ilumatobacter sp. | reverse complement strand
TGCCGATCTTGTCGTAGTCGACGTCGGGGTCGGCCCACTGGGCCATGACCTCGTTGTACTCGTCGATGATCGACTGGACGGCGGCGACGCCGTCCATGACGTTTCCCTTCACGTCCTTGTTCGGATCGAGTTCGGGCTCCTGCGCGAGGTAGCCGACGGTGAAGCCCGGCGTGAGGCGCGCCTCGCCCGAGTAGCCGTCGTCGAGACCGGCCATGATCTTCAGGAGCGACGACTTGCCGGCACCGTTCGAACCGATGACGCCGATCTTGGCGCCGGGGTAGAACGACAGCGAGATGTTCTCGAGCACCGTCCGATCGGGCGGGTAGTGACGAGCGAGCTTGTAACACGTGTAGATGAATTCGTGCGCCATGACGCGCCCGAGGCTACCTGCCGACCCGATCGGGCCTCGCGGTCGGATCGGTGGAGTGGGGAGGGTGGCGCTCAGCCGAGGATCGACTGCAGCGTGGCGAGGAGCTGGAAGCTCGTCTCGTTGCCGACGAGGCCGGACTGCATCCGGTTCATCATGTACGCCATCGTGACCTTGTTGTCGAGGTCGTTGATCACGATCGAGCCGCCCCAACCACCCCAGTAGCAGACTCGCCCTCCGGTGATCCCGGCCGCGTCGGACGGGTTGGCGAGGGCGTAGCCGAGGCCGAAGCTCACGGGCATGCCGAGCACGAGGTCGACCCCGTTCGACTGGACCTCGAAGATGCGCTCGATGGTGTCGGTCGACAGCAGCTCGACGTCGCCGACCTTGCCGCCGTTCGACACGGCGGACTGGATCGTCGCCACGGAGCGAGCGTTGCCGTGTCCGTTCGCGGCCCCGATCGTCGCGTTGCGCCACCCCGTTGTGTTGGCGATCGACGCCTCGGGCGCCGGCCCGGTGAACGTCTTGATCATGACGCTCTCGAAGTCGATCTCGTCGGGCATCGGCAGGGGCGGCGGGGGGATCACCTCGCTGATCCGTCCCCAGGTGCTCTCGGGAGCGCCGATCGTGAAGTCGGCGCCGAGCGGGCCGGCGATCTCGTCGGCGAAGAACTGCTTCAGGCCGCGCCCGTCGATGCGGCGGATGACCTCGCCGACGAGGTGGCCCTGGTTGAGTGCGTGGTAGCCCGACGCGGTGCCGGGCTCCCACCAGGGCGCCTGTCCGGCGAGCATCTCGGTCGCCTTGTCGTCGTCGAGGACGTCGTCGACCGACACCGGTTGGGCCCACGCCGACACCCCGCTGGTGTGGCTCATGAGGTGCCGGACCTCGATGTCGGCCTTGCCGTTGGCGGCGAACTCGGGCCAGTAGGCCGCAACCTTCTCGTTCGGGTCGAGTTGCCCCCGATCGATGAGCAGCAGCGCCGACAGTGCGGTCATCGTCTTGGTCGTCGACCACACGTTGGTCACGGTGTCGGACTCCCACGGCCGGGTCTGCGCCTCGTCGGCCCAGCCGCCCCAGCAGTCGGTGACGAGTTCGCCGTCGACGGCGACGGCGAGCGATGCGCCGAGGTCGTATCCGGCCGTCAGCTGGTCGCTCAGGATCTGTGCGAGTGGAGCGAAGCGATCGTCGATGATGCCGTCGAGGTTGTCCATGTCCGGACGGTACCCAGGCGCCCGCTCCTGCGACGAGGGGGAGCGACCCGCGATCGACGCCCCCGACTCTTGGTCCTATGTTGTGACGATGCCGACCTGGACCCGAAGGGCGCTGACCGTCGAGACGATGACCCGACAGGGGTTGGCGTCGCGCCGTTCGGTCGGCGTGGCCGATGCCGTTCGGTCGGCGGTGGCGCTCCAGGCCCAAGAACCGGCCGCACCGTACGTGGCACTCTGGAATCGGGTCGACGGTTTCGATCCGAACGATCTCGACCGGGCGCTGTCGGACGGGACGGTCGTGAAGTCGTCGCTCCTACGGTTCACCCTGCATCTCGCTGCCGGTGAGGACGCGGCACTCGTCAGGGCGGCGATGACGGGGCGCATGCGTGATGCCGGCTACGCGGCCGTCCTCGACGACGCGGGTCTCACGTCGAACCGTCTCGACGACATCGTGCGGCGGCTGACGGATCTGCTTTCCGCCCCGCTCGACGACGCCGCTGTCGAAGACGAACTGTCCGTACTCGTCCCCGATGCCGCTGACCCGGCGCGCCTGTGGTCGGCGCTCCGGATGGTCGGTGGGTTCCGACACGCGCCGAGCTCCGAACCGTGGTCGTTCGGGCGTCGCACCACCTGGCTTCCGTCGGTGACGACTGCCGATGACGACGGCGCGGCGATCTCCGAGCTGGTCCGTCGCTATCTCGAGTCGTACGGCCCGGCGACGATCGCCGACATGGCGCAGTTCACGCTCCTGAAGAAGTCGACCCTGAAACACGCGGTCGGGTCCACGGTCGGTGTCGTTCCGGTCGACGGTCCGGACGGGCCGCAGTTGTTCGACGTGATCGGCGATCGGGGCGTTCCGGGCGACGACCCGTCTGTGCTGCCCGCACGCCTGCTGGGGATGTGGGACAACCTCCTGCTCGCGCATGCGGATCGATCCCGGGTCGTCGCCGACGAACATCGGCAGCACGTGATCCGGCGCAACGGCGACGTGCTACCGACCGTGCTCGTCGAGGGGCGGGTGCGTGGGGTCTGGCGATCGACGGAGGACGCGATCGATGTGCGAGCGTTCGCACCGATCGACGACGCGACCCTCGGTCAGCTGGACGACGAGGCGCGTGATCTGCGCTCGATGCTCACCGGTCGGGAGCCGCTGGTGTTCTCGCGAGCGGCCGGCTGGTGGGATCGGCTCCCCGACGGGCCGACGATCACCATCGGGGCGTGACGGTCGTCCCAGGTCGAGGCGTATCACGACGCGTCGGCCGCACGCAGCACCCCGATCGTCGTGATGCCCACGGTCGTCCGTCCGGAGG
>JAGQSS010000290.1:0-1492 GCA_020439405.1 Ilumatobacter sp. | reverse complement strand
TGAGTCGCACATTGCCGCCACCGTTCCATGCCTGGGTGACCTCGAGGGTGCAGGCGACGTCGGACACCTTCGGCGTCGGGGTGACGACGGCGCACGGGAACGTCGTGCCGACGGCCAGGCCGGATCCGCTGATGGCGGCCCCGGTCGGGGTGGCGGTCGCGCCCGGCTGCACCGTGCCGTTCCAGCTGAGGTTGGAGGCCGTGATCGAGCCGCCCGACGACGAGGTCGTCGCGTTCCACGGGGTGATCCCGTAGCCCTGACGGTCGATCCGGACGACCCAGGCGGTGACCTTGCGGCCGGTCGAGTTCGTGATCGTCAGGTTCGCATTGGCGCCGGAGTCCCAAGCTTCGTAGACGGTGAGTGCGCACGTCACGCCGGTGCCGGCAGCGGGCGCCACCGTGGTCGCCGGCGCGGCCGTCGTGGCGGGCGCTGCGGTGGTGGTCGGCGCGGCGGTCGTCGTGGGCGCTGCGGTGGTCGTCGGCGCTGCCGTGGTGGTCGGCGCGGCGGTCGTCGTGGGCGCTGCGGTGGTGGTCGGCGCAGCGGTGGTGGTCGGTGCTGCCGGAGCGGTCGGCGACTCGGGTTCGTCCTGCTCGTCGGCGACCGGTTGTCCGTTTGCCGATTCACCGTCGGTCGAACCGTCGTCCGTCGCGACGCCGTCGGCCCGGACGAGGTGGTAGCCGGCCTCGTCGAGGACGACGTCGTGGAGTTCCGATGCCTGCCGCAGGAGTCCGGCCGTGACGAGCTGCTCCTCGTCGGCGTAGTGCCCGTTCTGGGCGTTGTACGCCTCTTGGGCGGTCTCGATCGTGCGCTCGTCGGCGGCGTACGAGGCGGCCTCCGCCTCGTCGGCACCGCCCCGCATGGCGAACACGACGATCGTCGCCAAGATGCCGAGCACGGTGATGACGACCAGCATCTCGATCAACGAGAAACCGCGGTCGCCGGAAGCGGTGGAGGGATGCTGTTGCGTCATGCCGGGATCATCGCCACTTTGCATTGATTTTAAACTCTTAACGCAATCTCTTGATTCGGTCTTGACGATCGACGCACCACGTGCGCCGGACTACCGTGCCGACATGGCCGGTCTGGAGGAGCACGCGGGTGGGTTCTCCGCCACGATCCTCGACGCTGTCCAGCGGGTGTACCCGAACGACCTCCGACATCGGATGGACGGGCCCGACGACCGACCGACCCCGACCGAGGTCCACCCGGCGTTCTTCGGGTGCTACGACTGGCATTCCGCCGTCGAGATGCACTGGGCGCTGGCGCGGCTGCTGCGGTGGCACCCCGACCAGGTGCACCCCGACACCAGGCCGGTGCTCGACCGACATCTCACTCACGACCGGCTCGCCGTCGAGGCTGCCTACTTCGTGGGCCGCCCCGGCTTCAGTCGTCCGTACGGGTGGGGATGGGTCTTCACGCTCGCCGCCGATCTCCGCGACTGGGACGACGCCGACGCCCGGCGATGGGCCGACGCGATGGCGACGCTCACCTC
>JAGQSS010000028.1:18555-21359 GCA_020439405.1 Ilumatobacter sp. | reverse complement strand
ACGGTGATCGTCGCCAGATGCGCACGCGCCGGCCAGGAACTGGCGTTCGCTGCGTGGCTGCACGAACTCGTCGACGAGTCGTCGAAGGCGCCCGGGTTCGTCGGCGCCGAGATCCAGCAACCCCGGCCCGATCAACCGCGCGAGTGGATCACCGTGTACCGGTTCGAGACACCCGAACTGCTCGACCGATGGCTCGGCTCACCGCGGCGACGAGCGATCATCGCCCGCGGCGCCGATCTCGCGGAGGGCCCGGAACGTGAGCAGATCGTCGTGCTCCGCCGCGATCTCGATCCGGTCACGGCCGTGATCTCGGTACGGGTCGACCGCGACCATCTCGCCGAGTACCTGGAGCTCTACCACCAGATCGACGACGCGATGTCCCGTGCACCCGGATTCGTCCGCACCGAGCTGTTCGAGCCCGTGCCCGGCACCCAGGACGACCACGTCGTCGTGTTCACGTTCGACGGGAGCGAAGCCCTCGACGCGTGGCTGACCTCACCCGAACGTCAGGCGATCGTCGAGCGGATGCAACCCTTCATCGAGGCTCCCCACACGATCAACGTCGTCGGCGGGTTCGGCGGCTGGTTCGACCTCGGCGGGTCGGGCGAACCGAAGAAGTGGAAGCAGGCGGCGGTCGTGCTGCTCGCTCTCTATCCGACGGTGCTGCTGATCACCCTCGTCGACGACTGGATCATCCCCGATCCGCCGCTGCCGCTCGACATCCTGATCGGCAACATCCTCGGGGTGATCGTGCTCACCTGGTTCGTGATGCCACCGCTGACCCGCGCGCTGTCGCGCTGGCTCAGTCGGTGATCGGGTAGCTCCAGCCGACCCGTTCCATCGCCAGGTCGAACATCCGCTGCATCTCGCGATGCAGCAGCTCGGTCTGCTCGGCGTACGCCTCGCGCGGCACCCGCTTGCCGTCGGGGGCGGACGGGGGCGGCACGGGCGGGCCGATCTCGATGTGCACCTTGCGCGGGTAGATGAAGTTCTTGCCCTTCGGCATGACGCGCTCGCTGCCGCCGATGCCGACGGGCACCATCGGCACGTTCGCCTTGGCGGCGATGAACATCGCGCCCTCGAACAACGGTTGCACGGTGGGGCCGGACTTGCGTTCACCCTCGGGGAACAGGACGAGCGCCTCACCGGCGTCGAGGATCTGGATCGCCCGCTTGAGCGCCTCGCGGTCGGCGGTCCCCCGGTTGACCGGGAACGCGCCGAGTGCGTAGAACAACGGCCGCAGACGGGCGACCTTGAACATGGTGTGTTTGCCCATGTACCGCATCCGTCCCCAGCCGGGAACGAGCGCCGCGTACGGCGTGTCGAGGTACGACCGGTGGTTCGGACAGAGGATGTACGGCCCGTCGGTCGGCAGGTGCTCGCGACCTGACACCGTGGTGCGAGTCCACAGCTTGAGTGGGAACGCCACGAGCGACCACCCGATCTTGTACAGCGTCCGGGTCCAGAACGTGCTGCCGGGCACGAACAGTTCCTTGTCGGTGTCGCTCATCGTGCCGCCTCCAGGAGTTCGAGGATGTGGTCGACGACCTCGTCGATGCTCATGCCGGTCGTGTCGACGACCTTCGATCCGGTCGCTTCGGTCAGTGGGCTGTGCTCGCGGCTCGAGTCGAAGCGGTCGCGCTTGATGATCGACGCCTCGACCTCGTCGACGTCGCCACCGACCTGGTTGACGCGCCGTTCGGCCCGCACTCGCGGCGACGCCGTGATGTACAGCTTCAACGGGGCCTCGGGGAAGACCACCGACCCGATGTCGCGCCCTTCGACGACCCCGCCGCCGTGATCGGCGACCCACGTGCGCTGTCGTTCGACGAGCACCTCGCGGACCGCGGGATTGGCCGCGACCTGCGACACCGCCTCGGTCACCTCCCGCCCGCGGATCGCCGACGTCGCGTCGACGCCGTCGACGCGGACGCCGCCGTCGTCGATCTCGATCTCGACCAGGGGGGCCACCGCCGCGACGTCGGCCAGGTCGCCCTCGGCGACGCCGCGCTGCTGGACGGCGAACGTCATCGCCCGGTACATCGCACCGGTGTCGAGGTACTCGAGCCCGAGTCGGTCGGCGAGCGCTCGCCCGACCGTGCTCTTGCCGGCACCCGCCGGGCCGTCGATCGCGATGACGAGCGGTTCGTCGCAGCGGGTCACCACGACGTCCCCAGCGGACGACCCTCGTCGTAGCCGGCGTGACTCTGCACGCCCACCACGGCGCGGTCGTGGAACTCGGGGATCGTGCTCGCGCCGGCGTAGGTGCACGACGAGCGGACCCCGGCCACGATCTGGTCGATGATGTCCTCGACACCGGGACGCTCGGGATCGAGGTACATCCGCGACGTGCTGATGCCCTCCTCGAACAACTCCTTGCGGGCGCGGTCGAGGTCGGTCTCGGTCTTGGTCCGGTTCCGGACCGCCCGGTTCGAGGCCATGCCGAAGCTCTCCTTGAACAACCGCCCGTCGGTGTCGCGGCGGGCGTCGGCGGCCGACTCGTGTGTGCCGGCGAGCCACGAACCGACCATCACGTTGGCGGCACCGGCCGCCAGCGCCAGCGCGACGTCGCGCGGGAAACGGACACCACCGTCGGCCCAGACGTGCTTGCCGAGGCGAGCCGCCTCGTCGGAACACTCGACGACCGCGGAGAACTGGGGTCGACCGACCCCGGTCATCATGCGGGTGGTGCACATCGCGCCCGGTCCGACGCCGACCTTGACGATGTCGGCCCCGGCCTCGACGAGTGCACGGGTGCCGTCGGCCGTCACGACGTTGCCCGCGGCGATCGTCGTGTCCGCACG
>JAGQSS010000028.1:13327-18461 GCA_020439405.1 Ilumatobacter sp. | reverse complement strand
CGAGCACGTCGACGCCCATCGCCGCCAGGGCCGTCGCCCGGCCGACCGGATCGGCGTTGATGCCGACGGCGACCGAGGTCAACAGCTTGCCCTCGGCGCCGAGCGCCGGCCGGTAGATCGTCGAGCGCAGCGCCCCCTTGCTGGTGAGCACTCCGAGCAGACGCCCGTCGTCGTCGACGACCGGGGCGATGCTGCGACGCTCGCCGTGGAGGCGGTCGAACGCCGCCTCGGGGGTGATGTCGGCGGGCAGGGTGTCGAGCACGGTCGACATCACGTGCTGGAGCTGGGTGAAGCGATCGAACCCGGCCGAGTCGTGCTCGGTGAAGATGCCCATCGGGTGCTGGTCGCGGTCGATGACGATCACGGCGCCGTGCGCACGCTTGTGGATCAGCGCGAGGGCGTCGCCGATCGTGCTGGACGGACCGAGCGTGATCGGGGTCTCGAACACCGGGTGCCGACTCTTGACCGACGAGACCACCTGTTCGATCACGTCGAGCGGGATGTCCTGGGGCAGGACGACGACGCCGCCCCGTCGCGCGACGACCTCGGCCATCCGTCGGCCGGCGACGGCGGTCATGTTGGCGACGACGAGCGGGATCGTGGTGCCGATGGCGTCCGGCGTCGTCAGGTCGACGCTGAAGCGCGACCCGACGTCGGACAGGCTCGGGACCATGAACACGTCGTTGTACGTGAGGTCGTGGGGCGGGTTGGGGTGGAGCATCTTCATCGCAAACCTCCGCGATCGCGGCCGGCTCAGGCTAACGGCGCCGACCGGGTGCCGACGGCGATCGCCCGCCTACGCTGGACCGATGGATTCGACGCCGGTGGTACTCGTGCACGGTTGGGGCGGTTCGTACGCCACCACGTGGCAGCGGTCGGGCTTCTCGACGCTGCTGGCCGAGGCCGGCCGCCCCGTGATCGGTGTCGACCTGCTCGGCCACGGTGACGCACCGAAGCCCCACGACCCGGACGCGTACGGCGACCTGTCGGCTCGGGTGTTCGACGCGATCGACGCCGACGCCGGTGACGGCCCCGTCGACGCTGTCGGCTTCTCGCTCGGTGCGATGACGTTGATCCGCGCCGCCCTCGCGCGCCCCGACCGCTTCCGCCGGATCGTGCTCGCGGGCGTCGGGAACAACGTGTTCGTGCGCGACGATGCCGCGACGGCCGCGATCGTCGAGGCGATCGAGGGCGGTGGCGCCACGACCGACATCGACACCGAGAACCGGGCACGGCTGTTCGCGCAGTACGCCCATCAGGCGGGCAACGACCCGGCCGCGCTCGCCGCGATCATGAAGCGCCCGCCGTCGACCCCGCTCCGACCCGACGACCTGGCGGCGATCACGTGCCCCGTCCTGGTCGCGGTCGGCGACCGCGACTTCGTCCTGCCGGCAGAGCCCCTCGTCGAGGCGCTCCCCGACGCCCGCTTCGTGAGCCTCCGGCGGACCGACCACTTCGCGACCCCCGAGTCGTTCGACTTCATCGACGCGACGCTGGAGTTCCTCGATGCCGTCCCGACCTGACGGCCTCGTCACCACCGACCTCGACCTCGCCCTCGAACGACTCCGCTCCGGCGGGCTCGTCGCGATCCCGACCGAGACGGTGTACGGGCTCGCCGCCGACGCCGAGCAACCCGACGCCGTGGCGAGGATCTTCGACGTCAAGGGTCGGCCGCGAGACCATCCGCTGATCGTCCACGTCGCCGGACTCGACCACCTCGACGGCTGGGCCACCGACGTGCCCGAGTCGGCCCGGATCCTGGGGTCGACCTGTTGGCCCGGGCCGTTGACGATGCTGCTCGCCCGCGGCCCCCGCGCCCTCGACGCCGTGACGGGTGGCCGTCCCACGGTCGGCGTGCGGGCACCGGCCCACCCGATGGCGCACGAGTTGCTCGTCCGCTTCGGCGGCGGCCTGGCGGCGCCGTCGGCCAACCGGTTCGGCAAGGTCAGCCCGACGACCGCGGCGCACGTCCTGCACGACCTCGCCGGTCTCCTCGAGCCGGGCCGCGATGCGATCCTCGACGGTGGGCCGTCGGTGGTGGGTGTCGAGAGCACGATCGTCGACCTCATGGTCGAGCCGCCCCAGGTACTGCGCGCCGGGGCGATCGACGCCGCCGAGATCGGCCGGCTGCTGTCGTCGCCGGTGGCCGACCCGAGCGGGCCGAGTCGGGCCAGCGGCATGCTCGAGGCCCACTACGAGCCGGACTGCCTCGTGATCCTCACCGAGTCGGCCGACGCGGCGCGTGAGCGGGTCGGTGTCGCGACGGCTGCCGGTCGATGGGCCGACGTCCTCGACCGGACCGACGACGTCGTGGTGGCCGCGCAACAGCTGTACGCCGACCTCCGCGCCGCCGACGAACGCGGCCTCGACGAACTGGTGGTGGTCCTGCCGGCACCGACCGGGATCGGGCTCGCCGTGCGCGACCGGCTCACGAAGGCAGCCGCGGGCGGGGTCCGTCGTCGGTCCAGTCGAGACGATTGAGTTCGACCACGAACCGGTCGCGTACCTGATTGACGGTCGCACCCTCGTCGGACGCCACCGTCAGGCTCACGGTCGAACCACCCCCGTCGGGGACGATGTCGAGCCGGCACCACGCCCGCGGCGCGTCGGTGAGGTGGGCCTCCAGCCGGTACGGCGGGTCGTCGTCGACGACGTCGCCGAGGATCGACGCGGCGATCAGGATCGCCTCGAACGCCTCGGCCGGCAGCGCTTCGACGGTGAACGACGGATGGTCGCGTCCGACCCGTCCGCCCGGGCGGCGAGTCTCGGGAGTATCGGGCCGGGTCGCCGGCGGGTCGATCGTCGGCGCCTCCACCGTGGCCCCGAGCAGACGGAGCGCCTCGTCGGCGGCGGCATTGACACGCTGCATCTCGGCCGCCGAGCCGCCGACGTCGGGATGGGCCCGTTTGGCGAGTCGTTGACGCGCCCGACGGACGTCGTCGGCCGTGGCCCCTGCGCCGAGACCCAGCTCGGCGAACGGGTCAGACGACGGCCGGCCGCGACGGAAGGCCATCCGGGCGTGCCACGGCCTCGTCGGGCACGGCGCGTCGGGTGTCGAGGAGCAGGAACGTCGTCGCGATCATCACCAGCGTCGCGCCGAGCACGTGGATGCCGACCAGCAGCTCCGGCACGTCGCTGAAGTACTGGATGTACCCGAGCGCCGCCTGGGCGAGGCCGACGCCGATCCAGCGTGCGAGCGGCGTCTGCAGGGCACGTCGGTCGGAGGCCACCGACCGGAGTCGCCAGGCGATCAGCAGCGCGATCGCGATCGCGGTCAGCACGGTCACCCCGTGCAACCGGGCGGCTGCCGGGATCGCGATGTCGAGTCGTTCGGCGTTCTCGTCGCCGGCGTGGGGTCCGGCGCCGGTGACGACGGTGCCGGTCACGATCGCAATGGAGACGATCACGAAGTGCAACCAGACGAGGCGTTCGGTGGGCTGTGTGACGGTGCGGCGTCGGGGGACGCCGTCAGGTTCGCCAGCCCGACGAACGAGGATCGTGCCGGCGGTGATCAGCATCATCGAGAGCAGCATGTGCCCCTGGACCGCGATCGGGTGCAGGTCGACGAGGACCGAGATGCCGCCGAGGACGGCGTTGGCGACCACACCGATCACCAGCCACACCGACAGCCACGTCAGGTCGCGTCGGCGCGGCACCCGCCAGATCGAGCCGAGGACGGCAGCGATGACGGCGACGCCGACGATGCCCGTGAACAGGCGGTTCACCTGTTCGATCGCCGCATGCTTCGACGACACGTCGATGAGCGACCGGGAGTTGCAGTTCGGCCAGTCGTCGCACCCGAGCCCACTGTTCGTGAGGCGGACGGCGGCACCGGTGACGATGATCGCGGACAACGCGACGAGCGCACCGATCGCGATCGTGCGGTAGCGAGCCGGAGAGATCTGCATCGACATCCGAGGCTAGGGGTTAGCGGGTCCGGTCGGTGGGTGCCAGATGTTCGAGGCTCGACAACGACGTGAGACAGAAGGTGTACCCGTCGTGCACCGGCATCGCCTCGATCCGGCTCACCGAGGCGTGTCCCATCACGAATCGGTCCCACTCCCACGGGGTGGGTGTGAGTCCGAGCAGGTGGCCCATCGTGATCGAGTTCGTCCCGACGTGGGCAACGAGCACGATGCGACGCCCGGGCTCGTCGATCGACCAGACGGGCAGACCGTGCTCGCCCTGCACCCGTCGCACGCCGTGCTCCGCGAAGAACTCGTCGGCGCCGGCGTGGATACGCGACGTGAACGACCGGATCGATTCGCCGCCGACGAGGCCGTCCCAGCGGTCGACGACGGGCCGTTCGGAGAGCTCGCGGTACGCCTGGGCCGCCATGTCCTGGGGTGCGCCGTGCCAGTCGGGGTCGCGGATCTCCTCCAACCAGGGGGCGACCTCCTCGGTCCGACCGAGCCGCTCGTACAGCGGCGCCGCCGTCTGCCGGGCCCGTTGCAGGGGCGAGACGTACACAGCGTCGAACCGTTCGTCGGCGAGGCGGTCGGCCATCGCGGCGGCCTGCCGGACACCGAGCTCGGTCAGCGGTGGGTCGACGACGTTCAGCCCGTCGCGTACCCATTCCGGTTGGCCGTGTCGGACGAGCACGATCTCCATGGCGTCGACGGTACCGCTGGCGTCGACCGACGACGTCGATAGCGTGGCGGTGATGTCGGTCACCGTCGCCCCGGACAACAACGAGCTCGACGAGCACCGCCCCAATCCGTGGCTGCGCGGGTTGCTGCTCGTGATCCTCACCGCGTTCGCGGCCTTCTGGATCTGGGCGCTGTTCTTCGCCTCGAAGGAGGCCGTGAACCGGATCGAGGACCGTGCCTGGGCCGAACGGGCGGAGGCGATCTGCCTCGAGGCCACGAAGGAGCGGATCGAACTCGCCGATCTGACCCGGATCGACCAGGCCGGGCCGGAGCTGATCTACCGGCGGGCCGAGATCGTCGACGAGTCGACCGACATCCTCGAGGCGATGCTCGACGACGTGGTCGCGGTCGCTCCAGCCGACGCCAAGGGGCAGGGCATCGTCCCGCTGTGGGAGGAGGAGTACCGCGTGTACCTCCAGGACCGCCGCGACTACGCCGATCAGCTGCGCGAGACCGGCGAGAACCTGGCCTTCTACGAGACGGCC
>JAGQSS010000028.1:0-13228 GCA_020439405.1 Ilumatobacter sp. | reverse complement strand
CCGTCAGAACTGCTTGACGACCTTGGCCGGGACGCCGGCCGCCACCGAGAAGTCGGGGATGGTGCCGCGCACGACGCTGTTGGCACCGATCACGACGTTGCGACCGATGTCGGCACCGGGCAGCACCACCGAGCCGTGCCCGATCCACGATCCGTCTCCGATCCGGACGGGCCGCTCCGGCATCGTCTGCATCGAGATCGGCAGGTCACGGTCGGCGTAGCCGTGGTTCTGGTCGGTGATGTACACGTAGTGACCGGTGTACACGTCGTTGCCGATCTCGATCGACAGGTGCCCGACGATGCCGCTCCCCCGTCCGATCAGGCACCGATCACCGATCGTCACGACCGGATCGGTGATGCAGGTCTGGCCGGGTGCCATCCCCGCCGACAATGCGACCTGCGGGCCGATCACGGTGTCGGCACCGATCCGGATGTACTGCTCGTTCATGATCGTCGTCGTCGGGAAGCAGATCACGCTCCGCTCCCCGAACGCCCCGAACCGCTCGGCCCGCCGGGTTCCGGGCCCGATCGACATCCACCCCTTGGCACCGTCGTAGGCACGATGGAGCACCTCGCCGACCGCCAACTTCGCCCGGCCCGCGTAGCGGACCCACAGCGTGTCGGGCGGAGGCGGGCGACGCATCGGCGGCACGCTACCGTCGTCGCGTGCCACGCGAACGCGAGACCGGCAGCCTGACCGACGTCGACGGCGTCCTCGTCGGACATCACCGGCGCGCCGGTCGCGGCTGGCAGACCGGCACCACCGTGGTGAACGTGCCGAACGGCGCGGTCTGTGCCGTCGACGTCCGCGGTGGAGGTCCAGGCACTCGGGAGACGGACGCGTTGGCGCCCGGCAACCTCGTCGATCGAGTCCACGCCGTCTGCCTGTCGGGCGGCAGCGCGTACGGACTCGCGACCGCCGATGGCGTCATGGCCGAACTCGAACGACGACACCTCGGCGTGCCGGTCGGGCCCGAACCCGAGCACGTCGTCCCCGTCGTCCCGACCGCGGTCGTGTTCGACCTCGGCCGGGGCGGGACCTTCACCAACCGGCCGACCGCCGAGTTCGGCAGCAGGGCGTTCCGGGACGCCGGCCGTCGCCCGAAGCGCGGTGCCGTCGGTGCCGGCACCGGCGCCCGCGCCGGCGGGTTGCAGGGTGGTGTCGGCATGGCGAGCGCCACCGTCGACATCGCCGGCTCGACCGTGCGGGTCGCCGCGCTCGCCGTCGTCAACTCGTCGGGGTGCGTCATCGACCCCCGGACGGGCTCGCCATGGGTCGACCATCCGTCGCTGCGGCGTCCGACCACCGACGATCGGCAGGCGTGGCGCGCCTGGGTGCATGCCCAGACCGCCGAGCGTCAGGCGCTCAACACGACGATCGGCGTGGTCGCGACCGACGCCGACCTCGATCGCCCCGAGGCGGGACGCGTGGCGATGGCCGCGCACGACGGGCTGGCCCGGGCGATCCGGCCGGCCCACGCCCTGACCGACGGCGATGCGATCTTCACGCTCGCGACCGGCGCCCGGCCGCTCCCCGACGACCGGGACGGGCTCGTCCGGTCGGCGGCGTCCCGCTCGGTCGCGTTGAACGCCGTCGCGGCCGCGGCGGCCGGGGTGTTCGCCCTGGCGTGCACCGACGCGATCGTGCACGCGACGACACTCGGCGACGCTCCCGCGTACCTCGATCTCTGTCCGGGCGCGCGTCGGCCCTAGTCTCCGCACCGTGCAGGTCTTCACGACGCCGACCGAGATGCGCGCCTGGACGCGGGCCCGACGTGCCGACGGCCGACGAGTGGGGGTCGTGCCGACGATGGGGGCGCTCCATCGCGGCCATCTGGCCCTCGTCGATGCCGCGTTCGAGCGGGCCGACGACGTCGTCGTCACGATCTTCGTCAACCCGTTGCAGTTCAACCAGTCGGCCGATTTCGACTCGTATCCACGACCGATCGACGACGATCTCGCCCGATGCGAGGCCGCCGGCGTGACGGCGGTGTACGCACCGACCGCGTCGACGATGTACCCCTCCGGGTACCAGACCCACGTCGAGCCGGGTGATCTCGCCGATCGACTCGAGGGTCCGATGCGACCTGGCCACTTCCGCGGTGTCACCACCGTCGTCACGAAGCTGTTCGGTGCCACCGATCCCGACGTGGCGATGTTCGGACGCAAGGACTTCCAGCAACTCGCGATCATCCGTCGGATGGTCGCCGACCTCGACCTCGGCATCGAGATCGTCGGTGTCCCGATCGTCCGCGAGCACGACGGGCTGGCGCTCTCGAGCCGCAACGTGCGGCTGACGGACGACGATCGCGCCGCCGCCGTCGTGCTCTCCCGGGCGCTCGGCGCCGCCCGCGACGCCTACCTCGACGGCGAGACCGATCCGGCGGTGATCGTCGACGTGGCGGCCAGGATGATCGACGCCGAACCGCGCGCCCGGACCGAGTACGTCGAACTCGTCGACGGCACCACGCTCGCCCCGGTCGACCGAGCCGACGACGACGCCGTCGTGCTGACCGCCGCCTGGTTCGGCGACGTCCGTCTGATCGACAACGTCGCGCTCGGCTAGGCCGACGCCGCCGACGTGCCTCGCTGCGTCAGAGCAGGAACTCGAACGGGCTCTCGACGCCGTCGAGCGCGCCGGTCAGCACCAGCGTCAGGGCCACCCCGTTGAGGATCGCGTGCGCGAGCATCGGCGGACCGAGGCGGCGGAACAGGTAGGCCGAGCCGCCGAGGACGACGCCGACGGTCGACAGCACCATCACGAGCCCGATGTTGCCGGTGCCGCGTGCGGGATCGATGTGGGCGGCGCCGAACAGCACGCCCTGTGCCAGTAGGGCCGCGACCGCGGGCATCCGGCTGAGGAAGCCGCGCAGCACGATGCCGCGGAAGACCATCTCCTCGACGAGCGGCGCCGCGACGACGGCCGCGGCGAGCAACGCCACCACGTAGGTGCGGTCGTCACCGGTGACCTCACCGTCGTCGATGTTGGAGGTGAAGGGGATGTCGAGGGCCAGGATGATCGCCGCCATGACCGCCTGACTCAGGACGGCGGTGAGCCACGTGAGCGGGCCCCAACCGAGGTCGCTCCACCTCGGACGCCAACCGATCGACGCGAAGCTGCCCGCGCCGAATCGGCGCCGGACGTAGAAGCCCCACGCGATCGACGGGCCGTACGAGACGATCGCCGCCACGAAGATGTACACGCCGAGCGGCCAGTCGGCATCGACGAGGACGTCGACCACGATCTTGCCGACGATCAGCGACACCGTCAGGACGACCAGCGCCCCGATCGCGACCGAGAACGGCAGACTCGGGTGTTCGGGCTTCGGCTCGAGGGTCGGGGTGGCGCCCGGTACCGACGGCACCGCCGGCCCGGTCCACTGGCGACCGTCGAAGTACCGGAACCCACCCGTGTACGGGTCGGGATACCAGCCGGCGGGGGCGGTCGCAGGTGGGGGTAGGGCGGTCACCGTCGCGTAGCGTATTGCCGTGCCCCTCCCGTCGCGCCGATCCCTCTGGTCGGACACCCTTCCCGACGGCGAACGATTCGTGCCGGTGTCGACCGAGGTCCCGACCGACGCGGACGTGACGATCGTGGGCGCCGGATACACCGGTCTGTGGACCGCGTGGTACCTCGCTCGGCGCCGACCGGACCTGGGCATCGTCGTCATCGACGCCGAACACGTGGGGTTCGGCGCCTCCGGCCGCAACGGCGGCTGGGCGTCGGCGATCCTGCCGATGAGCCTCGACGCCGTCGCCGACCGGCACGGCGCTGCCGCGGCGCATCGCATGCAGGCGGCGATGCACGACACGGTCACCGAGATCGAACGGTTCGCCGAGCACCACGCGGCTGACGGCGTCGTCCACCGGGGCGGCACGGTCGACGTCGCCCGGAGCGCACCGCAGGTCGACCGGCTCCGCGCCCACCTCGACGAGCACCGTCGACACGGGTTCGGCGAGGAGGACTATCGGTGGATCGGGCACGAGGAACTGGACGAACACGTCCGCATGTCGGACGCGCGTGGGGCGATCCGGACGCCGCACTGCGCGACGGTCCATCCGCTCCGGCTCGTGCACGCCCTCGCACGCGCCGCGGCGGCCGAGGGGGTCACGATCGTCGAGGGCGTCACGGCCCACGAGCTCGCACCCCGTCGCGTCGTCACCTCGCACGGCACGATCCGCACCGAGACGATCGTGCAGGCGACCGAGGGGTACACGAGCCGGCTGCCCGGGCAGCGGCGAGCGATGCTGCCGATCTACTCACTCATGATCGCGACGGCGCCACTCCCGGACGACGCCTGGAACGAGATCGGACTCGCCGACCGCCCGACGTTCGCCGACGGCCGTCACCTGATCATCTACGGGCAGCGGACCGCCGACGGCCGTTTCGCGTTCGGTGGTCGGGGCGCGCCGTACCACTTCGGCTCGCGGATCGACCCGGCCTTCGACCACGACGACGCCATCCGCGACCTCCTCACCGAGTCGTTGACGCGCCTGTTCCCTCCGGCCGCCGACGTGCCGATCACCCATCACTGGGGTGGCGTGCTCGCCGCACCCCGCGACTGGCACTGCACCGTCCGCCACGACGCCCGGACCGGGCTCGCCGTGGCCGGCGGCTACGCGGGCGACGGGGTGAGCACGACCAACCTCGCCGGCCGCACGCTCGCAGCGTTGATCGGTGGCCCGTCCGCCGACGGCGACGACGATCTGCTGCGGCTGCCGTGGGTCGGGCACCGCTCGCGACGTTGGGAACCCGAGCCGTTGCGATGGCTCGGGGTGAACGCCGGGCGGGCCGCCGCTCGACGCGCCGACCTCGCGGAGGCCCGGACCGACCGGCCGTCGCGTCTGTGGGGCGGTCTGATGTCAGCCATCCTCGGTCGCTGAGGCCGGATACTCGTCGGGCGGGCCGTCGGGCGAATCGACCCACTCGTCGAAGAAGTCGCCGAGATCTCGGCCGCTGACCTCCTCCGCGACTCGTTCGAACTCGGCGGTCGTCGCCGTGCCCTCGTCGTGATCGACGACCCATCGACGCAGCAGGGCGAAGAAGTCGTCGTCACCGATCGTCAGCCGAAGGGCGTGGAGCGCCGCCGCGCCACCGTTGTACGACACGGTGCCGAACAGCTCGGTCGGCGCCGACAGCGGCCACCCGTCGTCGGGCAACGACCGCAGGGCGAGCTCGGCCTCGCGTTCGATCGTCGACATCCCGATCTCGTCGAACCACAGCATCTGGGCGTAGGTCGCGAACCCCTCGTTCAGCCAAATGTCGTCCCACGTCGCCGGTGACACGGCGTCACCGAACCACTGGTGGGCGAGCTCGTGGGCCAGGAGCAGATGCTGCAGCGGGCCGAGCGAACCGTCGAGGTCGGCGACGCTGAACAGGGGCAACCCCTGGGTCTCCATTGCGAGCCCGGGCTGGGAGTCGGCGATCGCCAGCCCGTACCGATCGAACGGATAGGGGCCGAACAACTCGTCGAAGAACTCGAGCTGTCGGCGGGTGACGTCGATGTACGGCTCGAGGTCGTCACGGCGGCCGTCGAGGACGACGTGGTGCAGTGACACCGTGCCACTCGACAGTTCGATCTCGCCGTCGTCGACGAACTCGTAGTCGTCGACGAGGAGCAGCACGAGGTACGACGCCATCGGATCGTCCTGGCGCCACGTCCAGGTGGTCGAGTCGCCCGACACCGTGATGTCGTCGAGTTCCCCGTTCGCCACGGCCTCGACATCCGTCGGCACCGTGATGTCGAACGTCCACGTCGCCTTGTCGGTCGGATGATCGTTGACGGGCATCCACGTGCTGACACCGTCGGGTTCGTTGACACTCCACAGACCGTCGTCGGAGACGAACACCCCGGCGTCCGGTCCGAACGACGGCCCGTCCTCGACCCGGCTCGTCACGGCGATCTCGGCGACGAACCCGTCGCCGACGTCGCGCACGTCGTCGAGGTGGAGCACGACGTCACGTCCCTCGACCGTGGCGTCCACCTCGTCGCCGTCGACCGAGGCGGTACGGACCGTCGGCCCGTCGAGGTCGAACGACAGCTGGTCGGTCGCGACGGTGAACGTCCCGCTGATCCGCACCGTCGCGTCGAGCCGGCCCGACGTCGGGTCGATGTCGAGCGCGACGTCGTAGTGCTCGACGTCGATGCCGGCGGTGCCGAGGGTCGGATACCGGGGATCGCCGACCGAGGTCGACCGGAACACCTCGTCGACCTCCGTGGTCGGTGTCTCCGGCGTCGTGGGCGTCGTGGCGGGCGTCGTCGTCGGTGCGGGGGTCGGTGCGGGGGTCGTGGCGGACGTCGGGGACGTGATGTCGGGCGCGAGCGTCGATTCGGGCGTGATCACGGCGTCACCGTCGCCGGCACACGCTGCCGCGACACAGACGACCGTGAAGATCGCCACGCAGAACGGTCGTCGTTCACCACCCACGGTGCCGAAAACTAACCAACGGCCCGGGGTCGGAGGTCCCGCGCGGATCATGCCGGAGCAAGGTTCCCTCAAGAACCCATCAGGGTCGTTGAGACACCTGACGGCGGGGCCGATGACCTTCACGTGATCGAAGACCACCGCACCTCGCCGCAGCGTTCCCGTCGCTTGCTGGCCGTCCTGAGCATGTTCGCCACCTTCGTCGTCGCCACCGTCGCCGGTCTGACCGCGGCACCGTCGACCGCATCGGCGGTCGCCAACGACGACTGGCTCGGCATCGTCAACACGTACCGGGCGATGTCCGGGCTCGCCCCCGTCTCGGCCAACCCGACCTGGTCGGCCGAAGGTCAGGCGCACTCGTGCTACATGCTGCAGAACGGGATCAGCCACGACGAGATCCCCGGCAAGCCCGGTTACACCGCCGGTGGCGACACCGCCGGCAACAGCGGCAACGTGGCGGTCTCGAGCTCGATCAACGCCAACGCCCGCAACCACATCGATCTCTGGATGACCGGCCCCTTCCACGCGATCGGCATCCTGCGGTACAGCCTGACGCAGAGCGGCTTCGGTCTCTGCACGAACCCGAACACCTCGCCCTGGAAGTCGGGCGGCACGCTCGACGTCATCCGCGGGATCAACTCCGGCATCCCCCGCCCGTCGACCCCGATCACGTTCCCGGGCAACGGCGCCACCGTGCCGCTCAACTCCTTCATCACCGAGTTCCCGAACCCGATGACCCTGTGCAACTGGACGGGTGCCGCAGGACTCCCCCTGATCGCCATGATGCCCAGCAAGGTCAGCAACGCCTCGGCGACGCTGGTCGGCCCGAACGGCCCGATCGAGACGTGTGTCCTCCACGCCGGCAACACCGGCGGCGACGCCACCGCCCGCGCCATCCTCGACGGTGACAACGCCGTCGTCGTGATGCCTCGCACGAAGCTCCCCGACGGCGCCTACACGGTGGCTGTCAACTCGAACGGCGGCAGCGCCAACTGGTCGTTCTCGGTCGACATGTCGGCCGAGCTGTCGGTGACCGCCCCGCAGCTGCCCGACACGAAGGCGACGGCCGCCGCCGTCGAGTTCCAGCCGGTCGATCCCTTCCGCCTGGTCGACACCCGCCAGGGTCAGGGTGCGACCCGGATCGGGTCGGGCCAGACCGTGCGCATCACCGCCGCCACCGATGACGTCACCGCCGTGAGCGCCAACTTCGTCGCCACCAACCCGTCCGGCCCCGGACACCTCACGATCTACAACTGCTCGTCGAAGGTCCCCGAGGTCAGCACGCTCGGCTACACCCCCGGACGCGACGTCGCCAACCAGGCGATCGTCCCGCTCCAGAACGGCGACTTCTGCGTCTACGCCCTGAAGTCGGTCGACATCGTCGTCGACGTCAACGGCTACTACCGGGCCGACAATCAGGCCGCCAAGTTCAACCCGATCGAGCCGAAGCGGCTGTACGACTCTCGCCCCAACGCTCGGCTGGCTGCCGGCGAGGAGCGCAAGGTCCGGATCACCGGCACGGTCGGTGGCCCGCCGGTGGGCGCCGACGCCGTGGCATTGAACGTGACCGCGATCAACGGTTCGGCCGCCGGCTACCTGCAGGTGTACCCCTGCGGTGCCACCAGCTCGCTCCAGACGTCGACGATCAACTACCTCGCCGGCGAGGCCCGACCGAACAGTGTGGTCGTCGGCACCGACGACCAGGGCCAGGTGTGCGTGCGGGCACTGACCGACCTCGACATCGCGGTCGACGTGACCGGCTACTTCGCCAACGGTCACGGGTACGACTTCACGGCGCTCGATCCGGTCCGACTGTTCGACAGCCGCAAGGCCTTCAGCGGCCTGAACGAGATCACCAGTGGCCAGCGGGTGCGTGGCGGCCAGGTCGTCCAGCTCCAGGTCGCCGGTTCCCGCGGCATCCCCGCCGGCGCCACCGCCGCCTCGGTCAACGTGACGGTCACCGACTCGACCGCCGGCCTGCACGTCACGGTCTTCCCGTGCGGCAATCAGCCGACGACGTCGAACCTCAACGCCGGCCCGTACCAGACGGTCGCCAACGGTGCGATGGTCAAGCTGTCGAGCTCGGGCACGATCTGCCTGACGAGCCTCAGCGACACCCACCTGATCGTCGACATCAACGGCGTCTGGTCGTGATCGACCGCCGGGGTGCCGCTCAGCGGTGCAACCCGGCGTCGGTGATGCGAGCCCGATAGCGCACGGTGAAGACCGAGTCGCCCGACAGGATCCCGCCCCGGCCGAGCATGCGGCCGCCCTCCCAGTTCGACAGCCCGAGTTCGGGAGCGTCGAGGGCGTACTGCCCGTCGACCCACCGGGTCATCCCGTCGCCGACGAACGGCGCATCGACGGTGGCGAAGAACCGGTCGTGCTCGGACGCCGACTCGCTGACGAGCGCGGCGACGAAGTGGGGGCTGTGCTCGTTGCAGAGCGCGACGGCCTCGTCGACCGACTCGACGACGTGGAGCGTCACCTCGGGCGACCCCTCCCACTCCCACTCGTGCCCGAGGTCGCCGACGGCGTACTCGCTGACGAAGGGTTCGTCGTGCACACCGTCGGCGCGCTCGACCCGCACGGTTCGTGCGGTCAGTTCGTCCGGCACGTGACGGAGCGCCGCAGCGGTGGCGTGGACGCGTGTTTCGGCACCGCGCTGCTCCCCCGCTTCCTCGACGGCGGCGATGAACGTCGGCACGAGATCGGCGGCGCGTTCGCCGACGATGCAGCACACGTTGAGGGTGTTGCACACCTTGCGGTCGAGCGAGTGGCGGACGGCGAGCCGGAACCGTTCGGTGTCGGCGTCGGGTGCGGCGACCATCCACGCCCCGCCCGTGCCGTGCAACGACACCGCGATGCCCGCTGACCGAGCGACGGCACCGAGCTGCGCCACGGCGGGGCCGGACCCGCGAGCGACGGCGAGCGAGAGTCGCGGGTCGGAGAACAACGCCCAGCCGGCGGCGTGGGCAGCCGAGGCCACGAGTGACACGGTCCCCGACGGCAGGCCGGCGGCGTCGAGTGCGGGTTCGAGCGCGTGCTCGACGATCGCACGGGCCGTTCCGAGCGCGTCGGAGCCGATCCGGAACACGACCGTGTTGCCGGTGCGGACGACGCCGGCGGCATCGGCGAAGACGTTGGGTCGGCCCTCGAAGACGAACCCGACGACACCGAGCGGCGCTCGCCGTGCCTCGACGGTCCACCCGTCGTGTTCGACGTTGCGGACGACCTCGTCGCGCGACGACGTCGTCGTCGCCCAGCCCCGGAGACCGTCGACCATGTCGGCACGCATCCGCGTCGACAGCTCGAGTCGGGTCGTCGAACGGCCGCGGGCACGCGCCCGGTCGACGTCGTCGGTGTTGGCCGCGGCGATCGGGGCGAAGACCGTGTCGTCCGCGAGGCGATCGGCGAATCCGTGGAAGAAGGCCGTGATCTGGTCGTCGGTGCACCGAGCGAGCCCGGCGAACGCCGCGGCCGCGGCACCGACCGCCTCGGCGGCCCGGTCGTGCTCGTCGGCCGGGACGTGGAGCAGTGCGCCACTCGCCGGGTCGACGATCACGCGATCGCCGGGTCGGAACGTGGCCGCCAGCTCGTCGGAGACGGTCGCGACGCGATCGCCGCCGTACACGATCGGCTGGCCGGGGGTGAGCGACGTGAGCCGGCCGGGTGCATGGGTCATGGCCGCCCAGCGTACGCTCGGCCCATGGCCGACCCCAATGACGACCGCCTGTACTTCCGCCAGCTGCTCTCGGGGCGCGACTTCGCCGCCGACGACCAGATCGCGCAACAGATGGTCAACTTCGTCTACGCGATCGGCGACCGATCGACCGGGGAGTGCGTCCTCGTCGACCCGGCGTACGACCCGGCCGGGCTCGTCGACGCCGTCGAGGCCGACGGCATGCGCGTCACGGGCGTGTTGGCGACGCACTATCACCCCGACCACGTCGGCGGCTCGATGATGGGCTACTCGATCGACGGCATCGACGGGCTGCTCGAGCGCGTCGCCTGCCCGATCCACGTGCAACGCGACGAGGTCCCGTGGGTGACCCGGACGACCGGGGTCGGCGACGACCAACTCGTCGCCCACGACTCGGGCGACGTCGTCCGGGTCGGTGACGTCGAGATCGAGCTGGTGCACACGCCCGGTCACACGCCCGGCAGTCAGTGCTTCCTCGTGCGCGGCAAGCTCGTCTCGGGCGACACCTTGTTCCTCGACGGGTGTGGGCGGACCGACCTCCCGGGCAGCGACCCGACCCTGATGGTCGAGAGCCTCAAGCGGTTGAGCAAGGTCGACGACGACGTGGTGCTCTACCCGGGCCACCGCTACTCGCTCGCGAGCAGCGCCGTGATGGGCTCGGTCAAGCAGTCGAACTGGGTGTTCGACCAGATCCTGGGGACCTGACCCCGATCACCACGTGTCGACGTTCGGTCGCGTCGGGCCGTCGGTCCGCGGCGGAGTCGACTCGAGGATCGTCGTGATCCACCGGCGCGTGTCGACCGGATCGATCACGTCGTCGATCTCGAAGTATTCGGCGACGCTCAAGGCCTTGCCGACCTCGTAGAGGCGGCCGACGAGCTCCTCGAAGAGTGCGTCGCGTTCGGCGTCGGTGGTGCACGCCTCGAGTTCCTTGCGGTACCCGAGCCGGACGGCGCCCTCGAGCCCCATGCCGCCGAACTCACCGGTCGGCCAGGCGAGGCACGCGAGCGGCGCCTTCGTCGAGCCGCCCATCATTGCCTGCGCCCCGAGGCCGTACGACTTGCGGAGCACGATCGACACCATCGGCACCGACACGTTCGCGCCTGTCACGAAGAGACGCGAGCAGTGGCGGACGAGCGCCGTCTCCTCGACCTCGGGCCCGACCATCATCCCGGGGGTGTCGACCAAGGTCACGATCGGGATGCCGTGGGCGTCGCACAGCTGCATGAAGCGTGCGGCCTTGTCGGCGCCGTCGGAGGTGATCGCTCCCGCGAGGTGGGCCGGGTCGTTGGCGATCACACCCACCGGCCGCCCCTCGACGCGGGCGAACGAGGTGATCATGCCATTCGCGAAGTCGCGTCGGAGTTCGAGAACGGAGTCGGTGTCGAACAGCCCCTCGATCGCGGCGCGCACGTCGTAGCTGCGCAGACGGTCGACGGGCACGACGTCGCGGAGCGCCGCCTGGTCGGCGCACGACCAGTCGGTGACGGCGCCCTGGAAGTACGAGAGGTACTGCTTCGCGAGCGCCGTGGCATGGGCCTCGTCGTCGGCGACGATGTCGACGACGCCGTTGCGGCGCTGGACGTCGATCGGGCCGACCTCGGTGGGCGCGTAGACGCCGAGCCCGCCGCCTTCGATCATCGCGGGTCCGCCCATGCCGATGTTGGCGTCGAGGGTGGCGATCACCACGTCGCAGCAGCCGAGCAGCGCGGCGTTGCCGGCGAAGCAGTAGCCGGATGCGATACCGACGAGCGGCACCGTGCCCGACAGCTGACCGAACCACAGGAAGGCCAGACAGTCGAGACCCGACACACCCGGTGTCTCGGTGTCGCCGGGACGACCGCCGCCGCCCTCGGTGTAGAACACGATGGGGAGGCGGAGCCGCTCGGCGACCTCGAAGAGTCGGTCCTTCTTGACGTGGTTGCGGGTGCCCTGGGTGCCGGCCAACACCATGTAGTCGTACGACACGACCACCGCACGGGCGTCGCGCCCGGCGAACCGGTCGCCGTTCACGGTGCCGATGCCACCGATCATGCCGTCGGCCGGCGTGTTCGTGATCAGGTCGTCGTGGCTGCGCCGCTTGCGCTGGGCGGCGACGACGAGTGGCCCGTACTCGACGAAGCTGTCGGGATCGACCAGGTCGGCGAGGTTCTCGCGAGCGGTTCGGTGGCTGCGGCCGTGTCGTTTCGCGACAGCGTCCGGCCGGGCAGCGTCGAGGCCGAGTTCGTGACGTGCGATGACGTCGGCGAGGTCGCGGCGCTCGGTCCCGGTCGGAACGGTGTCGGCGACGACCTCGGCCGCCACGATCTCGCTCGCGTCGACGGGTTCGACGTGGACGATCGGCGCGCCGGCGTGCACCGTGGTGCCGGGTTCGACCGCGATCGACACGACCCGCCCGGCGACGCCGGCCACGACGTCGTGGTGCAGCTTCATCGACTCGACGAGGGCGACGACCGTCCGCTCACTCACGAGGTCGCCCTCGGCGACGAGGATCGACACGACGGTGCCCTGGAGTTCGGAGGGGACGACTTCGGCCATCCGCCGATGATGGCAGCCGTCGCCCGGCCGCAGCAGAACCGGAGCCTCAGTCGGTGCCGGGGCGCCGCTGATACGCGGTGATCGACTGCTCCCCCATCACCAGTTCTGCCGCCACGGCGGCGAACAGTGCGGGGACGACGAAGCCCGGCGTGCCGGTCGTCTCGGCGACGAACATGACGGCGGCCAGGGGCACGCGATAGCCGGCGCCGAGGAAGGCCGCCACGCCGATGCCGGTGTAGAGCGCCTCGCGGCCCGGGTGCAGCACTTCGGCAATGCCGCGGCCGGTGATGCCGCCGGCGACGACGAGGGGAACGAACACACCACCGACGCCGCCGCCCGACACGGTGAACGCGGACGCTGCGCACCGGATGACGAACATCGCGACGAGCAGCCAGATGGCGATGTCGCTCTCGACGAACAACCAGTCGCGGAAGACGGCGTAGCCGGTGCCCATGCTCAGCGGCATGCCGGTCAGCTCACGGCTGATGAAGAACAGGCAGGTCAGCGCGATCGAGCTGAGGGCCAGCCGGAACGGCAGGGCCCGCAACGAGAAGCCCTTGGC
>JAGQSS010000289.1 GCA_020439405.1 Ilumatobacter sp. | reverse complement strand
ACCTGACGCGCCAGAAGGTGCCTGACCCCTTCTGGTCTACGACGAGCGCAGCCACGGGAGCCGCGGCGACATGACGTCGAACAGCATCGAGCGCAGGACGGTTCGCTGCTGGTCGGACAGGGGCGCGAGGTAGTCGTCCTGCACGGCGGTGGCGGCCTCGATCGCCTGCGATCGCAGGCGCGCCCCCTCCTCGGTGAGCACCACCATGTTGCGACGGCGGTCGTCGGGGTCCTTCTCGCGCCGGACGAGGTCGCGCTCCTCTAGTCCGTCGACGAGGCCGACGACGAGCGTCGGGTCGAGCCCGAGCCGCTCGCTCAGTTCCTGCTGCGACATGCCCTCCAGCACGGCGGCGAAGCTCAGCACGAGCAGGTCGCGCATCGACAGCCCGAGGTCACGCATCGCCTGTTCGATGGCGTGTCCGACGTGGACGCCGGCTTTCAGGAGCAGATAGCCGGTCGACCCCAGCACCGCGTCGTCGGCGAGTGCGCCGAGGCGATCCGCGCCGGGCTCGACCGACCCACTGTCCGAAGTCATGACGACAATCTATGCCGCTCCACGATCATCGAATATTTCGATGATCTATACTTTCGATCATGATGGATCTCAACCGCATCCCCCGTCCCACCACCCGCCTGGGGCTCCAGATCCCCAACTTCACCTACGACGGTGTGCCGCCCGAGCGGCTGTTCGCCGCCGTCGCCGACCAGGCCGTCACCGCCGAACAGAACGGCTTCGACTCGATCCTCGTGATGGACCACTTCTTCCAACTCCCGATGCTCGGCCCGACCGACGCCGAGATGTTCGAGGCCTACACCCTGCTCGGGGCCCTCGCCGCCCGCACCGACACCGCCCGTCTCGGCACGCTGGTGACGGGCGTGACGTATCGGCGGCCGGCGGTGCTCGCCAAGATCCTGTCGACGCTCGACGTGATCTCAGGCGGCCGGGCGCTGCTCGGCATCGGCGCCGCCTGGTTCGACGTCGAGCACCACGCGCTCGGCGTGCCGTTCCCGCCCGTGTCCGAGCGATTCGAGCACCTGCGCGACGCACTCGAGATCACGACCCGCATGTTCACGCAGCCGACGAGTTCGTACGAGGGCACCCACCACACGATCACCGACGCCCACAACTCCCCCGCCCCCATCCACGGTCGCATCCCCGTGATGATCGGTGGCGGCGGTGAACGCAAGACCTTCCGGCTCGCGGCCGAATACGCCGACGAACTCAACGCGATCTGCAACTTCGCCGAACTGCCGGGCAAGCTCGCAGCGCTCCAGGGTCACCTCGACGACCTCGACCGACCCCGATCCGACATCACGGTGTCGACGCTCGGCTTCCTCGCGATCGCCGAGACCGAAGCCGAGGCCCAGAAGATCCTCGAGCCGCGGCTGGCGCCGCTCGGCCTCGACCCCGCCGAGGTGTTCGCCGACCGGACGACCGCGGAGGCGATGCTCGGCCGGATCATCTGGGGCGGACCCGACGAGGTGATCGACCAGGTCCGCCGCCTCATGGCGGTCGGTCTCGATGCCCTCATCGTCAACATGCCGTTCACCCACGACGCCGACACCGTGGCCCTCGCCGGTGAGACGCTCACCAAGGCGCTCGCCGGGTGACGGGCTGACCGACCCCACTACGTTGGCCGCATGGCCGATGTGGTGTTCCTGAACGGACCGATCGAGACCGTCACCGGACCGACCGCCGAGGCGGTGGCGGTCCGGGACGCTCGGATCGCGGCAGTCGGCAGCGTCGACGACGTGCTCGCGCTGCGGACGTCGTCGACCGAGATCGTCGATCTCGACGGCCGAGCGCTGCTGCCCGGGCTGATCGAGCCGCACACCCACCCCGACCTCGCTGCTCAGCTCTACGCCTGGGTCGACGTGTCGGGCTTCACCCACGCCCACGTCGCCGGCGTCGAGGCCGCGCTCCGCGGCGCCGCCGCGACGACCCCGACCGGCCAGTGGATCTTCGCGTTCGGTCTCGACCCGATCCTCACCGACGACGTCGGCGCGTGGGACCGCCACCGCCTCGACGCACTGGTGCCCGACCATCCGGTCGCGGTGATGGTGCAGTCGATGCACACGCTCTACGTCAACAGCCGGGCGATCGAAGCGGCAGGCCTCACCGACGACACGCCCGACCCGGGCCAGGGCGGCCACTACGGGCGCGACGCGGTGGGGCACCTCACCGGACGCGTCGAGGAGCAGACGGCGATGCTGCCGTTCGTCATCCACGGCCTTCCGACGCCCGAGTCGGTCGACGCGCTGATCGCCGAACAGCTCGACCGGTACGCGTCGGTCGGCATCACCACACTCGGCATGGCCGGCTCGTTCGGCGGCGACGAACCGCTCCGTCGACTCGCATCGTCCGGGACCTCGCCGGTTCGGGTCGTGTCGTACCTCCGCCACGAGGCGGCGCTCGCGACCGGCGCGCTCCCCCGTCACGACGCCGACGATCCGAGCCGGTTCCGCATCGCCGGCGCCAAGCTCTGGTACGACGGTTCGCCGTACACGGGCACCATGCTGCTCGACGAGCCCTACCTCGAGACCGACCTGTGCTGCTGCACGCTCGGCATCGAACGCGGCACTCGCGGCCGGGCGAACTTCGAACCCGTCGAGGTGGCCGAGATGCTGTCGACGCTCCACGCCGACGGCTGGCAGGTGCTCACCCACGCCCAGGGCGACCGGGCGTGCCGAGAGATCGTCGACCTGTATGCCGGCGTCGTCGGGGCCGACCGTTCGCACCGCTGGCGCGTCGAGCACTGCGCGCTGTTCGGTCCCGACGACCTGCACCGTGCCGCAGCGATCGGCGCGTCACCGAGCTTCCACGTCGACCACGTCCGCTACTACGGCCCCGAACTGGCAGGCGAGCTGATCGGCCACGAACGCGCCGCCGGCCTGATGCCGATCCGCTCGGCGGTCGATGCCGGGCACCGGGTCAGCCTCCACGCCGACTCGCCGATGTACCCGCCCGGCCCGCTCCGACTGGCCGGCACGGCGGTCACCCGCCGCACACGCCTCGGGACCACGATCGCCGCCGACCAGGCGATCACGGCGGTCCAGGCACTGCGGGCCGTCACGATCGACGCCGCCTGGCAGCTCGGCCTCGACGACGAGGTCGGCTCGATCGAGGTCGGCAAACGAGCCGACTTCACGGTGGTCGACCGCTCACCACTCCGCGTCGACCCGACCGACATCGACCGCATCCGGATCGAGTCGACCTGGCTCGACGGCGCGCCGATCTGACAGGGTCCGGTCCGATCAGGGGGCGCGGAGGACGGCGAACTGGTACTCCCAGTGCGAGTCGGGGTTCGGCGCCATGGTCTGGTAGCCCTCGACCGTGCCGTGTCGCGCAAGGAGCGCGGCGAAGCGCTCGTGGGTCCGCAGGGCGAAGAACCGATACGGCCGGATGTCGCCGTGCTCCGACACCCCCTCGAAGTCGAAGCCGCCCCACGTGCCGACGGCGACCGCTCCCCCGGGCCGCACGACGCGCAGCAGTTCCCGGACGGCGTCGTCGAAACGTGCGTCGGGCACGTGCACGAGCGTGCTCATCGTCCACACGGCGTCGAACGAGCCCGAACGGAACGGGAGCGCGTAGAGCGACCCGGCCACCGCACGAGCGCCGCGGCGCCGTATCGCCGCCGCGTTGCCGACGGCGAGATCGAGTCCGGTCGACTCGAAGCCGTCGGCGGCGAACCCGACGACGTCGAGACCGGGACCGGCACCGACGTCGAGCAGCGTTCGTGCGCCGTCGGCGCGGAGCACGCCGGCGAACTCGTCGCGCAGGCGGACTCGGTGCTCAGGCAGCTCGGCGCGGCGGTCGAGCGCGACCTCCTGCTCGTAGTACGCGATCAGCGCCCGATCCAGGTCCACACCCCATGTTCGCCGATCCGTACGGATGGGGTCAGGCACCTTCTGGCGATCGACCTGGCAGGACGCCGGACCTGGCATGCCAGAAGGTGCCTGACCCCATCTGGACCAGTCGGTGATGGTCAGTTGGCGAAGCGGCGGAGGGGGTCGCGGGCGGCGCCGGCGACGTAGATACTGCCGCAGGCGAGGATCGCGTCGTCGGAGTCGGCGTACTTCATCGCTGCCTTGCACGCCGACTCGACGTCGTCGTGGACGTAGACCTCGTCGCAGCCGAGGGCACGCGCCGCCTTGGCGATGTCGGCACCGGGAACGCCACGCGGCGACGGGGCGGTGCACGCGTGCACCACGTCGAACTCGTCGGCCCTGAGCGCCGCCAGCATCTCGGCGGGGTCGCGGAGCGTGCCGACGATCAGGATCCGGCGACCCTCCGGTTGGAAGTCGTCGAAGAACACGCTCGCGCACACGTCCGCCCCGGGCGGGTTGTGGGCGCCGTCGATGATCGTCAAGGGCTGCACGCCCATCACCTCGAACCGGCCGGGCATCTCGACGTTGGCGAACCCCTCGTTGACGACGTCTTCTGCGAGCGGCGCGGCGAAGAACGTCTCGACGGCGGTCAGCGCGACCGCCGCGTTGTCGCCCTGGTGGGCGCCGTGGAGCGGCAGGAACACGTCGGAGTAGATGGTGGTCGGCGTGCGCAGGTCGAGCGCGCGGCCGCCGATCGCGAGCGAGTTGTCGATCGTCTCGAAGTCGTCCCCGCGCACCATCGTCGTGGCGCCACCCTCGTCGCAGAAGATCTGGACGAGTTCGGGCTCGGTCTCGCCGATGATCGCGGCGCTGCCCGGCTTGATGATG
>JAGQSS010000288.1 GCA_020439405.1 Ilumatobacter sp. | reverse complement strand
CACCTTGACCCTCGCCGACGAGATCGACGCCAGCCGCGGCGACGTGCTGTGCGCGGGCGACGCCCCCGCCGAGGTCGCCGACCAGTTCGAGGCGCACGTCGTCTGGATGCACGAGGACGAGATGCTGCCCGGCCGTCCGTACCTCATGAAGATCGGCACCCGCACCGTCGGTGTGACGATCGGTCACCCGAAGTACCGGATCGACGTCAACAACCTCGACCACCTGGCGGCGACCACGCTCGAACTCAACGAGATCGGGGTGTGCAACCTCAGCCTCGACCGGCCGGTGCCGTTCGACCCCTACACCGACAACCGTGAGACCGGCAGCTTCGTCATCATCGACAAGCTGACCCAGAACACGGTCGGCGCCGGCATGTTGCACTTCGCGCTGCGCCGGTCGCACAACATCCACTGGCAAGAGGTCAAGGTCGACAAGGCCGCCCGCTCCGACATGAACAGCCACCGCCCCGGTGTCGTCTGGTTCACCGGCCTGTCGGGTTCGGGCAAGTCGACGATCGCCAACATCGTCGAGTCGAAGCTGCACACGCTGGGTGTGCGCACCTACCTGCTCGACGGCGACAACGTCCGCCACGGGTTGAACCGCGACCTCGGCTTCACCGACGCCGACCGCGTCGAGAACATCCGGCGCATCGCCGAGGTGTCGCGCCTGATGGTCGACGCCGGGCTCGTCGTGCTCGTGTCGTTCATCTCGCCGTTCCGTGCCGAACGCGATCTCGCCCGTTCGCGGGTCGACGACGGGGAGTTCGTCGAGGTGTTCGTCGACACGCCGCTGGCGGTCGCCGAATCGCGCGACCCGAAGGGGCTCTACGCCAAGGCACGGTCGGGCGAACTCTCGAACTTCACCGGGATCGACTCGCCCTACGAGGCGCCGACGGCTCCGGAGGTCCGAGTCGACACCACGGCCATCAGTCCGGAGGCGGCCGCCGACCTCGTCATCGCCCAGCTGCGGGCGCAGGGTCTCGTCGACTGACGGTTCGTCGGGCCGGGTTCAGCCGATGGCGCGGTAGTGCGCCATGCCGTCGTCGAACGACCGGGAGAACTCGCCGAGCTCGCGCAGGTGCTCGAGGTGGGCGTACGTCTCGCTCTCGGCCATCTCGCCCCACGAACGTTCGCGGAACAGGACGCGCATGAAGTCGCTGACGGTGCCGTCGGGGAACTGCTCGCTCGCCTGACGGATGATGTCGAGCCGCTCACCGTGGTGCTCGATGATGTGCTCCGAGCGGCCGCGCAGGTCGGTGAACGGGTGGCCGTGGGCGGGGAGCGCAACCGTGACGTCGGACATCGCCGCCATTCGCTCGAGCGACGCGAAGAACAGGGCGAGCGGGTCGGCCTCGGGGGCCATGCCGCTGATGTGCGGCGTGATGGTGGGCAGGACGTGGTCGCCGGTGAACACCACGCCGTGCTCGGGATCGAACAGACACAGATGGTCGTACGTGTGGCCGGGTGTGTGCATCGCCACCCACTCGCGACGGGCCAGCCGGATCGTCTGACCCTCGACGACCGGCATGGTCGGCCGGAGCGGCTCGAGGAGTGGCACGTCGGGCCGCTCGCCGTGGAGCCGCTCGATGAACTCGCGATTCGGGCCGGCACGACGGCCGCCCCACGGTGACGGGCGGCTCATGTACCGCTCGATCGCCTCGATCTGTTCGTCGAAACTGTTGACGCTCAGATCGGCGGAGTCCTCCGAGTCGTCGGCGACGCTGTCGAACAAGGTCCGGAACGACTCGTGCGTCACGATCTCGGCACCCGACTCGTGACGCAATCGCTGTGCCCCGCCGTAGTGGTCGGGGTGCGAATGGGTGACGACGACGGTGTGGACGTCGGTGACGCCGTAGCCGGCGCGACCGAGACGATCGACGAGTGCGTCCCACGCCGCCGGACCCGGCAGGCCGGGGTCGACGACGGCGATGCCGCGCTCGTCCTCCATCACGTAGCAGTTGACGTGGCCGAGACCGGGCAGGCTGATCGGCAGCTGGGTTCGCAACACGCCGGGCGCCACCTCGGTGACGTCGGTCGTCGCCTCCTCCTGCTCCTGCTTCGGTGGGCGCGGCGCATCCTGGTCGGTCGACCCGTTGGTCGCAGGCGTGGGGTGGTGGTGTTCGTGACTCATGAGGGGTCGTCCCGACGGTACTCGTCGGCCGGTCCGCGATGGCCAGTCGAAGCGTCCCGCTCCGCGACGCCGGACGTCGCCGCGAACGCATATGGTGGCGTCGTGTCACGGTGTCGGGTGTTCATCGCTTCCTCGCTCGACGGCTTCATCGCCGGCCCGGACGACGAACTCGACTGGCTCGACTTCCCCGACATCGAGGACACCTTCACCCCGTTCTTCGCCGAGGTCGGCGCCCTCCTGATGGGGCGACGGACCTACGACGTCGCCTCCGGCTTCGACGAGTGGGGCTACGGCGACACGCCGGTGCTGGTCGCGACGACGCGCCCGCTGCCCGACACCCACCCGACGGTGCGGGCCGTGACCGGCTCGATCGACGACATGGTCGCCGAGGCGAAGCGGGTGGCCGGCGACCGCGACGTGTACCTCGACGGCGGTGAGTTGGTGCGGCAGGCGCTCGACGCCGAACTGGTCGACGAGATGACGGTCACCATGATCCCGGTCGTGCTCGGTGCCGGCCGCCCCCTGTTCGCCGGTGTCGGCAACCGCCACGAACTCGAGCTCCAGCACCACCGCGACATCGGCTCCGGCCTCGTCCAACTCGTCTACCGCCCCACCTGAACGGATGTGGTCAGACCAGGTCCGTTCCCGCATGCCTGGTCGCGCATCCCGGCCCCTGGGAACGGACCTGGTCTGACCACATCCGTTCTCCGGATCCGACACCAATCGTCCGACCGTCAGTCGGTGATGGTGAGGCGGGTGGCGGCGCGGGTGGCGGCGTCGGGGCCGGCTAGTTGGCGCAGGAGGAGGAGCCCGTCGATCAGGGCGATCGCGGCTTCGGCGTCGGTGCGGCGCTGTGATTCGGGACTCGTGAAGAACCCCGCCGCCCAGTCGATCCACCCCTCGACGAGCTGCGGGACGATCGCGTCGTACGGCGCCCGGCCGGCGGCGGCGAGCCCGTTCGCCTCGAAGAACAGCGCGAACGTCGGGTCGACGTCGGCGTGGGCGAGCGTCGGCCAGGCCCGGCGCACCAGTTCGAGCGGCTCGGCGGCGCCGTCGGTGAAGGCCGGCTCGAGCAGCGCCTGGAGTTGCAGGCCGAGCACGACCACGACGTTCGCCACCAGATCGCCGATCGTCGGGAAGTAGTAGACGACGGTGCGGTCGGCGATCCCGAGTCGCCGGGCGACGCGACCGAAGCTCAGCTGGCTGAGGCCGCCGTCGAACGCCGTGGCGACGGCGGCGTCGAGGATCTCCTCGCGGCTGTGCTTCCGGCTCGGTGACACGGCGCGAGCGTACCGGGGTTGACCGTAGTGATCACTACAACTACGTTTGTAGTTGTCACTACAAACCCGATGGAGACGTCATGACCGCCCTCGACACCGCCGCCGCATCCGATCTCTTCCGCCGCGCCCCCGACCGCATGATCGACGTCGGCGCCGGTCAGGTGGCGGTCCGCTCCGTCGGCAGCGGTCCCGACGTGCTGTTCGTCCACGGCTGGCCGGTCACCGGCGCCACCTATCGGACGCTGCTGCCGTACCTCGCGCCCCACGTCCGCTGCCACGTCGTCGATCTCGTCGGCACCGGATCGAGCTCGTACGACGCGACGACGCCGGTGTCGGTCCACGGCCACATCGAGGCGGTTCGCCGCGTCGTCGACGAACTCGGCCTGACCGACGTCACCGTCGTCGGCCACGACAGCGGCGGCCTCATCGCCCGCCACGCACTGGCCGGCGACCCACGCGTGCGTGCGTTCGTGCTGATCGACACCGAGCAGCCGGCCGGGCTGACCTTCCGGTTCAAGATGTTCCTCTGGGGGCGCCATCTCCCCGGTTACGGCAGGGTGCTCGGCTGGCTCGTCGGGCAACGGCGGCTCCGTCGTCTGCCGCTGGTCCTGGGCGGCGCGTTCGACGATCGCGACCTGCTCGACGGCGAGTTCGACGAGTTCTTCCTGCAGCCGCTCCACACCGACCCGGTCGCGCTCGGCGCCGCGATCCGACTGCTCGACAGCTTCGACACCGCCGACGTGACCGCGCTCGCCGACGTCCATCGCCGGATCGACGTACCGGTCCACCTGATCTGGGGTGAGCACGACCCGTTCTTCCCGGTCGACCGGGCCCGCGAGATGGTCGACACGTTCCCCGACGCCCGCCTCACCGTCATCGACGGCGCCAGCCTGTTCGCCCACGAAGAACGCCCCACCGACGTCGCCGCCGCCCTCCTCCAAACGGTGCAGTAGGGGTCGGATACGTTTCGTCGGTCCCGACGAAACGTATCCGACCCCAGTCGCGGGTCAGGTGCGGAGCCAGGCTTTGATCTGGTCGGTGTCTCGTCCGAGGGCGGGCGGCGGGAGGGTGTACTGCGGGGCCGCGGCGCTGAAGCGGATCGGGTTGCGGACGAGGTCGACCGCCTCGTCGCCCTCGCCGACCGTCACCCTCGGCTCGAGGCCGATCCGTTCGGCGAACTCGATGCCCTCGCCGACGGAGTTGATCGGACCGCACGGCACGCCTCTCGCGCTCAAGGCGTCGAACAGGTCGTCGGCCGACCACGACGCCATCGCGTCGACCAGCAACGGTCGTAGTGCCTCCCGGTTCACGGTCC
>JAGQSS010000287.1:3783-4752 GCA_020439405.1 Ilumatobacter sp. | reverse complement strand
GACTGCAGCTCGCCGCGACGCTCGCGTGGCGCCTTGCGGAACCACATCTCGTTGAAGGCCTTGACCGTCAGCTTGTTGATGACACCTGCAGGTGGCACGAGTGGCGGCATCACCGCCACCTGATCGGCCGTGTAGGCGCACGGGTCGGTCGGATCGTCGAGTTGGGCACGTCGGGCGTGGGTGCCGTTCGTGAGGACGCCGCGACCGAGGCGTGCGCCGGTGGCGAGCAGGTCGAGCCAGGCGACCGAGTACCGGAAGTCGGCCTCGCTCGCGACCATCTCCGACATCACGTCGTCGAGCGACCCGAGCCGGTAGGTGTCGACCGAGATACGGCTGGTCTCGATCGGGAGCAGCCGGAACGTCGCTTCGAGCATCAGCCCGGTGAGTCCCATCCCCCCGACCGTCGCCCAGAACAGTTCGGGGTCGCGGTCGGGCCCGACGTCGACGACGGTGGTGTCGGCGAGCATCATCCGGATGTTGGTGACGTGGTTGCCGAACGAACCGTCGAGGTGGTGGTTCTTGCCGTGGATGTCGCTCGCGATCGCACCGCCGATCGTCACGTAGCGCGTGCCCGGGGTGACCGGCACGAAGTAGCCGCGGGGGACGATCGTGCGAAGCAGATCGTCGATGCTGACACCGGCGCCGACGGTGGCGGTGTCGGTCGCCTCGTCGACGACGATCGTGCCCGCCGCGAGCCGCAGGACGTGACCCCCACCGTTCTGCGCCGGGTCGCCGTACGAGCGGCCGAGCCCACGGGCGATGCCGCCACGGACCGGGAGCGCCTTGATCGCCGCCGCCGCCGAGTCGTCGTCGATCTCGATGACGGTCGCCGACGACGGGTTGGTCAGCCCGAAGCCGGAGAGTTCGACCTGGTCACACACGGACATCGTGGTCGAGGCTATCCCTGGGGTCGGTCGGCCGGTGGTCAATACGGCCACTCGCGGCCGCGCAGGATCTTGGCCGAGATCA
>JAGQSS010000287.1:0-3422 GCA_020439405.1 Ilumatobacter sp. | reverse complement strand
GCCGGCCCGGACGAGGTTCGCCTCGAAGCGGGCGTGGTCGGAGGCGGCATCGTCGTCGTACCCCTCGAGCTCCTGCGGACCCCGGTCGTTGCCGGCGTGCGGGTCGATCGCGACGACGCGTGCGCCGTCGGGAGCGCCGGTCGCCAGGACGATCGTCGACCGCCCCTGGAACGAACCGATCTCGACGATCGTGCCACCGACGGGACACGACGAGGCGGCGTCGAACAACGCTCGGCCCTGCCCCTCGGTCATCCAGCCCTCGACGTCGGCGACCGCCGACCAGGCCGATTCGAACGTGCTCACGTGTACACCGCCAATCCGAAGATGATCACCCACGCCAGGCCGAGCAACTGGAGGACCCGGTCGTTCGAGAAGACCTCCTCGGGTGCGGCGCCGTGGCCTTGGTCGAGGACGAGGGCGTAGCGGAGGAACGCAGCGAACATCGGGACGATCGAGAGTTCGTAGTACGGCAGATCGGACGCCGCCATGTCCTTCACCTCGAACGCCCACATGCAGTAGCTCACGAGGGCTCCGCCGCAGCTGACGGCCAGCACGAAACTGAGGTAGCGCTCGCTGTACTCGCCGAGTGTCGTGCGGATCGATACGGCGCCGTCGCCCAGTTCGCGTGCCTCGGCGAACCGCTTGCCGGTGACGATGAACAAGGATCCGAACGTGGTCACCAACACGAACCAGCTCGACATCGGCACGTCGACCGCGTAGGCGCCGCCCGCGGCTCGGAGCACGAAGCCGGACGCGATGGCGATCAGATCGAGCACGGCGATGTGCTTCCACACGGCGCTGTAGCTGAGGGTGATCGCGAGGTAGGTGGCGACGACGAGGACCGCCTTCCAGCTCCCGGTGAAGCCCATCACGACGAGGGCCAGGAGCGGCAGCACGACGCCCATCGTCCTGCCCATCGCCAGCGAGACCTCACCGGCGGCAATCGGGCGCTTCGACTTCTTGGGGTGGGCGCGGTCGGCCTCCACATCGAGGACGTCGTTCCAGAAGTAGGTACCGCTGGCGGCGAGACAGAACGCGGCGAATGCCAGGAGCGTCCTCCCCAACTGGTCGGGCTCGTCGAGCACGCCGGCCGCACCGGGTGCGGCGAAGACCAGGACGTTCTTGACCCATTGGCGCGGGCGGGCGGATCGGAGGAGGGGTGGCATGGCGGATCAGGGCGACACGCTAGCGAGCGGTTCGGTCACCCAGACGGGATGGTCGGCCCAGGCGAGCAGCTCGCGGTCGCCCGAGGAGTCGCCGTAGGCCCATAGGGACAGATGCTCCCGATCGAGCCCCTGGCCGTCGAACCACTCCCGGAGTCGCCGGACCTTCTCGGCGCCGCGACAGTTCGGACCGTCGAGACGTCCGGTGCACTGCCCGTCGACGACGTCGAGGCGGGTGGCGACGACCCCGTCGACGCCGAGATGAGCCGCGACGACGTGGACGTACTGCTCGTACGACGCCGACACGATGACGGTGCGGTGTCCCTGCTCACGGTGCCACGCGAGCCTCGCCACGGTGTCGTCGCGGAGCCAGGTCTCGGCGATGGTCCGCCCGTAGGGCGTCGCGAGCTGCTCGACCTCGGTGATCGGCCGACCGGCGAACACGACCTCGGTGACGACCGACCGCAGAAGGTGTCGATCGCGACGAGCGAGCGCCTGGAAGGTCCGGACGCTGCGCGTCGCGAGCCCGGCGCCGAGCCGACGTCGGCTCGCGAGCTGCCGGAGGAACGGGACGACGGTGTCACGCGTCGTCAGCGTCTCGTCGAAGTCGAACGCGGCGACGGTGATCGGCTCGGACGGTGTACCGGTCATCGGGTCACCGCGTCGAGCATGTCCCAGAAGCCGGGCCAGCTCTTCGACACGACGTCGGGGGTTCCGATCTCGACGTCGCCGATCCGGCTGCCGAGGACGGCGAAGGCCATCGCCAGGCGGTGGTCGTGATGGGTGCCGACCCGCCCGGGCCGGAGGCGGTCGGCGGAGGGGCGGATGTCGAGGCCGTCGTCGGTCTCGTCGAGATCGACGCCGAGCGTGCGCAGTTCACCGACGAGGTCGCCGAGTCGATCGCTCTCCTTGGCCCGGATGAACCCGACCCCACGGATCCGCGTCTCGCTCTCGGCGCACGCGGCCACCGCGGCGACCGTGGGGACGAGGTCGGAGACGTCGGCCATGTCGACGTCGATGCCCCGCAGCCGGGCGCCCGACTCGACCGTCACCGAGTCGGCGGTGCGACGGACACCGCATCCCATGGCGGCGAGCAGGTCGGCAAACCGGGCGTCGCCCTGCAGGGCACCGAGACCGAGGCCGGGCACCGTCACGCGTCCGCCGCAGACGGCGGCGAGGGCCAACGGATAGCTCGCTGACGAGGCGTCGGGCTCGACGGCGATGTCGGCCGACCGGTACCGGCCGGACGGGATCGTGATCTCGTCGGGGCCGACCACGACGCCGGAGACGCCGAACCAGGCCATGACCTCTGCCGTCATCTCGACGTAGGGCACCGACACGAGTGGTGACGTGAGCCCGATCCGGAGCCCCGACGGGACGTACGGACCGATCATCATCAGTGCCGACACGAACTGGCTCGACACGTCGCCGCGCAGCGACACCTCGCCGTTGAGTGGCGGCCCGGTGATGGTGGCCGGCAGATGGCCCGCCTGTTCGGCCGGCGTCACCGTGACACCCATCTGCACGAGCGCTTCGTGGAGCGGCCCGAACGGTCGCGCCCGCAGGGGTGGGTCGCCGTCGACCGTGATCGGCCGTCCGGCCAGGGCGACCAGCGCCGTCAGGAAGCGAGACGTGGTGCCGGCGAGCCCGGCGTGGAGCGTGGCTTCGGGCCAGTCGGTCCCGCGGCCGTCGATGACCGCTCGGCCACGTTCGAGCGAGATCGGGACGCCGAGCGTCGCGACGGCCCGGGCCAGTGCCGAGGTGTCGTCACCGTCGGGCAGATTGGTGAGCGTCGACGTGCCGTCGGCGACGCCGGCGCACGCGAGCGCCCGGTTGGCGATCGACTTCGAGCCGGGCACGTCGACGACCGCCGCAATGCGGTCCGACCGACGGACACGCCGGACCGGCTCGTCCTGCGGTGCGGTCATGACAGCGCCGTGACGGACGGCTTGAAGCCACGCGCGATCAGTCCGCCACGGAACACGTCGCTCGACGCGGCGTCGATGAGGACGACGGCAACGCCGCGGTTGCCCTCGGCGAGGTGGACGACCTCGAAGTTGGCGATGTTGACGCCCAGATCGGCGGCGAGGGTGAACACCTCTGCCGCGGCCCCGGTGCGGTCGGGGATCCTGATGCGCACCTCGACGAGTTCTTCGGGGTGGACGACACGGCCCGGCAGATTGGTCCGTGCCTCCCGTGCGCCCTTCAGCGCAGTGAACAGTTCGTCCCGTGCGCCGGCAGCCACCGTGTCGCGCATCT
>JAGQSS010000286.1 GCA_020439405.1 Ilumatobacter sp. | reverse complement strand
AACGTCTCGATCCTCCCCGACGACCGAGCGGCCGCTGCCTTGATCACGTCGACGGTGCCGTCGCTCGATCCGTCGTCGACGAGGAGGACGTCGAGCCCGGCGGCGGTGAGTGCGAACACCTGATCCGGGTCGAGACGCTCGGCCTCGTCGAAACACGGGATCACCACCACCGTTCGACCCGGCACCGCGAGGACGCTAGCAGCGGCTCCACCGCTCGGATGTGCGAGGCTGTCGCCGGTGAACGAGTCGCCGGACGCCTCGACGCCCCGCTGGGTGAGGCGACCGGTGATGTGGTGGGTCGGCCTCGGATTGATCGTGCTCGTCGGGGCGACGGCGCGTCTGTGGAACCTCGACTGGGATCGCGGCCAACACCTCCATCCCGACGAACGACACTGGAGCTTCGTCCTCGACGGCATCGCCGCGCCCGGCTCCGTCGGGGAGTACTTCGACACCGGGACGTCACCGCTCGATCCGTACACCACCGTGCCGTCGTTCGTCTACGGCACGCTCCCGCTGTTCACGACCAAGGCCGCTGCCGCCGTGCTCGAGTCCGGTCCGGCATCGCCGCTCGTCACCGCGCTCGACGCGATCGGTGTCGACCTGCGCGACGACGACGGCGCGTTGCGGTTCGACGGCGGGTACGACGCCAATCTCGTCGGTCGTCTGCTGTCGGCACTGGCCGACTCCGTGACGATCCTCCTCGTCGGCGTCCTCGGCCGGCTGCTCGCCGGCCGTGTCGCCGGCCTGTTCGCCGCAGGGTGCTACGCCGTCGCGGTGTTGCCGGTGCAGCAGGCCCACTTCCTCGGGCCGGACGGCTTCGGCACCATGTTCTGGACGGCGGCCCTGCTCGCTGCCGTGCTCTACGTCCGGCTCGACAGGGTGTCCTGGATCCTGGCCTCCGGCGCGCTCGTCGGTGCCGCGATGGCGTGCCGCATCCAGGCCGTCGTCTTGCTCGTGGCCGTCGCGGTCGCCGTCGTGCTCGTGGCGATCGAGCGTCGAACGGCATGGACCGCCGCCCTCGGCCGGCTCCTGGCCGCGTGCGCGCTCGCCGCCGTCGTGTTCCGAGTCGCGCAGCCGTATGCGTTCGACGGGTGGTGGCTCAGCGACGTCTGGGTCGACGACCTCCTCAGGTTGCGTGCGTTCCAGGCAGCATCCGACGTACCGCCGAACCTGCAGTGGGTCGGTCGCACGCCCGTCGTCTATCCGCTCGGCCAGTTCGTCGCGTGGGGGATCGGTCCGGCGGCGACCGCTGCAACCCTGCTGGGTGGGTGGGTGCTGTGGCGGCGCCGTGCTCGTGTCGCCCTCGTGCCGGCGGCAGCTGCGTTCGCCATGCTCGCGTTGATCGCCATGTCGTGGACACCGACGATGCGATACCTGATGCCGCTCGTCCCGATCGCGTCGGCGGTAGCAGGCGTCGGTCTGGCGCACCTGCTCGCCGCAGCCCGCGCCGCCGACGGTGGGCGACGCCGGGCCGTGGCGGTCGCCGTGGGCGCGCTCACCGCCACGATCGTGCTGTGGGGTGCTGCGTTCGTGAACGGGGTGTACGGCCGCGACCACAGTCGTATCGAGGCGACCGAGTGGATCGCCGCGAACCTCCCCGCCGGGTCCACGGTCAGCGTCGACGCCTGGGACGACGCGCTGCCGCTCCGGCTCGACGGTGTTCCGGAGTACCGGTTCGAGGAGCTCCGTCCGTTCGATCCGGACTCCGCCGACAAGATCGACGATCTCGTCGACCGGCTCGGCCGGATCGATCTGGTCGTCGTCTCGAGCCAGCGGGCGAGGATGTCGGTCGAGCGTCTCCCGGCGCGCTACCCGTCGACGCTGAGGTACTACGAGGCACTTGCCGACGGATCGCTCGGGTTCGACCACGTCGCGTCGTTCCAGAATGTGCCGCGCCTCGGACCGCTCCGGATCGAGACCGAGAGCGCCGAGGAGGCGTTCTCGGTCTACGACCACCCGCCGGTCGACCTCTACCGGCGGACCGATCGGTTCTCGTCCGAGAACGCTCGACGGTTGCTCGACCCGGCGCTCGCCTCGACGGCGCTGTCGCCGCCACTCGCGGACGGCGCGGCCAACGCGCTCCTCGCGACGCCGGCGGAGCGCGCACGGATCACGGGCGGGGACACCTTCGACGACACGTTCTCGCGCGACGGTCTCCCTGCCGTTGCGCTGTGGGTCGGCGGGTGGCTCGTCCTCGCAGCGGCGTCGATCGGCCCGAGCGCTCGGCTGCTCCGTCGGTCTCCCGCGTCCGCCGCCGCGATGAGCCTCGTCCTCGGACCGCTCGCGGTCACCGTCGTCGTCTGGTCGGTCGTCGCATGGGGCATCACCGACCTGTCGAGCTGGCTCGTGCGCGCCGTCGGCGGCGCGTTCGTCCTCGTCGGAGGCGCGGTGGGGTGGCACGACCGTGTGTCGCTCCGCGACCGCCTGCGCCGCGATCGTGGTGCGTGGTGGACGATCGGCGGCGTCGCCGCAACGACGTTCCTCGCGCTGATCGCGCTCCGCCTCGGGAACCCCGACCTCTGGCACCCCGTGCGCGGCGGCGAGAAGCCGATGGAGTTCGCGTTCTTCACCTCGGTCGCCCGGTCGCCGATCGTGCCGCCCGCCGATCCGTGGTTCGCCGGCGGCGTACTGAACTACTACTACCTGGGCTATTTCCACCTCGCCGTTCCGGCGCGAGGTCTCGGCATCGTGCCGGAGGTGGCCTTCCAACTCGGGCTCGCCACCGTCGCGGCGTGTGCGACGGCGATCGCTGCCGCGGTCGGGCACGACATCGCCCACCTCGCCGGTGGTAGGTGGCGGCTCGGTCGGTCGTCGGCGCGGATCGCCGGGTGCGTCTCGGCGGCGGGCCTCCTGCTCGTCGGGAATCTCGATGCGATCCGGCAGGTGCTCGACGGTTCGTCGGCCCCGTTCGACTGGTGGCGCACGTCGCGGGTGCACGCCGGGACGCTCGACGTTACCGAGTTCCCGGCGTGGGCCTTCCTGTTCGGCGACCTCCACCCTCACCTGATGGGGACGTGGCTGACGGGTCTGGTCGTGTTGCTCGGTGTGGCACTCGTCGCCGAGGCCCGGCCCGACGCGTCGCCGGTTCGGCGGACGTCGCTCCTCGTGGTGCTCGGCGTCGTCGTCGGACTGGTGCTCATGACCCACACCTGGGATCTCCCGGCGGTCGTGGTGCTGAGTTCGACGGCCGTGATCTTCGCTCGGGTGCGCTCGCGTGCGTACCCGACCCGGCGAGCCGTCCTCACGGGCATCGTGGTCGACCTCGTGGTGGTCGGCGCCACCGCGTTCGTCCTGACGGCGCCGTACCGACGGCGATCCATGGTGTTCAACGACGGGATCGATCGAGCACCGGTCACGACCGATCTCGTCGACCAACTCGTCCATCTCGGCGTCTGGTGGGCGGTCGCCGCCACGTTCGCGACGGTGCTCCTCGTCGTGCACCGGCCCTCCGTCGTCCGGCGCCGAGGTGACTGGCGATCCGTCGCAGGTCCGGTGCTCATCGGGCTCGGCGCGGTGGCGATCCTCACCGGTGTCGGGTTGGCGGTGTCATGGGTCGCCGCCGTGTCACTGGTGCTGGTCGGGTTGCTCGCCGTCGGGATCGTCGCCGAGTTCCGGTCGGACCGGACCGACCCGGCGGTGGTCGTCACGGGTGCGCTCCTGGTCGCCGGCGTCGGGCTCGCCGCGGTTCCCGAGTTCGTCATCATCGCCCCGGACATCGAACGCCTCAACACGGTCTTCAAACTCACCTTCGAGGCGTGGCACCTCGTCGCGCTCGCCGTCGGACCCGCCCTCGTGCTCGTCGCCGTCCGGCTGCGCCGGCGCAGCGTCCGCGTGGTCGCCGCCACGTCGGGTCTCGTCGCGCTCGTCGCCGTGCTCGCTTTCCCGGTGCTCGCGGTCCGCCCGCGGCTGGCGGACCGGGTCGCGCCCGACATCGGCCCCACCCTCGACGGGCTCGCCTACCTCGACGGCGAGTGGACTGTCGTCGCGCCCGACGGCACACCGATCGTCCCCGCCGAAGATCGACCGCTCATCGACTGGCTCCGACACGAGGTCGGCGGCCAGCCGACGATCGTCGAGATGGTCGGTCAGGCCTACGGCTGGAACGCGAGGGTGTCGGTGTACACCGGACTGCCGACGGTGATCGGATGGCCGTGGCACGAGACCCAGCAGCGTCTCGGCTTCTCCGACACCGTCGAGCGGAGGTACGCCGACGTGCAACGGCTGTACACCGACGGCGACGCCGACTTCGCATCGTTCTTCCTGCGCGCCCACCGCGTCGAGTACGTCGTCATCGGCACGGTCGAGTTGGCGACGGCGACGCCTGATGCCCTCGCCGTCATCGAGTCGCTGCCGGGTGCCGACGTCGTGTTCCGCGACGGTGAACGCCGCATCATCTGGATCGACCAGGCGGCGCTCGGCACCATCGGCCCGTGAACCGGCCCCTCAGCGCTCGAGGGCGTCGGCGTGTTCGTCGGCGACGAGCAGCGCCATCCACTCCGACTGGGTGTCGTTCCAGACCTCCCGCCGGCTCAGCCACCGCCACCAGTCGCCGATGTCGGCGGCGCCCCAGTCGACGACCCACGTCGATCGGATCGGGAAGCGGCTGACGTCGTAGCCCGTGGTGTCGATGCCGTCGAGACTCCGCTCGAGGACGATCGCAGCATCGAACTCGAGGTCGGTCCCGTCGCCGAGTGACGGATACTGCACTTCCGGCGTGTCGCGCAGGTACCACGCCATCGGCCACGACCCGGCCGCGT
>JAGQSS010000285.1 GCA_020439405.1 Ilumatobacter sp. | reverse complement strand
GGTGCTCCGGTTCGTTCGGACCGGGCGTGGGGGTGAATGCTGTCGGGTATGAGCGAGACGGTTTCGCAGATCCCGTTCGTCGACTACCTCGTACTCGACGACGGCGCCCCCCACCTCCGTGCCCACGAGTGCACCAACTGTGGTGCCCGCTTCTTCGACCGCCGCAACGCGTGCGCGTCGTGTTTCGGCACCGAGTTCACCGACGTCGACGTCGCCACCGAAGGTGTCGTCCGGTCGTTCTCGATCATCACGTTCGCCGCGCCCGGCGTCGACGTCCCGTTCGTCGCCGCGGTCGTCGATCTCGACGGCACGAGCGCCAAGGGCAACATCATCAACTGCCCACCCGACCCCGAGCACGTCACCCTCGGCATGAAGGTCCGCCTCGCGACCTCCTCGATGGGCACCGACGACAACGGCGTCGAAGCCCTCAACTACGGCTTCGAACCCGCCTGACCCGGCCCACACGCACCCACTCGACGAGCACGACACACCAGGAGCACCTGACATGAGCGCATCCGACGACATCTTCATCCTCGGCATCTCGATGACCAAGTTCGGCAAGCACCCCGACAAGGACGTCGTCGACCTCGGCGCCGAGGCGATCATGGCCGCGCTGGCCGACGCCGGCGTCACGATGAAGGACATCGGCATCTTCGCCGCCGGCAACCTGATGGGCCGCGGCGGGATCGCCCAGCAGCTCCAGAAGCAGGTCGGCCAGACCGGCATCCCGGCCTACAACGTCTCGAACGCCTGCGCCACCGGTGCCACTGCGCTGCGCACGGCGATCATGGCGGTCAAGGCCGGCGAGACCGACATGGGCCTCGCCTGCGGCGTCGAGAAGCTCGCCGGTGCCGGCCTGCTCGGCGCGGGTGGCCAGGCCAAGTCCGACGGTCACGAGTGGGAGCGCTCGGGCCGCTACGGCGCCGTCGCCCCGGTCGACGGTCGGATCGGCACCGAGGCGATGCCCGGTGTGTTCGCCCAGGTCGGCATGGAGTACCTGTACGAGCACCAGTACGGCGGCACCGCGTTCGAACTGTTCGCCAAGATCAGCGAGAAGAACCACAGCCACTCGACGCTCAACCCGCTCGCCGCCTACTCGAAGGCGATGCCGCTCGAGCAGATCATGAACGACATCATGATCGCCTACCCGAACACCCGCCCGATGTGCTCGGCCAACTGCGACGGCGCCGCCGCCGCGGTGGTCGTCAGCGGCTCGAAGCTGCGCACGATGTCGCTCGAACAGCAGCGCCGTGCCATCAAGGTGTCGGCGTCGATCCTGACGAGCGACCCGTACCAGGAGGCCTGCCAGGTCCTCCCCGACGTCAACACCCTCACCCGTCGTGCTGCCGAGCAGGCATACGAGCAGGCCGGCGTCGGCCCCGACGAGCTCGATCTGGTCGAACTCCACGACTGCTTCGCCACGGCCGAACTCGTCCACTACGACAACCTCAAGCTCTGCGAAGAGGGCGGCGCGGTCGACTTCTTCGAGTCCGGCGCCCCGTGGCGCGACGGCAAGTTGCCCGTCAACGTGTCGGGCGGACTCCAGTCGAAGGGCCACCCGATCTCCGCGACCGGCATCGCCAACATCTGGGAGATCTGCCAGCACGTCCGCGGCGAAGGCGGACCCCGCCAGATCGAGGGCGCCAAGGTCGGCCTCGCCCACGTCATCGGCCTCGGCTCGGCGTGCGGCGTCCACATCCTCGAGAAGTCCGGCCTCGCGGCCTGACGGAGCCGGCACGTGGCACGCAAGCCGCTCTCGGAGATGATCGCCGAGGCGAAGGCGGCGATCGAGGAACTCTCGGTCGAACAGCTCCAGGCCGAGATCGACGCCGGCACCTGCACGGTGATCGACATCCGCGACGTCCGCGAATTGTGGGACAAGGGCGCGATTCCCGGGTCGAAATCCAAGCCGCGCGGCATGCTCGAGTTCTGGTTCGATCCGGAGTCGCCCTACTACCGCGGCGACGTGAGCTTCGACGAGCGGTACGTACTGCACTGCGCGGGCGGACAGCGCTCGGCGCTCGCTGCCAAGGTGCTCCAGGATCTCGGCTACACCAACGTCGCCCATCTCGAGGTCGGCTTCAACGGCTGGGCCGCTGCCGGCGGCGCCGTCGACGAGGTCCACCCGAACCCCAAGTACTTCCAGCGCTGACCCGGCGCGCCGCTGCCACCGGCGGGAACGGTGGCACGAACCCGACCGGAGACCCGACATGAACGCGCCAGCGTCGTACCCGCCCGCACCGATCACCGACTTCGCCGGCCTGATCGCCGTGATCACCGGTGGCGGCACCGGCATGGGCCGCGAACTCGCCCGCCAACTGGCCGCCGCCGGGTGCGACGTCGCGATGTGCGACGTGTCGTCGGAGACGATGGACGAGACGATCGACCTCGCTGCCGACGACGCGGACGCCGCCGGGCGCGACGTTCGACTGACGGCCTTCGTCGCCGACGTGTCCGACGCCGACGCCATGAACGCGTTCGCCGAGCACGTCGCGAGCGAGTTCGACACCGACCGGGTCCACCTGCTGTTCAACAACGCCGGCATCTCCGGTGCGTCGAGCATCGTCACCGCCGACCACACCGACTGGGATCGCGTCTTCGGCGTGACGTTCGGCGGGGTGCTGAACGGGATGCGTTCGTTCATGCCGATGCTGATGCAGGCCGACCGCGGCCACGTGATCAACACCAGCAGCGTCAACGGGCTGTGGGCCTGCCTCGGGCCGTCCGGTGCGCACAGCGCGTACAGCGCCGCCAAGTTCGCGGTGCGCGGGCTGACGGAGTCGCTCGTCGTCGACTTCCGGATGAACGCACCGCACCTCACGGCGTCGGTCGTCATGCCCGGCCACATCGGCACCCAGATCGCGCTCAACTCGATGATCGCCGCCGGGCTCGACCCGAAGAACCTGTCGGAGGAGTCGCTGCAGCGGGTGCGTCAGAGCATCGAGGAGTCGGGCATCGACGCGTCGGGCGCCTCCGACGAGGACATCCGCAACCTGCTGCAGTTGCGCGCCGATTCGTTCGAATCGAGCGCACCGATGACCGCCGCCGAGGCGGCCACGATCATCCTCGACGGGGTGACGAGCGGTGCATGGCGCGTGCTCGTCGGCGACGACGCCGTGGCACTCGACGAGATGTTGCGCGCGACGCCGACCGAGGTCTACACCGACGCCTTCATGCAACAGTTCCAGGCGAGCGGGCACTTCGGCGGTCTGATCGACAACTGACCCGCTCCCGACGCGGACTTTCCCCGGCCCCCCGACCTGGGCAACAATGGTGTAAACGCTTTCAGGCGCGCCCCTGCCATGAACCAGCAACGCAACAATCCGCCCGCCGCGCGGGCAACGATCGAGGACGTCGCCGCAGCGGCGAGCGTCTCGGTCGCCACGGTGTCGCGCGCCCTGCGCGGCCTGCCGAACGTCGCGGCCTCCACGCGGGCACGCGTCGAGCAGGTGGCGACCGAACTCAACTATCAGGCCGACCCGGCGGCGCGCCGTCTCGCAACCGGGCGGTCACGCTCGATCGCGGTCATCGTGCCCTTCGTCAACACCTGGTACTGCGCCGAGATCATGGCCGGCGTCGAAGCCGTCTGTGCCGAGGCCGGCTACGACATGGTCGTCATCGCGCTGCGGACCGAGGGCGGCGACCGTCGGCCGATCGACGGCAACGAGGCGCTGCACCGCCGTGTCGACGGGATCGTCGTGGTCGACGTCGCGCTCGAGGGGGAAGAACTCGACGAGATGATCAGCCGCGGACTGGCGGTCGTCTCGATCGGACCGCCGCTGCCCGGCTGTCCGTCGACCGGGATCGACGACGTCGAGGTCGGCCGCATCGCCACCCGTCACCTGATCGAACTCGGACACCGTCGGATCGCGCTGATCGGCGACACGACCGACACGATCTTCGGGTTCGTCGTGCCGACGATGCGCCAGACCGGCTACGAACAGGCGCTGGCCGCGGCGGGCATCCAGCTCGACGACGACCTGATCGTCGACGGCAGCTTCACCGTGCAGGGCGGCGCCGAGGCGCTCGACCAGCTGCTGGCCCTCGACGAGCCACCGACGGCCATCTTCGCGATCGGCGACATCATGGCGCTCGGGGCGATGCAGCGGGCTCGCGAGCTCGGCATCGACATCCCGGGCGAGCTGTCGATCATCGGCGTCGACGACCAGCCGGTCGCCGAGGTGCTGGGGTTGACCACGGTGCACCAGGACGTCGCCGAACACGGCGCCCGTGTCGCCCGCTGGCTGGTCGACCTGTTGCGCGACGACGACCATTCGGTCGAACGCTTCATCGCCCCCGTCCGCCTCGTCGAACGCTCCACCACTGCCGCCCCCGCCACCGCCCGCGTGAGTTAGGGGTCGGATACGTTTCGTCGGAGAAGGGGTCAGGCACCTTCTGGCACGCCGACTCCGACGACCGCGACGTCTGACGCCAGAAGGTGCCTGACCCCTTCTCGTCGCGACCCCTTTCCTACGAGAGCAGGGCGTCGAGGAGGCTGCTGGCGCCGAAGCGGAAGGTGGCGGGCGCCAGGTAATCGGGGCCCATCACCGCCTCGGCCTGGGCGAGATAGGCGTCGGCTGCGTCGGCGGTCGAGATCCCACCCGACGGCTTGAGGCCCACCGTGCGGCCGGCGTCGGCGATCGCAGCGAGCATCGCCGCGAGGGCCTCCGGCGTCGCCGACACCGGCGACTTCCCGGTCGAGGTCTTCACGAAGTCGGCACCGTGGTCGATCGCGAACCGCGCCGCCGACTCGATCAGCGCGA
>JAGQSS010000284.1 GCA_020439405.1 Ilumatobacter sp. | reverse complement strand
GAGCGCGCCGTTCGCGCTGATCTCCTCGTTCTCCGCGTCCCTCTGGGGTGGGACGGCCTCGGCGGGCGACGTGCTCTACGTCGGGCACCCCGACCTGCAGTTCGACGCCGTTGCCATCGACGCGGCCGGGACGCAGGTGCTCCGCGGGGTGTGGGAGTACTACGACGATCAGCGGATCGCGGCTCCGGCCACGGTCGAGGACCTCTCCGGATCGATCCGGCTCGGGATCGGATCGCTGCACGGAGCTCGCGACGTCGACGCCGTGGGTGCCGAGGTTGTCGTGACCTGCCTCCGCACCGGGATCTCCGAGACGGTCACCACGACGCTCAACGGCACTACGCTCGTGGCCGTCACCGCCGACACCCTCGGGCAGACCTCGCCCTCGACCAACGCCAGCGACTACACGATCCAGTGCTTCTGGCCCGGCCTCCCGAACGTCTCCGACGGCACGGAGGGGAGCCCTGGCGATGCCTCGGCGCGCGAACAGCTCGCCGTCGCTGGCGACGTGACCTGGACGCTCCCGCAGAGCGCCGATCGCCGCTGGGTGAAGACCACGCCGGGCACCGGTGCGGCCGAGGGCTACTGGATCCGCCTCCGCGTCACCGAGGTGACCAGCGGGAGCGCGCACACCCTCGAGGAGCCCACCGAGGTCGCGGGCCGCGGGTGGTACATCGCCCCCGAGGCTCTTCAGGGTCAGGTGGTGCGCGAGGCCGTCGGGAGCACCGACGCCGGGAGCGCTCGACAGTCGTTCGCCCTCGCGCGCGAGCCCTTCCTCTCCCTCGTGCAGGTGGAGGTGGGTGTCGACGTCTGGGAGGAGGTCGAGAGCTTCGTCGACGCCACCTCCGCCGACGAGGTGTTCCGCGTCGAAGAGGACCCTGACGGCACCATGCGGATCAAGTTCGGCGACGGCACCCGGGGGAAGATCCCCACGGCGAGCTCGTCGGTCTACGTGACCTACCGGTACGGTGGAGCGGCCTCCGGCAACGTGGGCCCGCGCACCCTGCGTCCGCGCACGACGACCCCGCGCTTCAACGGCTGGTACAACCCCCGGGCCGGATCGGGGTGGTCGGTGCGCGAGGGCGCGACGGCCGACTCCCTCGAGCTCGTGCGCGCAGCGATCCCGGCCTACGTCCGCACGGGCAAGCGGGCCGTCACCCCGAGCGACTACGAGACCCTCGCCCGGGCCTTCCGGACGGCCGACGGTCGCCAGGTCGCCGAGCGTGTCGTCGCGCTGCAGAACGGGGCGGGCCCGGGCACGATCAAGCTGGTCTGCGTCGGGCCGAGCAACACCGTGCCCACCTCCGGTGACCTGCTCGAGCTCGAGGCCTACTTCAACGGCTCGACGTTCGGCACCCAGCGCGTCGGGGGCGTGTCGATGGCGAACGTCGTGGTCGACGCCGTCGCCTTCACCGGCGTGTCGGTCGACGTCACCGCGACCGTCACGGTCGAGCAGGGCTACACGAGCGGGGTGAAGGCCGAGCTCGAGAGCATGCTCCGCGCGCGTCTGCAGCCCCTCGCGCGCAAGCTCCTGCGCGACGACGACGGCAACGTCGTGCTCTCCGGTGAGTACGCCTGGAAGTTCGGCGGACGCGTGCCTCGGTCCTTCCTCCAGGCCGAGATCATCACGTCGACGAACCGGATCACCGACCTCGAGATCGCCGCTCCAGCGGCCGACGTCACCCTCGGCGCCTCGGAGCTCCCGATCCCTGGCACGATGACGATCGCGGTCGTGGAGGCCACGTGAGCCGTGCCGATGTCCAGCGCTTGATCGACGCCCTCCCTCGAGGTCTGTCGGAGACGCCCGAGGCCCGCCGGTGGTTGTGGGGTCTGCTCTCGCCGGTGTCGATCGTCCGGCAGTACCTCGATCAGCGGATCGATCGGATCGAGTGGCTCCTCGACCCCGACCTCGTGCCCGACGAGCAGATCCTCTTCCTCGCCGCCCTGTTCGGTCTCGCCGACACGCCGGCCGTCTACGGCGCGACGCCCGACGAGCTCCGGACGTGGCTCCCCGAGGTGCGCGAGCTCTGGGCGAGGAAGGGCACGCTCGACGGGCTCCAGGCCGTCGTGCGCTTCGTCGTCGGCGCGCGGTCGCTCTGGCTCCGGTGGGTCGACACCTACACGACCGACGGGGCCTCGGGGGCTCGCGTGCTCCTCCCTCGCGTCGGAACGGCTCCCGGCGGTGCCTATGACCACCCCGAAGGCGTGCTGCAGCTCTACGTGGCCGATCCCGCGCAGGAGCTCGACCTCGACGCCCTCGACGGGTGGATCTCGACCATGCTCGCCGCCAACACGACCTGCTACCGGCTGGCGTGCGCCTTCGTCGACGACCTGATCGCGCTCCCTGCTCTGTGGGATGAGCAGTCGCCAGGAGGCTCCGACGGCTACCAGGACGACCCCGTCGAGGGTGTGCGCGCGCTCGTGTGCACCGACGGCAACGCCTTCGTCTCCGCCTCCACGATCGACGGCGTCGACGAGCTCCACGGCGCGACCGGAAAGAGCGTCCGCGCGGAGATCGCAGTCGACGACACGGGAGCCGGGATCGTCATGTACGCCGAGGGGCCCGACCTCGACGACGGCTACCGGATCACCGTCGACCCCACGTCCTTCGAGATCAGCGTCGAGAAGTACACCGGCGGATCCGGCTCCTCCCTCGGCTCGATCGACCTGGGCACCCTCGGCTTCGAGATCGTTGCCGACACCCGCTACGAGATCCGCGTCGACACCGAGATCCGCAGTACGGGCACCATGGAGATCAGCGTCGTGTGGGAGGGAACGCCCGTGCTCCTCGTGACCGATGCGACGCCCTACACCAGCGGTTTCGACGGCGTGTTCGCCGGTGCGGGTGCGCGGGTGATCGCCTACCTCTTCCTCGTCTACCTCCGGGGCTCGGCTCCGGTGACCCTCCGCGGAGTCTGACATGACCGGATCGCAGATCCTCGACCTCTACGGCGCGAAGCTGTGGAACCTCCAAGACCTCGAGGACCTCTTCGTCTCGACGCTCCGCGAGGACGTGCGACAGAGCGCCCTCGACCTCTGGGGGGGCGGTGGCATGCTCGGCACGGTGTCGGGCACGCCGACCGCCGTGGACACGGACACCTTCACGCTCGACTTCACCGCGGACGTCGGTGGCTACACCACGCTCGGGCACCGGATCCAGATCGACGCGTCCAACCCGGAGTGGACCGACGTTCCGCTCGCTCGAGGGGCCGCCAACTACTACCTCGCCGCGCACTACGGGGAGGTTCCGGTCGGCACGGAGCTCTCCAACGGAGGCCTCCCGCGGTGGCGCGCGTGGGAGGAGGTGATCGGGCGCGTGTTCACTCCGACGACTGTGGCGAGCAACGGGTCGGGAGGCACGCTGATCACCGTGAGCAGCGACCTCAACGCCGGCGAGAAGTGGGAGGACGCCACGCTCACCCGACCCGTGCTGGTCTGGTTCTCGGACGCCGACGGGAACCCCGTCGCCAACACCGCCGAGGCCATCTTCGAGGGCGACCTCGAGAACACGAGCGCTGGCGTCTACCAGATCGACGTGAGCCATATCTTCGGGCAGTCGTCCCTTTCGACGACATCCGCGCGGTACCGCGTGTGTCTGCTCGGGCCCTCGGTCAACGCAGCGGCCTCCGCGTCGGGCTCCTGGACCGACTACGTGCACCTCGGCACGCTCACCGACCCCAACTGGGTCCCGACCACGAACGTCCTCACCTCGTTCGGGACGCACGTGAGCGACTTCACCACGCACGTCGCCGACAACAACAACCCCCACGGTGGCACGCTCACGCAGAGCACCCTGAACGTGGGCACGCTCCTCCAGAGCAACACGCGCGCGCTCTTCTACAAGCAGGTCGAGATCGGCGCGGGGTCGACGCGGGTGCTCCACGCGAACACCGACAGCGGCTCGGAGGTGTTCGACATCGACGTCGAGGCGATCGGCGTGGTCGGCACCTACACCGGCGGCATGGACATCGACGCGTCCGCCGATCCGTGGAGAGTCACGACGGGCGTGTTCGGGTTCGTCTCCGGCTCCCAGCTCTACGGGGGCGACGGCGGTGCCGACCTCGACTGGACGGGCTCGACCGCCACCTTCTCGCCGGACATGGTTGCGCTCGACGGGTGCACAGAGACGAAGCTGATCGGAGCCGCGGCGATCTACGCCGGGCGCACCGACGGCGCGCTCCTCCTGACCGGGAGCCCCTACACGGTGACTTGCCCCGTCACCGACAGCGACACCGCGGTGATCGACCTGGGCGACTACCTCCCCGACGGTGTGACGCTCACGTCCCTCGGGTTCGCCGGTGAGCAGGGAGCCTCGAGCTCGATCACCTGGACGCTGTTCGCCTACAACCGGATCACGGGCTCCGAGACGACGATCAACACCGGCTCCGACGGCACCTCCGGCACCTTCTCTGTCTCGCAGACCTTCACGTCGGTCGTGAACTTGGCGGTGAGCGGCTACGCGCTCCGGCTCGCGTTCTCCAACGGCTCGGGGTCCGTGGTGCAGACCATCAAGGGCGCCGTCCGGATCGGGTGGACCCGCGACTACCTCTTCTCCTGATCCTGGAGCCCCATGTCGACCGACCTCTGCAAGCAGACCCCGATCAACGAAGAACCCTCGATCCTCCGCTACGTGGAGGGCCTCGGGCATGCGGCGTTCCGGACCGGGGAGTGGAACCTCAACCTGATCGGGGAACGCCGAGGCCTGCAGCCCGACGCCTTCGACGACAGGATCCACGCGGTGTACAAGGCGGGCGGTTCGTGGTGGTGGTGGACCTTCCCCGCGA
>JAGQSS010000283.1 GCA_020439405.1 Ilumatobacter sp. | reverse complement strand
CGTCGTGGCGTGTACGGGGCACGCGATGGCGATGGGTGCGTTCCTGCTGCTGTCGGGCGACGAACGGATCGGTGCCGACGGCCCGTTCAAGATCGCGGCCAACGAGGTCGCGATCGGGATGACGATGCCGCACACGGCCGTGGCCCTCATGCGGATGCGACTCACGCCTCCGGCGTTCCAGCGGTCGGCGATCCTGGCCGAGACGTTCGACCCGACCGGTGCCGTCACCGCCGGCTACCTCGATCGACTGGTCGCTCCCGACGACGTGGTCGCCACCGCTCGCGAACGGGCGGTCGCCCTCCTCGCGCTCGACGCTCGGGCACACCGCGACACCAAGGCACGGGTCCGTGCGATCGGCCTCGACGAGATGTCGGCCGCCAAGGACGTCGACAGGGCCGAACTCAGTTCGTTGTTCGGGTAGCCGTCACCAGGCGACCTGGTGGCACCCGTGGTGCGAGTCGGGCTCGACCTGGAACGTGGCGTGGTCGATCCGGTAGTCGTGGTCGAGGAGCTCGCGGGCACGGTCGAGGACGGCGTGCTGGTCGGTGCCGTCACGCACCATCAGGTGCGCCGACGCGGCGTCCATCTCCGACGTCAGCGTCCACACGTGCAGGTCGTGGACGTCGACGACCCCGTCGATCGCGGCGAGGTCGCCCGCGAGCCGGTCGAGATCGATCCGGTCCGGGGCCGCCTGCAACAGGATGCGGACGGCGCGGCGTCCGAGGTGGAACGTGCGGGGGAGGATCCAGAGTCCGATCGCGGCGCCGATCACCGGGTCGGCCCAGGTCCAACCGAACAGCTCCATCGCGAGTGCGGCGATGATCACCCCGACCGAGCCGACGGTGTCGGCGACGACCTCGAGGTAGGCGCCCTCGACGTTGAGTGACTCCTTCGAGCCCTCGCGCAGGAGTGCGAACGCCACGAGGTTGGCGATCAGGCCGAGGACGGCGACCACCAACATCGGCACGCCCAGCACCTCGGGCTCGTCGGTCAGACGACGGACGGCCTCGTAGAGCACCCAGATCGCGACGCCGAACAACAGGAGGGCGTTGACGAACGCCGCCAGGATCTCGAGGCGGTACAGGCCGAACGTGTGGCTGCTGCGTCGTTCGTCGGTGCGCTGCGCGAACCGGCTGGCGAGCTGGATCGCCGCCAGCGCCATGCCGATCCCGATGACGTCGGTGAGCATGTGACCGGCATCGGACAACAGAGCCAGGGAGTTCGTCCAGACGCCGGCGACCGCCTCGACGAGGAAGAACCCGCCGATGACGACGAAGGCCGCGACGAGGCGCCCGCGATGGCGTTCGCCCGCGCTCAGGTACCCGTGATCGTGATCGTGTCCGTCGCCCATCAGCGAGCTCCGTCCTGGTGGGCGAGGTGGTCGCGGCACACCTCGAGCAGGGTGCGGACGTGCTCGTCGTCGAGCCGGTACCAGATCGTCCGGCCGTCGCGGCGGTTGCGGACGATGCCCGCCGATCGCAGCAGGCGGAGTGCCTGGGAGACCTTGGTGTCGTTGGTGCCGATCTCGTCGGCGAGTGCACCGACGCTCAGTTCGTCGTGGGCGAGCAGCGCGTAGAGCAGTCGGACCCGGGTGGGATCGCCGAGCAGCCGGAACAACGCGGCGAGGTCGAGCGACTCGTCGGCATCGGGCACCAGCGGTTCCTGCGATATCTGCATAGATGCGAAGATATCACGTCCGAGGGGATCTCGACATCACCGCATCTCGACGTCGGACTGAAGCCCGCCCCAGCGGTCCCAATGCAGGACGCCCGACGCGACGAGTTCGTTCACTGCGTGGGTGAGGTCGGGATCGGGGACCAGTTGGGTGAGTTCGGCGAGTCGGGCGTTGCGATCGGCGATGACGGCCACGACCACCAGCCCGGCGATCGGGCCGTAGTTCGCGACCGCCCGCTGTGTGAGACCGTCGATGTGATCGAGACGATCGAGCACACGCTCGATGCCGCGCGTCGCGGCGTCGGCAGTCCATCGCATCAGGTGGATCGGTTCCATCTTGCGAGCGTCGTAGCTGGGAAGTGACGGCCGGAGCGGCACCCTCGTGGCCTCAAGGTACTGCCGACGAAACGCTGCGAACTCGGGAATCGTGCCCCAGTCGGTCCCGGTGGCGCTGTCGGCTGCGAGGACGGCGTGCATCAAAAGGCGACCGGTGCGGCCGTTGCCGTCGACGAAGGGGTGGACCGCGAACACGGTGGCGAGCAACCACATCGCGCGGGTCAGCGTGGGAGCAGGTGCCTGGATCGTCAGCTGGATGGCCTCCTCGAGGAGGCGCCGACAGTGCTCCGGCGGTGGCGGCGTGAACGGGATGTCCCCTTCGGCGAACGAATTCGGGGTCACACGCACCATCCCGGCGTTCGTATGACGTCCCTGTGGATCGGAACCTTCGACGAACGCATGCAGGACCATCGGCGTCTCCGGCAGCAACACGCCGCCGGTCAGACCTCGACGGGCCATCGTCACTCGTTCGTCGACGTGTCGGAGCGCCCGGGCGACACCGTCGCGTCGCTCCGACTGCGACGGTCCGATGTACCGACGCCGGATCGGCAGGACCTCGGGTTCGTGGCCGGGCCTCGACGGTTCGATCGACGCCGCGGCCTCGACCAGGATGCGGTGCTGGACGTAGACGAATGCGCGCCGGGTCGACTCGTCGACGGCCGCGATGCGTGCTGCAAGTCGTCGATCGGCTGTGCCATGCCGTTCGAGTCGCTCGGCGTCCAGCGGTGGCATCGGCGGGAGGTCGAACTGACCGAGCGTCGTCACCCCGACTCGTCCCCGGCCTCGATCAACGTGATCGCTGCGTCGACGCCGGTCGCGCCCGCGACGACGAGCGGCGAGATCACCGTGCGGTGGTCGCCGAGCCGATGCACCGTGCCGCCCGCGGTGACCACGGCGTCGACGACCGGGGCCGACCGGCCGGGCGCCGCGCCGAGCACGATCTGCCCGAGGCGAGGTGTCCGGTCCTCGATCACGGTGCCCGGCCCGTGAGTGCTCGGCTCGATGACGGTCAGGGCTGCATCGCCGACCTGGAACACGGCCATCTCCCCGGCAGGGTCATCGGTCGAGCGTCGTTCGACGAGTTCGAAGCCGAGGACGCGCTCGAAGAACTCGACGGCGATCTTGATATCACGGACCAGCAGTTCGATCCCGAGTATGGTCAGCTCACTCATATTCGTGATAGTGGCACGAAAGGAACAGCGGATGAGTGAAGTAGTGGAAGGTGTCTCCACCGCGGCGGCGGGAGACGAGCGAGACGAGCCGGGTTCGTCCCGACGCCAGTTGTTCGGCAAGGGTGCCGCGGTACTTGCCGTGGCCGCGGTCGCCGGCGTCGGATCGTCCAGCAAGGTGTCGGCCGGCAACGGCTCGGCGATGGTGATCGGCTTCTCGAACAGCGGAACCAACACGACGACGTTGACCGGTGGGTCGACGTTCAAGGTGACCAACGGGACCTCCGACTCCGACGGCAACATCTCGGTCTACGGCGTGAACAACGCGACGTCGGGCATCGGCGTGTCGGGCGACTCCGGCGCGTCGACGGGCGTCGGCGTCTATGGCCATGCCGATGGGAGCAGCGGCGTGGGGGTGTACGGCGAGTTCACGGGTGGGCCGACCTACGCGGGCACCGGCATCATCGGTGAGTCGAACCTCGGTACCGGCGTCATCGGTCGCGGCACGAGCTACGACGTGTATGCCGGACAGTCCGGCAAGCTCGGGCTCGGTTCGGCGTCGGTGTCGGCCGGGGCGGCCGGCTCCGTCGGCACCATCGCGCGCGACAGCAGCGGAGTCCTGTGGTACTGCTACGCCGGCAACAAGTGGCAACGCCTCGGCGGCGCGGCCGTCGCCGGCGCGTTCACCGCTATCGCGCCGGCGCGCGTGTTCGACTCGCGTCTCGCGACGTACGCGCCGAGCAACGGGCCGCTCTCTGCGCTGACGACTCGAACGATCAGCGTCAAGGACGGACGTGATCCCGACGGCAATGTGATCGCCGCCAACGTCGTCCCGGCAGGCGCGACCGCGGTCATGTTCAACGTCACCGTGGCGCAGACGACGGCACCGAGCCACCTGTCGGTCGTGCCCGGCGACGTCACCGAGACGTCGTCGTCGACGATCAACTGGACCGGACCGAACGTCGTGGCGGCGAACGGATCGTTGTCGAAGCTCGACGCGAACCGTCAGCTGAACCTGATCGCCGGCCCGAACGGGACCGTGCACTGCATCGTCGACATCACGGGGTACTTCCTGTGACGTCGCCCGACTGAGCCGTCGCCAGGGCGCGGCCGACCGACTCGACGATCTCGTCGGCGGTCGCGCCCGGCGTCAGCACGGTCGTGATGCCGGCCGCAGCCAACTCGTCGAGATCGGCGTCGGGCACGATGCCGCCGACGATGACCGGGATGTCGGCGCCTCGCGCGCGCAGCGCCTCGACCACCAGTGGACCGAGGGTCAGGTGTGCCCCCGACAGCATCGACAGGCCCACGGCGTCGACGTCCTCGTCGACCGCTGCCGCGGCGACCGTTTCGGGCGTCTGGAACAGCCCGGTGTAGATGACCTCGTACCCGGCGTCGCGGAGGATCCGCGCGACGACCTTGATGCCTCGGTCGTGGCCGTCGAGGCCGACCTTGGCGACGAGAATGCGTCCGGCGTGCATCATGACTGCGTCTCCTGCTCTCAGATCGTCGGGACTTCGACGTGGCGGCCGAACTCGGTCTCGAGCGTCTTCATGATCTCGCCGAGGGTGGCGTAGGTCTTGACGGCGTCGACGAGCGCTGGCATCAGGT
>JAGQSS010000282.1 GCA_020439405.1 Ilumatobacter sp. | reverse complement strand
TTGGAGTGGCCAGGCGTGGTCGGGCCAGGCGTGGAGTGGCCAGGCGTGGAGTGGCCAGGCGTGGAGCGGTCAGGCGTGGAGTGGTCAGGCGTGGTCGGGTCAGGCGTGGTCGGGTCAGGCTTGGTCGGGTCAGGCTTGGAGTGGCCAGGCGTGGTCGGGTCAGGCGTGGAGTGGCCAGGCGTGGTCGGGTCAGGCCTGGTCGGGGCAGGCCTGGAGCTGAGTGACGCGGGGCGTGCGGCGACGACGCCGTTCGCCCTGACATCCACTCCGACGGCTAGCTTGGTCGTGATCGCGACCAGGAGGGCTGTTGAGTGAGCGAACCCATCGCCGCCTCTGCTCGGCGACCCGTCGAGGCGGCACCTGCTGCCGGGCGTCTCTCCCCGAACGCTCAGGCGTGGGTGATCGTCGCGGGCATGGTGGCGACGATCGTCGGCTGTGCGGCGCTGATGCCGTGGCCGAACGATCCCCTGCGCAGCGCACCGGCGTGGATCGTGATCCCGATCGCGATCACCCATGCACTGTGCGAGCGGGCGGCGTTCGACGTCGAGATCGGTGAGCAGGGTCACTCGTACTCGCTGTCGGAGATCCCGACGGCGTTCGCACTCGTCTTCCTGTCGCCGCCGCTGGCGCTGGCCGCGCGATTGCTCGGCGTCATCCCGAACATGTATGCCTCCCGCCGCAACCGCGGTGTGAAGTTGGCGTTCAACCTGGCGCTGTTCACGATGGAAGTGCTCGTCGGGTTGCTGGTGTCGCGTCTCCTGGTCCGCTGGTGGGGTGAGTCCGACGGTGTGCTGCTCGGCGCGCTCGCGATCGCGATGCTGGTCAGCGGTGCCCTGACCGGCTTCTGTGTGACCCTCGTCGTGTCCCGCTTCGAGGGGTCCCTCCTCGGCGGGTTGCGGATCGAGGTGCTCTCGTTCTGGTGGTACTACGCGATCAACAACGTGGTGGCGGTCATGGCCGTGTCGCTGGCGTTGGCGAACCCGTGGCTCGTGCTGCTGATCGTCCCGACCTCGTTCGGCCTGTGGTCGGTGTTGCGACGCTCGGGCTCGCTCGTCCAGGAGCTGCGCGACCTCGACGACGTCCACGGGTTCGCGGGTCGGGTCGGGAGCTCGCTCGAGATCGACGACATCGCCGATCAGGCGGTCACCGACATCGTCGAGCTGATGCGCGCCGACGGCGCCGCGCTCGTCCGCGTCGACGGCGACGTCCTCGACGTGCGGGTCGCCGGTCAGGTCCCGGTCCGCCTGCCGACGACGGTCGACGACGAGCGCTGGCGCCTCTTCACGTCGTCGCTGAGCGCGCGGATGATCCCGGCCGACGAACTTCGCGAGCTCGATGCCGTCACCGACGGCCGGCTGCGCACGGTGATGGTCGCTCCGATCCTCGACGGCGACCGGCTGTTCGCCGTGTTGATCGTCGCCGAGCGCAACGTGCAACGGTTCCGGTTCACCGACGCCGATCTGGCCCGCCTGCGGAACATGGCCGACCAGATCGCCGTCAGCCTGCGTCGTGGTTTGCTCCATGAGCAACTCGAATACGAGGCGCGCCACGACGCCCTCACCGGCCTGGCGGGGCGCACGCTCTTCGAGTGGACGGTCCGTGCAGCGCTCGCCGATCGCGGTGGTCGTCAGGCGGCGGTCATGATGCTCGACCTCGACCGGTTCAAAGAGGTGAACGACACCCTCGGACACCATGCGGGCGACGAACTCCTCATCGAGTTCAGCCGTCGGATGAGTGAGACCCTCGGTCCCGACGACATGCTCGCCCGCCTGGCCGGCGACGAGTTCGCACTCTTGTGCTTCCGTGACGACGTCGACGAGCTCGTCGCGTTCGCTCGTGAGTGCGTCGAGCTGGGCGGTCGCCCGGTCGTGCTCGACGGTTTGGAGATCGTCGTGACCGTCAGCATGGGCGTCGCCGTCATCGAGGACGACGAGACCGACCCGATGCAACCGATCCGGCGCGCCGACATCGCGATGTACAACGCGAAATGGCAGCGCAGCGGCGTCGAGTTGTACCGCGACGAGATCGATCGACGGACGCCGGCGCGGTTGTCGATGCTCGGCGACCTGCGGACGGCGATCGAGCGCGACGAGATCGACGTCGTCTTCCAGCCGAAGCTCGAGCTCCAATCCGGTCGGATCGTCGGCGCCGAGGCGCTCGTCCGCTGGACGTCGGCGACCCGCGGCGTCGTGTCGCCGGCGGAGTTCGTCCGGGTCGCCGAGGACACCGGTCTGATCAAGGATCTGACCGACCTCGTGCTACGGCGCGGGATCGCGGCACTCCGGCTGTTCGACGACGCCGGCCTCGATCTGCGGCTCGCGATCAACCTCTCGACGCACGACCTGTTCGACACGAAGCTGCCGGCACGCGTGCTCACCCAACTCGAGCTGCACGGCGTGCAACCGTCGTACCTGACGCTCGAGATCACCGAGTCGTCGTTGCTCGTCGACGCGCCGCGTACTCGCGGCACGATCGACGATCTGCACGACGCCGGGTTCCGGCTGGCGATCGACGACTTCGGCACTGGCTACTCGTCGCTGAGCTATCTGCGCCGGTTGCCGGTGCAGGAGCTGAAGATCGACCAGAGCTTCGTCAGCGGGATGTTGCTCGATCCACAGGACGAGGTGATCGTCCGATCGACGATCGATCTGGGGCACAACCTCCAGCTGTCGGTCGTCGCCGAAGGTGTCGAAGACGACGACACGCTGCGGGCGTTGACGGCGATGGGGTGCGACGTGGCGCAGGGGTTCGGCATTGCCCGGCCGCTGACCGCGCCCGAGTTGATCGCGTGGGTCAGCTCGCACCGGTCCGCCGGCCGAGCCGGCCAGACGGGTCAGGCGATGCCGTCGGTCAGCCGACCGGGTTGAGGAGCGGTTCGCCAGCCGCTCGGCGACGGAAGTTCTCGAGGATGATCTCGGTCGCCCGGACGTCGGATGCGTCGCTGTCGCCCGAGCAGTGGGCGGTCACGATCACGTTCGGCAACTCCCACAGCGGGCTCTCGACGGGCAACGGTTCGACGTCGAACACGTCGAGCCCGGCACCGCCGAGGTGGCCGCTCATCAAGGCGTCGATCAACGCTGGTTCGTCGACGATCGGGCCACGACCGACGTTGACGAACCATGCGCCCGGCTTCATGCGGGCGAACGCGTCGGCGTCGAACATGCCGCGGGTCGAGTCGGTGAGCGGCGCCGCGACCACGATCGCATCGGCCCAGCCGAGCAGTTCGTCGAAGCGGTCGTTGTCCCACGTCTCGAACGGATCGGCCGGGTCGGGTGTGCGCCGAAGGCCGATGACGTCCATCCCGAGCGCAGTGGCGCGTGTCGCGACCTCGTGGCCGATCGCACCGAAGCCGATGATGCCGAGCTTGAGACCGGCCAGCTCGACGACGCGTCGCTTGTTCCACCTCCGACTCGCCTGATCGCGCAGCATGGCCGGCAGATCGCGACTGAGCGCGAGCAGGTACATCATGACGGTCTCGGCGATCGCCGGCGCCGTGGCCCCCGACCCCGTGTTGAACTGCACGCCGCGTTCGATCAGCGACTGGAAGACGGGGTGGTCGGTGCCCGCGAAGGCACCCTGGAACCAGGTGAGGTTGGGGCAGCGCACGCAGGCGCCCATGAACTGGCTCGAGCGGAGGGGATAGAGATCGGCGCTGAAGATCGCGATCGTCACCCGATCGAGGTCGCCGGGGGTCACGTGTTCGTCGCCGACGAGGCGCACCACCTCGATGCTCGGGTCGATCGCGACGAGTTGATCGCCGCATGCGTCCCAGAAGTCGTCGGAGCAGAACAGCACGTCACCCATCGCCGCCGACCATACGCGCTGAACGGCCGCCACGTGGTGGCGATACGGTGACGGGCGGAGGTGTCCGGGTACCTGGTGGGCTCCGCCGCCTTCAAAGCGGTTGGGACGGGCGATCCCCGTCCGGCGGGTTCGATTCCCGTCCACCTCCGCCAAGGCGTCTCTGGACGTCCACCGAGTGTCATGCCGTAGCGCCTGACCTGGGAGAATGTCTACGGACGTTCATGGACGTCCAGAGACGTTCACGGAGTGCAACTCTCAATATAACTCTCAAACCCGAGCCGTTCGGCGGTAGCTTCGGGTGGGGTACAGCAGTGGGAGGTTCCACCGTGCCCCGTGCTCCTCGTGGCAAGAGAGTCCACGATCCATCAGACGGATCGTTCGTGGTCGTCAACCGTGCTCCGCGCGGTCAACCCGACCCGTACTTCGATAGGGCGCGTAACGTGTGGGTCGCCCCGTGGCGGAAAGCCGACGGTCGCCTTGGGAAGCCAACCGGCCGAACGCGAGCGGCTGCGGAAGCATCTCGCAATCGCCACATCGCCGACGAGGCCGCAGACGCCAAGCTCGGGTCTCTGGCCGACGGATTCCACGCCGGCACGACGCTGGCCGAGCTCGGCAGGTGGTGGCTGGACCACGTCGCCGTGCATCGTGTTCGTGTGACGACGTGGTCTACGTACGACAAGCAGTTGCGGCTCGTGGGTACGCGGTTGGGGAACGTGCCTGTCCGGAAGCTGCGGGCGGACCAGGTCGCAACGATGGTGTCCGAGTTGGCGAAGTCCGGTTCGCCGTCGCGTGCGCGCAACGTCCGAGCACTCCTTGCACAAGTGCTCGATGAGGCGGTCAATCTGGGGCTCGCCGACGACAACGTGGCGAAAAAGGTTCGGTCGCCGCGAGTTCCGAGGGTGCAACGGCGAACGCTGAGTCCCGGGGAGGTGTCGCAGTTGCTCGCGGCGTGCGACGAGCGCCACTCAGCCGCCGTTGCCTTGTGCTTCGTACAAGGGTGGCGC
>JAGQSS010000281.1 GCA_020439405.1 Ilumatobacter sp. | reverse complement strand
GTCGCCGTTCCGTCCGACACCCGACCCGATCGAGACGGGTTACCAGCCGGTGTCCTTGACGGTTTGGGTGAGGGGTTCGCCGTCCTTGGTGCCGACGACGCAGAGGATCTCGCGGTCGCCGCGCTCGCCGATGCTGGTGTCCTCCCAGCTGGCGAGGGTGGGGACCATCCACGAGTAGAACAGGTTCGAGTCGAAGGCGCTGATGCCGACGTACGCCTCGAACGCCTCCAGGCACGCCACCTGCGCCTCGTCCTCGAGGGCGTCGAAACCGGGGTAGGTGTCGGCGGCGCTGTCGATCACGGCGTAGATCTCGTGGCTGTGCGGCTCGGTGCACGCGACGTCGGGCAACTCGGTGATCTCGGCCTCGACCGAGTCGTCGAGCACCAGGCACGTGCCGACGCCTTCCTCGCCCAGATCGACCGCTGTGACCCCGTCGTCGCCGCTGCACGCAGCCAGCGACGCGAGTGCCGTGACCAGCACGAACGCGCTGCGACGCGTTGCGAGACGGCCAGGTCGGGAAGTGGCGCAGCTGTCGGTCGCGGTCATTCGGGCTCCGAGCCGTCGGAAGGGGCGTCGAGGGGCGGATCGGGACGTCTCCGGCCCGCCGCGCGTACCGACGTTTGTACCACGTCTGGGCTACTGTTGCAGCGACGAGCGGAGGGAATACGGGTGGACGCTCACCTCCAACCCGGCATGGCCGAACAGACGAAGCAGAGCGACTCGACGCGGCGCGTCCGCGAACACGCTCCGAAGCCGAGCCGGCACACCCCGTGAGAACCGAGCTCGCGCTGTCCCATGTCCGGGCGTTGCCCGGCACGACCGCCACGGTCGAGGTCGAGATCACCAACGACGAGGTCGCGATCGACGGCGTCACCGTGCTCGTCGACGGCATCAACCCCGAATGGGTCCGCCTCGAACGGCCCCTCGTCAGCCTGTTCCCCGAGGCGAGCGACTCACTCGTCGTCCACTTCGACATCCCCACCTACTGCCAGGCGGGCGACTACCTGATCGACCTCCGCGTCGTCTCCGCGGTCGACAACACCCGCGAGACCAGCCACGACTTCTGGCTGATCGTCGAACCGAAGGCCGACCTCGATCTCGAGATCCGCCCGTCGGTCATCCGGTGCGGCAGCCGGGGTGTGGTGACGGCGGCCGTCCGCAACACCGGCAACTGCCCGATCGAGGTCGAACTGACGAGCGAGGAGCCGTCGCGCGAGGTCAACACTGCGATCGTGCCGCCCGTCGTCGGCCTGGCGTACGGCGCCGAGACCCTCGTCGAGATCGACCTGCGCGGCCGCCGCCCACTGTTCGGCGAGTACGCGACCCGCCCCGTGATCGTCCGCGCCCGCACGGGCGACCGCGTCGTCGAACGCAACGTCACGTTCATCCAGAAGCCGCGCATCCCGCGCGGCGCCGGCACCGCACTGATCCTCGCCGCGATCGTCGCGCTGTGGGCCGTGATCTTCCTCTGGGTCGTGTCGGCGATCCGCTCCGGCGGCGACCCGCCGAAGGCCGTCCCGATCGAGGAGGTCGACGGCCAACCCGAGATCCTCGTCGGCGCAGCCAACATCGAACTCAGCCTCATCCGCGGCACCGTCGAGGGCACCGTCACCGCGTCGACGAACGGCGACGGCATCCCGTCGGTCACCGTCGAGGCGTTCCGCATCAAGACGTTCCCGAAGGTGCCGGGCGAACCCGACCCGCAACCGCCGACCGCGCTCGTCGCCGTCGCGTCCGGCGCCACCGACGCCGACGGCAGCTACTCGCTGCGCACCCTCATCCCGGGCGACTACGTCCTCCGGTTCTCCGAACCCGGCTACGGCGAGGTCTGGTACCCGGGCACCCTGTCGTCGGGCCAGTCGCTCGACATCCGACCACGCCAACCCGACCGCGGCAACGACGTCGTGATGGAGGGCGTGCGCGGCTCGGTGTCGGTCCAGCTCGACCTGCCCGACGGCGTCGACCCGTCGGCGCTCACCGCCCGCATCGCGTCGCGCGACAGCATCACGCCCACGATCACCGGCTTCCGCGGCGTGATGGCCGACGACGACGGCACCGCCGCGTCGGCCGGCACGTGCACCGTCTCGCCCACCGGCCTCGTCACGTGCGACGGCGTCCCGACACCCGGCGAGTACACGATCACCGTCAGCGGTCCCGGCTTCGACACCCAACGGATCGACGTCGCCCTCGACGGCGGCGACGACACCGTCGTCGACACGGTGCAGCTGTCGGGCGAACCGGGTGGCATCACCGGGTCGGTCATCGACCAGGACGGTGCCGCGATCGTCGGCGCCCGCGTCACCATCAGCTCGGGGCTGTACACCGTCCGGGTCTTCACCGACCGCGGCGGGCGCTTCACCGTCGCCGATCTGCCGACCCCGGCCGACTACGTCGTCGACATCGCCGAGTCGGGCTACGTCGGCCGCACCGTCGCCATCCCGCTCGAACCCGGCACCACCCAGACCCTGCCGCCGCAACGCCTCGTCGGCGGCGTCGGCACGATCACCGGTGAGGTCGTCGACGGCAACGGCGCCCGCCTCCCCGGCGTCGAGGTGCAGGTGTCCGGCAACGGTTCGGCAGCCCGCACCACCACGCTCACCGACGGCGCCACCGGATCGTTCCTCCTGCGCGACCTCGACGTGCCCGGCACGTACTCGGTCACGTTCTCGCTCGCCGGCTACATCACCGAGACCCGCCTCGTCACGTTCGAAGGCGCCGGCGAACAGTCGGTCGGTGCGGTCGCGATGGCCACCAGCTACGGCGCGGTCGAAGGCACCGTCGTCGACCCGGCCGGCAACGTCGTCGCCAACGCCAAGGTCGAACTGCTCGACGGGGTGCGCACCCGCACCACCACGACCTCCACGTCGGGCGGCGGCGCGTTCGCGTTCGCCAACGTCGCCCCCGGCCCGTACACGATCGTCGTCACGTCGCAGTCGGGCTCCTCCACCGACGTCGCGATGTGGGTCGCACAACGCAACGTCGGCGCCGGCGAGACCGTCCGGCTCGACCGGCTCGTGCTCCCCGTCGGCGGGCTCGGCACCATCAAGGGCGTGGTCACCGGGCTCCAGAACGAGCGGCTCGGCCAGGTCGGCATCACCGTCTCCAACGTCGCCGGCGGCGCGTCGAAGACGACGTCGACCGGCACCGGCGGCGTGTCGGCCGGCACCTACTCGGTGGCCGGCCTCGACGTGCCAGGCACGTACCTCGTCAGCTACACGCTCGCCAACTACGCGCCCCACACCGAACAGATCGAGCTCGACTTCACGAGCGGCGGCAACATCGCGACGCGCAACGTGGCGCTCTCACCCAACCCGGGTCGCGTCGCCGGATCGGTCCGGTCGTCGATCGGCGCCGTCATGCCCGGCGCATCGGTCGAACTGACCGACTCGGCGGGCGCATCGTTCACGACCACGACCGACGCCAGCGGCAACTTCTCGTTCGCCAGCGTCGCGGCCGGCACCGCCGTGATCGAGGTGACGTCGGCACCCGGGCCGAGCGCCGGGTCGCGCACGACGAGCTACGTCGTCCCGGCGGGCGGCGGCACGATCCCCGACCCGATCCTGGTCGACCTCGTCACCGTGACCACCACGACCACGGCCGCGCCGACCACCACGACCACCATCGCGCCGACCACGACGACCACGATCGCGACCGGGGGGACCGGCCCGTGATCGGTACCCGCATGCACGTCACGGTGCTCCCCGAGGCGCTCACGATCGGGCGCGGTCGCAGCGCGCTCATCGCCGTGCTCGTCACCAACCTCTCCGAGGTGATCGACGCCTATTCGATCGAGGTGCTCGGCGTCGACCCCGAGTGGGTGTCGAGCCCGACGCCGCGCGTGTCGCTGTTCCCCGGCGAGTCGACCCAGATCGACATCGTCATCACCCCGCCTTCCGACACCCCGGCCGCCGCCCGTCCGCTGACGGTCAGCGTGCGCAGCGAGAACGACGCCGACTCGTTCTCGCTCACCGACGTGGCGCTCACGATCGAAGCGGTCGCCGTCACCCGGATCAACGTCGACCCGGCGGTCATCAACGCCGGCCGGTCCGCCGAGTTCGGTCTCATCGTCACGAACACCGGCAACGCGCCGGCACCCGTCCGGGCGTTCGCCGTCGACCCCGAAGAACTCGCCGAGTTCACGATCGTCCCACCCGACCTGATCGTCCCGAGCGGTGGCAGCGCCGTCGTGCGCGTCGGCGCCAAGGGCGGCCGCGCCTGGTTCGGTACGCCACGGCCGCGCACCTTCACGCTCGGCGTCGACGCCGAGGCGCGGCTCGAGGCCCCCGCCACGTTCATCCAGCGACCGCGCGTCCCGCGCTGGCTCATCTCGCTCGCCGGACTCCTCGCCGCGGCCACCGTGTTCGCGTTCGTGCTCAGCCACGCGTTCACACGTGTCGTCGAGGAGGCGTCGGTCGACAACGACGTGCTCGACGAGGCGCTCAGCAGCGGCGAGGCGGGCGGCGCCGTCGTCCCCGCCAACCCCGGCACCGTCACCGGCCGCCTCACCACCAACACGAACGCCGCGCTGAACGCGGCGGCCGGATTCCGGAACCCGGAGCAGATCAACGACCCCGACGCGCCCCCGGCCGTCGACTGCGCCGAGGCCGGCTCCAACTCGCTCGGCGTGGCGGCGGTGCAGCTCGAGCTGTACGTCGAGGACGAACCCGACGAACCGGTCGCCACGGCCGCCACCGACGACCAGGGCTGCTTCACCCTCGCCAACCTCGGTGAAGGTTCCTACAAGATGCTCATGAGCGGCGCCGGATACCCCGATGTGTGGTTCGTGGCAGACGGACCCGGCACCTCGAGCCCGGCCGACGCCAGCCCGATCGAGGTCGAGCTCGGCGAGGCGAGCGAC
>JAGQSS010000280.1 GCA_020439405.1 Ilumatobacter sp. | reverse complement strand
CGTCGCACTCGGGACCATCGTGGCGCTGGGGAGCGGACCGGTCTTCGCCGGTCTGGTGCAGTGGGGTCTGGGAACCAGACCAACCGTCGCCTGGGCGAGGGCGACCGGACTCGCCGTCGCCGGCGGCTGTCTGCTGGTGTTCGCCGGCGAATCCGGTGCCCGGTTCAGCCTCGTCGGCCTGCTCGGCGCCCTCACCGCCGGCCTCGGCTATGCGGTCTACGCGGTCGCGACCCGACGGCTGATCGACCGCGGCGTCGGCTCGACCCAGGCGTCGGCCTGGCAGTTCTCGATCGGTGCCGTCCTACTCGCCCCGCTCCTCGTCACCCAGCCGATGGGTTGGCTGACCGAACCCGATGGCCTCCTGATGGCGCTCCACCTCGGACTGGCGTGCACCTCGGTCGCCTACGTCCTGTACGGATGGGGGCTTCGTGCGGTCGAAGCAGCGACGGCGACCACGCTCACCCTGGCCGAGCCGGTCACCGCCGCGATCCTCGCGGTCACCGTGCTCGACGAGCGCCTCGCCTGGTTCGGTTGGGTCGGGGGCGGGCTGGTCGTGCTCGGGCTCGCGACGCTGGGTGGAGGTACCCGTCCGGCGCCCTGGCGCGGCGTTTCGTGGCGCCGCGGCTCGGGTACCGCGCGTCCATGACGAACCCAGCGACCATCCTCATCGCCGTCGACGCGGACGAGGGAGCGAAGCGGGCCACCCTTGCTGCCACGTCGCTGTTTCCGGGCGCGACCTTGCGCTACGCGCACGTCGCTCGACCCGTGCCGATGACACCACCCGACGCGTACGGCGCCGCCGGGCTCGCGCTGACGACGACCATCGACGTCGACCCGGACGAGACCAAGGCCTCCGCCCGAGCGGTCGCCGTGCAGGCCGCCGCCGACGCCGGCACCCCCGACGCCGATGCGGTCGGACTGATGGGCGATCCCGCCGACGCCCTGATCGAAGAGGCGACCTCGTGCGGTGCCGCGGCCATCGTCGTGTCGGCCCACGATCGTGGCTGGGTCGAGCGACTCTTCCACCACTCCGTCCGCGACGACATCGAACGCATGTCACCCGTCCCCGTCGTCGTCGTCCCCGACCCGAACTGACCAAGGGGTCGGACCAGAAGGGGTCAGGCACCTTCTGGCGATGGGCCGAGCTGTTCTCCGAGGTGGCATGCCAGAAGGTGCCTGACCCCTTCTGGACTAGGTTCGGCGGCGTGGCGTTCATCGATCTGAGCGAGAAGCCGACGGGTGCACTGAAGTGGTTCCTCAAGGCGCCGTCGTACCTCTACCGAGCCAAGCTCGGGTTCGTGTTCGGGAAGCGGTTCGTGATGATCGAGCACAGCGGCCGCAAGAGCGGCAACCTGTACCGGACCGTCATCGAGGTCGCCGGCCGCAAGCCGGAGGCGAGCGAGTACATCTGCACCTCGGGCACCGGCCCGCACGCCGACTGGTATCGCAACCTGCAATCCGACGGTCTGGAGGCCGTCTGGGTCGGCAGCGGTCGTCACGCCGACGCCACGGTCCGATTCCTCGAGGCCGACGAAGCGGCGACCTTCATGGCCGAGTACGAACGCGAGCATCCGAAGACCGCCGTCAAGCTGTACGACGTGATGGGCGTCTCGTACGACGGTACCGACGAGGACCGCGTCCGCATGATGACCGAGATCCCCATGGTCGCCTTCCACATCCCGTGACCAGATGGGGTCAGGCACCTTCTGGCGCTCGGCCTGTCGGGTGGCTCGACCTGATGTGCCAGAAGGTGCCTGACCCCATCTGCAGTACTGTCGCGGGGTGGCCGAGGTGGTGTTCGCGAAGGCGTTCCGGCGACACGTCGAGTGTCCCGACGACGCCGTGCCGGGTGCCACCCTGCGCGCGGTCCTCGACGCCTACTTCGACCGTCACCCCGTGGTGCGCGGCTACGTCCTCGACGACGTCGGCGCCGTGCGCAAGCACATCGCCCTGTTCGTCGACGGCGACCTGATCACCGACCGCACCGAGCTGTCCGACCCCGTCGGCGAGCACGACACCGTGCACGTCTTCCAAGCGCTCTCCGGAGGCTGACATGTCCACCGCACTCATCGGCACCCGCAAGGGCCTCTTCACCCTCACCGTCGACGACGGCACGTTCGACCTCTCGCCGCCGGCCTTCCCGGGCGTCCGCGTCACCAACGCGATGCGCGACCCGCGCGACGGTGCCCTGTACGTCTCGCTCGACCACGGCCACTTCGGCGTCCACCTCCATCGGAGCGACGACGGCGGTGCGACGTGGCCCGAGATCGCCGCGCCCGAGTACCCGCCGAAGCCCGACGGTGTCGCCGACGTCAACCCGATGTCGCAGCGGGAGGTCGACTGGTCGACCCAGCTCGGCTGGATCATCGAACCCGGCCATCCCGACGAGCCTGGTGTGTTGTGGTGCGGCACCATCCCCGGCGGCCTCTTCCGATCCGACGACCGGGGCGACTCGTGGCAGCTCGTCGAGTCGCTCTGGAACCTGCCGGCCCGGGAGAAGTGGGCAGGCGGTGGCTACGACGACGCCGGTATCCACTCGATCTCGATCGACCCGCGCGGTCCCGGGCGACTCCTCGTCGGCGTGTCGTGCGGTGGCGCCTGGCGCACCGGCGACGGCGGCGCGACGTGGCAGATCGCCGCCCAGGGGATGCGCGCCGACTTCCTCCCGCCCGACCAGGCCGGTGACCCCGAGGCACAGGATCCACATCGGATCGTCCGATGCGACGCCGCCCCCGACATCCTCTGGACCCAACACCACTGCGGCATCTACCGCTCCGTCGACGACGGCGACGCGTGGACCGAGATCACCGACGCCGGGCCGTCGACCTTCGGCTTCGCCGTCGCCGTCCACCCGTCCGACCCTGACACCGCCTGGTTCGTGCCCGGGGTCAGCGACGAGGTGCGGATGCCGGTCGACGGCAAGCTCGTCGTCACCCGCACCCGTGACGGTGGCACCACCTTCGACGTCCTCGACGACGGTCTGCCCGACCAGGCCTACGACCTGATCTACCGCCACGCCCTCGACGTCGACGACACCGGCGAACAACTCCTCATGGGCTCGACCACCGGCTCGCTCTGGTGGAGCGGCGACGCCGGCGACCACTGGACCGAGGTCTCGAGCAACCTCCCACCGATCGCCTCCGTCCGCTTCTGCTGACCGGCCCGCCTCGACCCGCTCGACCGTTGGCGGGCGGTCGAGGCAGGTCGGAGAACAGCGGGTCAGCCGTCGGCGAACCGGAAGTCGGCCTGGTAGGCCACGGTCTGGGCCGTGTCGGTCGTATTCCAGCGGATCGTCCTGGTCATGCCGGCGAGATCGCCGTCGGCGGACGTGATCGTTGCTTCCCCGATCACGTGCCCGTCGACGTCCGACCACCATTCCTCGTCGAAGGTGATCGTCCCGGTGCCGACGCCGACGACGGTGATGGTGCCGCTCCCGGTCGCCGAGCCGGTGGAGGACGTGGTGTTCGCCGGAGCATCGGCATCGTGCTGCTCGACGCCCTCGGCCGACAAGGTGCCCTCGATGTCCCCGAAGTAGGTGGCGACCGACGAGTACGCGGTTCGGTTGTCGGCGTCCACGCTGCCGAACGTGGTCTCGACGGTGCCCGCCCAGCGCAACGATCCTGTCGCCGGCACGCGGATTTCGCCGGTGCCGGCGCCGGTGGTCCCGCCGTCGGTCGACCGCAGCAGGAGCCACCCGTCGGCACCCTCGAAGTCGCCGGTGCCGCCGACGATGCGGAGTGCGTTGACGTAGTGCCCGTTCTGGTCGCTCCGCCAGACGTCCGTCATCCTCAGCGTGCCGGTGCCGATCCCGTCGATCGTCCCCGTGAACGCCAACTCGTCGGTGCCGATCCAGATGCCGTCGGCGCCGAGCTGCTTGACGCCGACGAACGGCGTGTCACCGGCCAGTTGGCCGGCGAACGTCGTCCGACCGGTGTACGACACCGAGCCGTCGGCGGCGGGCGGCTGCTCGACGACGCCGTCATCCGACCAGGATGTCTCCAGGTCGAACTGGCGGGGTCGCTCGATCGGTACCTGGGGCACCTCGATCTCGATCACGTAGGTGTTCGGATCGAATCGGATCGTGCCGCCGGCGCCCTCGAAGTCGCCAGTGCCACCGGTGATGACGCCGACCGCGAAGTAGGTCGTCGCCACGAAGTCGATCTGTTCGGCCGTGAACGTGCCCGTACCGAGCCCGTCGATCTGTCCCTCGAACGTGAGCGTGCCGCGACCCGAGGTGAGCCCCTCGCCGGTGCCGACGGCATCTCCGTCGTAGCTGAGCAGGAACGTGCGGTCGACGGTGACGCCGTCGGCACGTGTCGTCACGGTGCCGGTCTCGTCGGCGGTGGTGCCGGTTGCCGTGACTCGCGTGGTCGTCGAAGCGTTGCGAGATCTCCACGAACGAGTCCTGGACGACCTCTTCGGCCTCTGCATTGCTCCCGATGAGCGTGAACGCGAGTCGCACCATGCCGGTGTATTCGGCGCGGTACAGCACCTCGAGCGCGGCGGCGGGCCCCTGTCGGACCGCCACGTCCTCGGTGTTTCGCACTCCCTCCATCACCCACTACGGCGCACGACGCCCCGAGAGTGTTGCAGGGAATCTCATCTCACTCGGTTTTCCGGGCGCGGCTCGGTTGGACCCGGGGCGCCTCGTTCGGCATCTTCGGGTAGACGGGCGGCCACGGCGCGTCGGGGATGCCGTCGGCGATCTGCTCGGCGAACCGTTCGACGAACGGACCGATGTCCTGTGGGTGGTCGTCCATGTCGGCCCACGGGTCGCCGTGCTCGGCGTACCGGTCGGGCACCGTGCGCAGGGTGAGGGCATCGGGATCGATCTCCATCAGCTCGTCCCACTCGATCG
>JAGQSS010000027.1:16369-21626 GCA_020439405.1 Ilumatobacter sp. | reverse complement strand
TATGCCGACGGGGCCCAGCGGGTGCCACTGCTCGTACATGCGGTGCAGCGCGCGCTCCGAGTGCATCGTCTTGCCGTAGAGCTGGCGCGACAGGCCGACGGCGAAGTCGCAGATGTCGATCATCTCCTGGACCTCGCCGAGGCCCTCCGAGCGGATCTTGCCGGCTTCGATCGACACCAGTTCGCCGAGCTGCGACTTGTGCTCGCGGAGCAGCTCGCCGAGTCGGCGGACGACGTTGCCGCGCACCGGCGCCGGGGTGGTGCGCCAGATCTCGAACGCCTCGTGGGCCCGATCGACCGCGGTGTCGATGTCGCCGGCCGACCCGGCGGCGCCGAGCGAACCGCCCGTGATCGGTGTGCGTGCCATCTGGTCACCGTCGGTCGGCTTGGCGCCGCAGGCGGCGAGCAGGTGGCCGGTTCGGGTGGCGAGGGCGTCGTGCTGGGGGAGCGAGGTCATGGTTGGTCCTGGTCGTGCGTCGGGTCGTTCGGTCGGGTCGGTCGTCGTGTCGGGGAGGTGGGTGCCGGAGACCACCGGCGTCGTTGGGGATGCGTCAGGGGCAGACGCGTCCGGGGTCTCCGGCACCGGAACGGCGTCAGCGGGTGACAGCTTCGCAGGCGTCGGCGATGATCGCGAGCGCGCGGTCGCACTGGGCCTCGGTGACGACGAGCGGCGGCGCGAGTCGCACGCCCCGGGTGCCGCAGGTGAGTGCGAGCACGCCACGCTCGAAGCACGCCTGCTCGAACGCGACGGCCATGTCGTGGTCGACGAGGTCGAAGCCGATCATGAGGCCGCGACCGCGCACCTCCTGGATGATCGGGTGACGATCCTGCAGCGCCCGCAGACCGTTCATGAGTTGCTCGCCGCGGGCGGCGGCGTTGGCGGCCAGCTCGGACTCGACGAGATCCATCGTGGCGAGCGCCGCGGCGCAGGCGACGGGGTTGCCGCCGAACGTGGAGCCGTGCTTGCCGGGCGCCCACTGCATGATCGTGTCGCGGGCGATGATCGCCGACAGCGGCATGCCGCTCGCCAGGCCCTTGCCGGCGGTGATGATGTCGGGGGTCACGCCGTCGTGCTCGCACGCCCACATGGCCCCGGTACGCCCGATGCCGGACTGGACCTCGTCCATCACGAGCACGATGCCGTGCCGGTCGCACAGGTCGCGCAATGCCTGCAGCCAGCCGGCGGGCGGCACGATGTAGCCGCCCTCGCCCTGGATCGGCTCGACGAAGATCGCGGCGACATCGCCGGGTTCGGTCATGTGCTGGAACAGGACCTGCTCGATGTAGTCGGCGCCGGTCACGTCGGCGGCGTACGCGAACGGTGCGTGGTACGAGCCGGGCGTGACGATGCCGAAGCCGCTGCGGTACTTCGCCTTCGACGAGGTGAGCGACAGGCTGCCGAGGCTGCGGCCGTGGAACGCGCCGTAGAACGCGATCACGTTCGGGCGGCCCGTGTGGTGGCGGGCGAGCTTGAGCGCACCCTCGACCGCTTCGGTGCCGGAGTTGGCCAGGAAGACCCGTGCCTCCCCCATGCCGGCGGGCACGCTGCGGGCGAGTCGCTCGACGAGCGCAGCGTGGGTCGGGTGGTAGAAGTCGCTCGAGCAGTAGTGCAGGCAGGCGTCGACCTGCTCGTGGATCGCCGCGTTGACCGCCGGGTGGTTGTGCCCGGCGGCGTTGACGGCGATGCCGGCGTTGAAGTCGAGGAAGCGATTGCCGTCGACGTCTTCGATCACGGCGCCCTCGCCGCGTGCGACGACGAGCGGATAGACGCGGGTGAGCGACGGACTGGAGTATCGCTCGTCCTGTTCGATCACCTCCCGGGCGCGGGGCCCGGGCAGTTCGGTGACGATGTGCGGGTCCTGCTGGATCGGGGTGTCGATGGTCGTCATCGCGTCATTGTGGCAGAACTGTTCCAGAATGTCATCAGGTCGGAACAGACATTACGTCGGTATCGACGACCGGGATCTCGCTGCGTCGGTGATCACCCGAAGGGGGACGTTTCCGCCGGTGACGGCGGGGGAACCGGTCTGCCCATGAACGGTGCGACGATCCCCACCTCACCCAGGCTCCCGAAGCCGGTCGGGCCCGTGTCGGCCGCCGTGGTCGAGCTGCTCACCACCGGCGTCGGCGCCTCGCTCAACATGGCGCACCCCGACCCGTTCGACCGCGACCGCCAGCTCGCGTGGTTCGTGCTCAACGGGCTGTCGTACCGAGGATGGGCCGACGTCGACGACGAGATGGAATGGCACCCGCTCGTGGTCGAGTGGCGCCGCAACCTGGAGGAGTGGTTCATGGCCCACGCGCAGGAGCAGGTGTGGTTGCACGACCTCTCCGTGGCCGACGCCATCGACCGGGCGATCGCTCCCGACGGTTCGCCGAGCGTCGCCGGCTGGCTGGCGGAGCGGGGCCGCCGCGAACATCTCGTCGACGCCGTCGCGATGCGCATGCCGTATCAGATGATCGAAGCCGACCCGCACACCTTTGCGGTGCCGCGACTCGAGGGCGACGTCAAGCGGGCGATCTGCGACGTGCAGGCCGGCGAATACGGGGTCGGCCACGAGTTCTCCCACGCCGAGCTGTACGCACGGGCCGCGAGCGCGCTCGGACTCGAGGAGTCGGACGTGCTCGACCGTCTCCCGGGGGTCGCGTTCGCCACCGTCAACTTCATCACGGCGTGCGCGCTGCGACGATCGTGGCGCCACATCGTCGTCGGCCAGCTCACCCTGTTCGAGATGGACTCGGTCGCCCCGAACCGCCACATGGTGACGGCGTGCGACCGCATCGGGGTTCCCGACGAGGTCCGCCGCTTCTTCCACGTCCACGTGCTCGCCGATGCCGAGCACGAGCGGATGATGGAGGACGCCGTGGTTCGCCGCCTGTGTGCGAACGATCCCGACTGCGCCGCCGACGTGACGTTCGGCATCGCCGCGCAGCGCTGGATCGACCGGGCCGTGGCGGAACACGCCACCGAGGCGTGGGAACACGGGGCATCGGTGCTGCTCGACCGGGCCGTGCTCGCAGCAGCGTGACATCGCTCCGTCGATCCCGGAATCGCAGAATCCGCGCCGCCCTCGGGCAGTAGGGTCGGCGCGGTGAGACGACACCTGTCCCTGTTCGGCATCGTTGCGGCCGCGGGCTCGCTCGCGGCGTGCGGTGGTGGTTCCGACGAGGTGACCAGTTCGACCGTCCCGCCGACCACTCCGGAGACGACCGCGGCGCCGACGACGGTGCCGCCCACCACCGTGCCGCCGACGACCGTTCCGGTCACGACCGCACCGCCCACCACGGCCCCGCCGACGACGGCACCGCCCACCACGGCCCCGCCGACGACGGTCCCGCCGCCACCCGCCGCCGAGAACCCCGCCACGTTCTTCGCCACCACCGACCTCGGTCTGGTCGAGGTCGACGTCGCCTCCGGCACGATCGTCGCCACCGTCGACGACTTCTTCAACGGGGACGGACTCTTCCGTGGCAACATCCGCCTCACCCCCGGTCGCGAGACGATCTACTTCAGCGAGGGCTACGAAGACTCGTGGTACGCGTGCGAGAGCTCGGTCGGCGCGATCGGCTCGATCGACGTCGCGTCCGGGGTGATCGAGAACCTGACGGGTGGGACGACCGCCGAGTTGAGTCCCGACGGGACGAAGATGATCTTCATCGACTCGGACGTGTGCCTCCCCGACCCGGAGGCCCCCGAGCTGTGGGTGCTCACGCCGTACGACCGCGCCGTCGTGCGCGACCTCGCCACCGGTACCGACACGGTCTATCCGTCGGCCACACCTCCCGACGTGTACGACGCGCCGACCTCGGTCCGGTGGGCCGACATGCACGCCGACGGCTCCCTGCTCGTCCAACTCGGTTCGGGCGACGTCCACCGCATCCCGGCCGGCGCGACCGGTGTCATCCAGGACTTCCCCGTCGCGTTCACGACCGACGCGCTTCCGTGGGACGTCGTCGGCGATCGGATCATCGCGACGGTGTACGGCGCCGAGGGCAGCAGCGACCTCGTGTCGATCGACATCACGACCGGCGCCACTACCCCGCTCGCGTCCGCCGAGGTCTACATGGCGGTCGGCGTCGGCGACGAGGGCCAGCTGATCGCGGTCGCCGACAGCCCGATCGAGGTCGAACCGGGTGTCGCCCTCACGATCGTCGACCTGCCGCCCGACGGCTACTACTACGACCTCGACTGGTGACCGTCCGCACGGTCGTGTGCCGCTGTGCGCTGTGCCGACACGGCGCCGCGCACGTAGCGTGGGCCCCATGTCCGTCGTGAAGATCAACGCCATCGAGGTCCCCGAGGGAATGGGCGACCAGCTCGAAGCCCGGTTCGCCGCCCGCGCCGGTCAGGTCGACCAGCAGCCCGGGTTCGAGGAGTTCATGCTGCTCCGCCCCGTCGCCGGCGACGACCGCTACTTCGTCGTCACCCGCTGGGAGTCGGAGGAGGCGTTCCAGAACTGGCGCAACGGCCAGGCGTTCCAGCAGCAGCACGCCAACACGCACGAAGACGCCGGCAATGGTGAGGCCAAGCCGCAGCACCCGGTCGCGAGCGGTGCCAGCCTGCTCGAGTTCGAGGTCGTCTCGCTCACCCAGGCGTGACGCCAGGCGTCCGAGCAGCCGTCACCCGGCGGTGACCTGGTGCGCGGTCGTCTCGACGTCGGCGGGCGCGCGCCCGACGACGCGCTCGATGGTTCACGGGGCCGGTCGCACCCTCGGTGACGAGGAGGACGACCGTCGTGTCCGAACCGTTCGCGCGCCGTGTCGTCGGCGAGCAGTGCCTGCATCCCGGCGAGACTCGCCGCCCCGTCTCCCCGGCGACGATGCCTGCCGCGGCGAGGTCGCGCATCGCCGCACCGGCGTCGTCGTCGCCGACCCCGACGAACCACTCGACATTGGCGACGATGTGCGGCCAGGCGACCGCCGAGCCCATCCCACAGTTGAGTCCGACCATGATCGAGGGGTGCGGACCGGGGACGTGCACGAGTTCGTTCGCCTCGATCGACGCCTGGACACAGTTCGCCGAGATCGGCTCGACCCCGACGAGTGCCGTACTCGGGCCGGTCGCCGGATCGCCCGAGTCCGATCCGTAGTGACGCGTCGCGGCTCCAGCTTCCGAGCCAGCCCGTCCAGGTCGGTCCACGGTTCGGGGTCGAACGGCAAAGGTGCGCGACGTCGGCCGCGATCCGTCGCCCGGACCGACGCGACCCGTTGCCCGTCTCGGCACGGAACCCGGGACTCCTCCGGTGTGACACAGGCCA
>JAGQSS010000027.1:5316-16271 GCA_020439405.1 Ilumatobacter sp. | reverse complement strand
AGCGGATTCCGGCTGAGCAGGAACAACATTGTTCTCGGGACGCTGTCACCTGCTCCGCCGACCGTCCGAATCAACGGCGATGAAGAGCGGGAGCAGCAGCATGACCATGACGACGCGCGGGAAGCGGTCACGGAACGTGACAGCATGGTGGCGACTCGGTGTCGCCGCCGCACTGGTGATCGGCGGTGTGGCCCCGGCGGCGGCATCGCACGGCGCACCGGGTGACCCCGAGTTCCTCACGGTCGCCAAGTCGGTCGACGACACGACCCCCGAGCCCGGTCAGCCGTTCACCTACACCATTGCGGTCACCTGTGCCGAGGATTCGTGCCTCGACGCTCAGCTCGTCGATGCCCTGCCCGCCGAACTCGACGGGTACGACGTGCTCGACGTGACCATGACGCCATCCGTCGCGGAAGCACCACGCGAGGTGACGTGGACCGAGGCGGGCGCGACGATCTCCGAGCCGTCCCAGGTCGGTCCGGAGACCGCGCTGATCGTCGACTTCACGGGCGCGGTGACGGCGCCGGACGGGACCGGTCTGCAGTTCGGTACGACGTTCAACGTCCTGCTGACCCTCGGCGTACCCGCCGACCTCGCGCCGGGTAGCTACCACATCGTGAACACCGCCGAGACGACGGCGACGAACTCGGCCCCCGACTCGTCGGCCGCGACGATCGACGTCGAGGTGCCCGTGGAGATCGGCGTCTCCACCACCAAGTCATGGTCACCGACCCCGCAGTCGTTCGATCCCGGTCGCGCCTCGACCATCGGGCTCGGCGTCACGAACGATTCCAACATCGGCGTCGACACCCTCGTGATCCAGGAGCCGGCGACCGCCCCCGATGGGGTGACGACGCTCGATCCGTCGAACCCGTTCACGATCACCGACTTCACGGGCTTCGGCACCCTGACACCGCCGGCCGGTGCCACCACGATCCTCGTCGACGCGTACGTGTTCGACGGCAGCACCTGGGGTTGGACCGCCGGAGCACCAGTCGCTCTGCCCGGCGCACCGCAGCTGCCGATCGGTGTCGGTGCCGCCGACGTCGGCGGCCTGCGGATCTCGTTCGGGTCGACCGACCCCGATCCGATCGCGATCGGGGCGACCGGCTCCGTGCAGCTCGACCTGGCGCAACGCGCCACCGATCGTGCCGGCGCGGATCTGTCACTCGCATCGCACCAGGTCGACAACGTCACCCTCGCGACCGCCGCCGCCGACGGGTTCGACCCGGCGACCGCCACCGCCACCGCCGCCTACCGCGTGAACCCGGCAACGCTCGGTGTCGACGCCGCGAAGGACATCGTGCCCGCCCGGATCTCCGCCGGCGATGTCGCGACGGGCACCATCAGCGCCCGCAACACCTCCGACATCGGCGTGGCGGAACTCCGACTCGCCGACCTGGGCTACTTCACCGACGAGATCACCTTCGGTGGCTTCACCGAGGCGCCTGAGTGGCCGGTGGCGGCCTCGACCGGCGAGGTGGTCTATCACTTCCTGGCCGGAGGCACCCCTCCATCCGAAGCCGTGACCTTCACGAACGGTGCGGTCCCGGCCGCCCCGTCGGCGCCGATCTCGGGGTTCGAGATCGTCTACACCGCACCCGACGGCGGCATCACGGCCGACGCGGCGACGGACGCGACGTTCGAGATCGTCACCACGGAGGCAGCCACCGGCGCTGCCGTCGAGGTGACCACCACCAACACGGTCGCGACGACGGTGACCGCACCGAACGGGCGCAACGCCGTCGACGAGGCCTCCGACACCCTCACGATCGTCACCCCCGGACTCGACATCACCCTCGACAAGCAGATCCTGCCGCAGACGCCCGTCGCAGCGGGAGAAACGGTCGTCACCTCGCTGTCGACGAACCTCACCACGACCTCCGACTACGTCACCGCCGACCAGATCGTGATCGAGGACGCCTGGGACGACACGGCGTCGGCGTTCTGGGACGCGTTCGACCTCGCCGAGATCGCGTCGACACAGGTCCCGTCCGACACGACGCTGACCGTGGAGGTCCAGACGACCGTCGGTACCTGGGTCACGCTCGCGACGGTGCCCGCCACGGGCAGCCCGGCGATCTTCTCGATGACCTCGGCCGAGATCGACACCGCGCTCGGCGCCGTCGACCGCCGGGACGTGACCGGCATCCGCTTCACCCTCGACAAGCCGACCGGGTTCGCGAGCGACACCACGGTGACGCCGTACGTGGTGTCGTCGGCGCGGTCGACCCTGCGCAGCGGTGGTGCCACAACCACCGCCCCCGCCACCCCCGTGACGTACGAGAACACCGCGATCGCCGACGGATCGGGCACCACCCCGGTCTCGACCGAGCTCACCGACCAGGCCACCGACACCGGGCAGGCACAGATCATCAGCTTCGAGGGTGCCGGACCGATCGGCATCGACAAGGAGTGGAACCGTTCGACCGTCGACGCACAGTCGAACCAGACCCGTTCGACAGCGCTGCAGTGGCGGGTCTCGCCGGGCTACCAGACGGTGACGATCACCGACCCGATCACCCCGACGCCGGTCGCCGACACGGTGTTCGACGCGTTCGATCTGCTGTCGATCCGACCGATCACCGCCAGCTCGACCCCGTACACGAACGGCTGGTTCCTCCGCTACGACACGATCACCTCGATCGAGCTGCACCGCTTGGGCTCCTGGACCACCGTGCCGACACCCGCCGGCGGTTGGATCAACGCGTCCGGAGCGTTCGTCGGGTACACCTTGAGCGCGGCCGAGATCGCCGACACCACCGGCGTGCGTGTCACCCTCACCGAGAACACCACCGCTCGCGAAGCCGCCCAGCAGGCCGGTCCGTCGTACGACCCGTACGCACCGTTGCCGAACACCGGGGTGGCTGCCAGCAGCGCGGCACGCGAGTTCGATCTGCGCTGGCGGATCCGGAGCGCCGCACGCAGCGACGGTCGCTGGGTCACCGCCGACGCGACGTACAACACGGCCGACCCCGCCGTCGTCGGCAACGACGTCCAGCTCGCAGCGGACGACGGCACGACGACCGTCACCGACACCGCCGACGACACGATCCGCGTCCTCGACCCCGATCCGGGTGTGCTCGTCGACAAGCAGGTGGTCGCCCCGGCACCGACCCCGGTGCCGTACCCCGGCACACCGGCCGACGAGTTCCCCACCGCCACCTACACGATCGAGGCCCGGAACGACTCGGTGGCGGCGGCGTCCTACGTGCGTGTCACCGACCCGCCGTCGTGCACCGACGCCGATCCCATCACCGCGTGCGCCGGATCCCCGGGCGCGGTCGGAGCGACCGCCGATCCGTTCCCGTCGTCGATCGACTGGCTGAACCCCAGCGGCAGCTCGGCCAACCCGTTCGAGCGCTACGACGCGACCGGCATCGACATCGCGGCATCGATCCCGAGCGAGGTCGACCTCGACGCGACCACCGTGTGGCTGCTCCGCTACGACGACACCGCCGACACGTACTCCACCGAGCAGACGACGGCGACCGCCGTCAACGAACTCGACGTGGCAGCGCTGGCCGACGTGGTCGGCGTCAGCGTCACGTTCCAGGACACCGACCCGGCGACCGACGGCGGCTCGATCACGCCGGCGAACCGCCTCACGATCGCTGTCGAGATGCGACTCCGGACCCATCTCCGCAGCTCCGGAGCCGTGCAAGAGCTCGGCGCCGGTCAAACTGTCGACGTCACCAACCGCGTCGTCGCCCAGTCGTACGACCCGATCGTCGCGCCCGACGCGCGCCCCGCCGACCTCGACGATGTCGGCATCGTGCTCACCGGTGGTGTGATCGACGTGTCGCCCACCAAGTCGGTCGCCCCGGCCACCATCACCGAGCCGGAGCGCACCCGCCCGGTGACGGTGACCCTCGGCGCGAACCAGGGCACAGCGCCCCGTTCGACGCTGTCGCCCGCCGAGGTGTGGATCCGCGACGACGCAACGTCGTCGCCCGAGTTCTGGCGGCGGTTCGACCTGACCGCGCTCGGCCCGATCACCGCACCGAGCGGCGCCGACCGCGTCACCGTTGCCGTGTACGGTCCGTACGGACCGGGCGACTCGATGGTGTGGGTCGACGACGGCCCCGTTCCGATCGCTTCGGTGGCCCTCCCCGGTGCCGCGGCGAGCGATCCGAGCACGATCGAAGGCATCGAGTTCACGTTCACCCGTGACGACGGCGCGTTCTTCTCGCCGATCCTCCCGGCGCCGAACTGGAACGCCTCGGCAGCGTTCTCCGCCGCGCTCCGCGACACCTACCGCGACTCCGGCGAACCGATCGACTTCACCGAGCAGGTCGAGGTCGACAACACCGTCACGGTTCGCAGCGACCGTCTGAACGGCGAGGCGTCCGACGAGAAGACGACCGACGCCTCGATCCAGCTCGACCCCGGCACGCGAGAGCTGTCGGTGCGCAAGCTGACGAACAACGGCAACCGATTCGCATCTGCCGGGTCGCTCGTCCCGTTCGACCTCACGTTCGAGAACACCGGCACCGGCTACCTCACGATCGAGGAGTTGCGGGACACGCTTCCGACCGAGCTCGTGTATCTCGGCGATCCGGCACCGGTGACGACCGCCGACCCGTCGGGTTCGCTGTCGGACGACGTCACCGTCGTCACCGACGGCAGCGACGTCGTGTTCACGTGGCCGGCCGACGGCCGCACCATGCAACCCGGTGAGACGTTCGGCATCCGGCTCTGGCTCGAACTGCAGCCCGTCGGCGCCGGAACCCGCGTCGTGAACGAGATGACCGTCCACACGACCGAGACCCTCGGCGCCTGCTCGCATCTGACCGGAGGCGAGACCACCGACGCCTGGGACGACGATCCGACCACGTGTGGCACGACCGACTACGTGAGCCCGGCTGTCGGTGCCAACCTGTTCACCGTCAAGGGTGTGCGGGGTGCCGTCGACGGAGCCTCGGTGCCGACCGACCCGTCGGCGACGTGTGAACCCACCCTCACGACATCGACCGGCTCGTACTTCCGTGCGCCGTGTGCCGCGAACAGCGTGATCGGCGGCACCGATGATTGGGTGCTGCGAGTCGTCAACGCCGGCACGGTCGCCGTTGCCGACATGACCGTGTTCGATCAGCTGCCCGTCGCCGGTGACCGGTTCCTCGTCTCCGGCTCGAGCCGCGGGTCCGACTACCGGCCCCGACTCACGGCCGAACCGGCGATCGACGCCCCCGCAGGTACCACCTGGCAGATCGAGGTGGCCACGACCACCGGCGTCTGCTCGGGCACGTGGTCGGGGCTGACCACGAATCCGCCGTGCGAACAGAACGGCGAGGACTGGACCCCGGCCGACGCAGCGACCGACTGGCCGCAGGTGACCGGACTTCGGATCGTCTTCGACTTCTCCGAACTGCCCGGCGGCGCGCTCCAGAGCGGCCAGACCGTCGATATCGCCTACTCGAGCGAGAACGTGGTCGCGACCGACGACGATCCGAGCGGTGCGACGCGGACCGTCCCGGCGGCCGACGAGTACGCGTGGAACCAGTTCGGCGTCAAGTACCGCAACGCGGGGAGCCAGACCTTCAGCAAGATCGCCCCGAACGCGGTCGGCGTCCACCTCCTGACCGGCCCGATCCGTATCGACAAGGTGATCACCGGCGACGGCGCGGCGTACGCTCCCGACGCGTTCCGTGTCGACGTGTCGTGCGACGTCGACGGCAGCCCGCTCGACCTCGGCGACGCCGCCGTCGTGACGTTGACCGCCGACAACCTGTACTCGGCACGGATCGACGGGATCCCCGTCGGTGCATCGTGCACCGTGACCGAACAGGGTGACGTCGGCGAGTTCGGCGAGTCCGGACGCACCGGTTCGCCGTCCGAGCTGTCGATCCTCGTCCCGGCCGGTATCGACGACGTGGTGCCCGCGGCCCAGGTCGCGACCGTCACCAACCAGTACGACGTGACCGACCTGTCGGTCACCAAGGTGATCACCACCGACGCCACCGGCGCCGAACTCGGCCCGTTCGACTTCTCCCTGACCTGCACCACCCTGCTCGGTGACGACGTCGACTTCGGCGACGGCATCACCGACAGCCGATTCGTACTGGCCGGCGGTGAGACGTACACGACACCGCCGGGATCGATCCCGCTCGGGTCGACGTGCACCCTCGCCGAGATCGATTCGGCCGCTGCCGACTCGATCAGCATCACCGGCAACGGCGTCACCGACGTCGGTGACGGCACGGCGACGATCGAACTGACCGGTGGCGCGGCCGATGAGCCGGTGCGGGTGACGGTCGAGAACGTCTTCGACGCCGGCGAGCTCGTCGTCGCGAAACTCGTCGACGGCGACGGAGCCGGGCGCTACGGTGCCGGCCCGTTCGGCTTCACCGCGACGTGTCGCTACGGCGACCAGGTGGTGCTCGACGAGACGTTCACCCTGGCGGCAGGCGCACAGCGCGTGTTCGGTCCGTACCCGGCCGGCACGACGTGCAGTGTCGACGAGACCGACCCGGCCGGGGCGAACTCGTCGACGCTCGACCCTGCCGACGGCAACGTCACCGTGTCCGCCGAGGATGCGGTCACGGTCACCGCGACCAACACCTTCGACGTCACCTCGGTCGTCGTCACCAAGACGATCAGCGGTGTCCGTCCGAGCGGCGCGCTGACGTTCGACATCGAGCTGGCGTGCACCGTCGGCACCGACGGCACACTCGCCGACGTCCTGATCCCCGGTGGATCGCGACGTCGGCTGACCACCACCGACGGACTGAGCACCACGTTCGAGGAGCTCCCACCGGGCGCGTCGTGTGTCCTCGTCGAGACCGGGACCGGCGGCGCCGACTCGACCACCATCCAGGTCGGCGACGCCACGCCGACCACCGGTGACACCGCCGCGTTCACGCTGCCCTCGAGCGGCGATGCCGCGCCGGTGACGATCACGGTCGACAACCGGTTCGACGAGGAGATCCCGTCACCGCCGACGCCGACCACCACCCTCCCGACGCCGACCACCACCCCGGGTGGCAACGTGCCGGCGACCGGTTCGACCGTGGCGCCGATCCTCCTGCTGGCGGCGCTCGCCAGCACCGTCGGCGTCGGACTGCTCGTGGTGCGTCGCCGGGCCTACTGAACGACCGATCCGGTCGATCCGGTCGGTCCGTCGCCAGGCGGACCGACCGGTGACGGCTGCTGTTACAAGCCTTCCCGAACGCCCGACCGGCCGGAACATCCCGAACACTTCGCGGCGCACCGTCGGACACCCGGCGGTGCCTCGTAGGCTCCTGTAACCGTGGCACTGATCGTCCAGAAGTACGGCGGCACCTCGGTGGCCGACCCCGATCGCATTCGCGCCTGCGCGGACAATGTCGCGATCACCCGCAAGCGCGGCAACGACGTCATCGTCGTCGTCTCGGCGATGGGCAAGGCGACCGACAACCTCATCGCCCTCGCCGACTCGGTGGCGAAGAACCAGTCGGGCCGAGAGATGGACATGCTGCTCACCACCGGTGAGCGCCAGACGGCGGCCCTGATGACGATGGCCCTGCTCGACCGGGGCATCGACGCCATCAGCTACACCGGCAGCCAGGTCGGCATCATCACCGACACCGCGCACCGAAAGGCCAAGATCGTCGAGGTCAAGGGCGACCGCGTCCGCCAGTCGCTCAGCGAGGGCAAGGTGTGCGTGATCGCCGGTTTCCAGGGCGTCAGCACCGACAAGGAGATCACGACCATGGGTCGTGGCGCCTCCGACCTGACCGCCTCGGCGCTCGCCCAGGCGATGGACGCCGACGCGTGCGAGATCTACACCGACGTGACCGGCGTCTTCACCGCCGACCCGCGCATCGTGCCCCAGGCCCGCAAGCTCGGCAAGGTGCACTTCGACGAGATGCTCGAGATGGCCGGCGCCGGCTCCAAGGTGCTCGCCCTCCGCTCGGTCGAGTTCGCCCGCAACCATGATGTCCCCCTCCACGTGCGTTCCGCCTTCACCTGGGAACAGGGCACGTGGGTGACCAACGAGGAGCCCTCCGTGGAAGATCCGATCATCTCCGGCGTCGTCACCGACATGACCGAAGCGAAGGTCACCGTGCTCGGCGTGCCCGACCGTCCCGGCATCTCGGCGGCGCTGTTCGAGCCGCTCGCCGAGGCGAACGTGAACGTCGACATGATCGTGCAGAACACGTCCACCGACGGAACGACCGACATCAGCTTCACCATGCCGATGGCCGACATGGCCCAGGCCGAGTCGATCGTGCAGCGGATCGCCGACGAGATCGGCGCCAACACCGTGACCCACGACGACGACATCGCGAAGGTGTCGCTGGTGGGGGCGGGCATGAAGTCGTCGCCGGGCATCGCCGCCAAGATGTTCCGCGTCCTGTCCGACGAGGGCGTCAACATCCAGATGATCTCGACGTCGACCATCCGCATCTCGGTGATCATGGCGGCCGGCGACATGGAGCGCGCCGCCCGCGCCCTCCACACCGCCTTCGGCCTCGACTCCGGCGCCGACTACACCGCCCCCCTCCCGGAGCGCAAGTAGCCGACCGCCACATCGGGTCAGGTGTCGGAGGTGACGGCGAGGTACGAGCCGTTACCGTCGATCACCTGACTCCGGGATAGGTGCGCGAACCCGAGCGCTCGAGATCGCGGTCGATTCGCGCGGGTCGGGTGTCGGAGGGAACGGCGACGGAGTCGACGTTTCCGGAGATCACCCGACCCGGGAGGGCGGGCAATCCCCGACGACGTCGCTCGCGAATTCCGGCGCCGCTCTGGCAGACTTCCCCTCATGCGCCGCAGCCAGCTGATCCCGTGGAAGGTGGCGGGACGCGTCTCCGAACGGATGGCGACCGGCGACGACGTCGTCCGCACCACCGGCTGGGTGTTCAACAACGAGACCGGTGAACAGCTGACCCTCGCCGAGTTCGTGGCGACCGGCGACGACGAGGTCCCTGCCTACCTCGAGCAGTTCGGTCTGCGCGGGCCGGAGAACCAGCAGAAGACCATGGTCGAGATCGGCGCCGGCATCGGTCGGATGACCTGTGCGTTCACCCGCGAGTTCGGCACGGTGGTGGCCGCCGACCTCGATGCCGGGTTCCTCGAGCGCTGCTACGAGACGGTCGGTCGATTCGGCAAGGTCGAACGCCTCACCACCCTCGAGGTCGCCGACGGCCGCACCCTCGACCTCCGACCGAACATCGCCGACCTGGCGTTCAGCTACATCACGCTCCAGCACTGCAACGAGGACGACGCGCTCGAGCTGTCGTCGGAGGCCGTGCGGGTCACGAAGCCCGGTGGCAAGATCGCCCTCAACTTCCGGGCCCCGGCTGCGACCGACTGGTTCGTCGTGCCGCTCGGCGCTGCGGTCCGTGGCTCGTTCCAGATCCCGAAACTCGGGCCCTGGCTGTCGCAGCGGCGTTTCCTCGCCCGACTCTCGTGGCAGGCGTCGCGGCTCCACCCCGACCAGGTCACGGGCCCGCTGTCGCCGCAACTGACCGACATCGAGGTCTGGACCAACCCCAAGTCGAAGCTCCACGCCTACGGCGCCGAGATGCGCACCTTCGAAGGCGTCAACCCCCACCACTTCTGGATCCTCGCCACGGTCACGTGACATCTGATTTCTCGGACTCGGGTGGCACTGGTCCTCGAGGTTGAACGTACCGCGTGGTGACCTCCCACCTGATCCAGTGCTCGACCCGGCTCGTCGAAACCGCGCGACGGCTGTTCTCGTGCCAGCGTTAGCCTTGCCGACATGCGCGTCGGCATCGTTGGAGCAACAGGTCAGGTCGGGGGCGTCATGCGCCGTCTGCTCGAGGAGCGGAACTTCCCGGTCGACGAGATCCGGTACTTCGCCTCGGCCCGTTCGGCCGGCACGACCCTGCCGTGGAAGGGCACCGATGTCATCGTCGAGGACACCGAGACCGCCGACCCGTCCGGCCTCGACATCGCCTTGTTCTCCGCCGGTGCGACCGGCTCGCGGGCCTATGCCCCCAAGTTCGCTGCGGCCGGTGCGACCGTCATCGACAACTCGTCGGCGTTCCGCATGGATCCCGAGGTCCCGCTGATCGTCAGCGAGGTCAACGGCCACCTCATCCGCGAGACGCCGAAGGGCATCATCGCCAACCCGAACTGCACCACGATGGCCGCGATGCCGGTGCTCAAGCCGCTCCACGACGAGGCCGGACTCACCCGCCTGATCGTGTCGTCGTACCAGGCCGTGTCGGGTGGTGGCCTGGCCGGGGTCGACGAACTCGACAAGCAGGCCCGTCAGGTGGTCGACACCGCCGCCGAACTCACCCACGACGGCAACGCCGTCACCTTCCCGACGCCGGAGAAGTTCGCACAGCCGATCGCCTTCAACGTGCTGCCGATGTGCGGTGCGGTCGTCGACGACGGTCTGAACGAGACCGACGAGGAGAAGAAGCTCCGCAACGAGAGCCGCAAGATCCTCGACATCCCCGAACTGCTCGTGTCGGGCACGTGCGTCCGGGTGCCGGTGTTCACCGGACACTCGCTGTCGATCAACGCCGAGTTCGCGAACCCGATCTCCCCGGAGCGCGCCTACGAGATCCTCGGGGCGGCGGAGGGTGTCGTCGTGAGCGAAGTGCCCACCCCGCTCCAGGCCGCCGGCCAAGACCCGTCGTACGTCGGCCGCATCCGCACCGACCCGGGTGCTCCCGAGGGTCGTGGCCTGGCGTTGTTCGTCAGCAACGACAACCTCCGCAAGGGCGCGGCGCTCAACACGATCCAGATCGCCGAACTCTTCCTCGCCTGACCGGCTCCGCCCCGCTGGCGTAGGCTCCGCGGGTGTCGCGTTCGCTCCCGGTCCTCGCTGCGTCGCTGCTGACGCTGGCCGGCATCGGTGCCCTCGCGGCGTGGAGCAGTGGTGGTGACGACGACGCTGCGCCGATCGTGACCGTCCCCGTCGTGTCGGCGACGCCGATCGAGACGACGAGCACCACGACCACCGTCCCGGCCGACTGCGCGATGTCGGTCCG
>JAGQSS010000027.1:0-5216 GCA_020439405.1 Ilumatobacter sp. | reverse complement strand
GGGACGTACGAGGTGTACGCGAAGGACGCAAGGTCGTGGTCGGAGTTCGGTGGCGAGGTGTCGACGATGACCCACTTCGTCGCCTTCACCCACGGCAAGTACCAGGGCGCACGGATCGCGTTCCACAGCGTCCCGACGTATGCGAACGGCGACTACGTGCAGTCGTTCGAGTCGGTCGGCGAGCTGGGCATGCGCGGCGACTCGTCGGGTTGCATCCGCGTCCTCCCCGACGACGCCGTCGCCATCTGGGACCACCTCGCCATCGGCGACCAGGTCACCGTCCTGACGTAGCCAGATGGGGTCAGGCACCTTCTGGCGATGCAGGTCGAGGCCACCACGAGGTCGAGTGCCAGAAGGTGCCTGACCCCATCTGGTCAGTCGGGCCAGCCGTGGCGGGCGAGGGCGGCGTTGGTGTAGCGGCCGTCGGTGGTGACCTCGGTGCCGAACCAGTGGGGTGGCGTGAACGACGACGCGCTCGCCTCGTCGGCGAACTCGACCTCGACGATGACGTGTCCGGCGAGATCGCCGTCGAACAGGTCGAGTTCGGCCGTGTGCCCGTCGCCGAGGTCGAGTTCGTGACGGCGCTTCTCGATCCGGAGCTCGGTCGGCTGGTTCCACAGCGCGTCGAACTCGTCGTCGGTCAGGTCGCGTTCGATCTCGGTGCGTGACAGACCGCTCCCCGCCTTGATCGTGAGGATGCGGGCGCCGTTCTTCCGACGCACGCGGACCGCGACCGGCTCGGTCGTCAGGTAGGCCTGCTCGATCCGGATCGGGGTCGGGAGATCGTCGGGCACCCGGTCGACCAGGAATCGTCGTTCGATCTCGATCACGTCGTCACCTCAACACGAACAGGGGATGGCGTCGCACTTCGGGCACCCGTCGCGGTACCGGTCGACCACGGTCGTCAGGTCGACGTCGACCTGGTTGGCGAGGGTGGCGACCCAGGCGAGGACGTCGGAGAACTCGTGCTCGATCTCGGCGCGGGTGCCCTTGCGGACCGCCTGCGCCAACTCGCCGAGTTCCTCGCACAACCAGGCGACCGTCGGCGCCACGCCACGATCTCGGTCGCGTTCGCCGTAGGTCCGTTCGATGACGTCTTGCAGCTCGACCAGGTTCACGTCGCCGACGGTACCGGTTCGGGTTTCGGACCGGTGCACGGCGGGCACGGTCGGGACATGAGTGACCAGCGCGCGATCGTGAACCCCGAGCGCACCGACGCCGCGGACGAACTGACCGACCGGACCGACATCGACCTCGACCGGCCGGAGCGAGCCGACGAACTCGCCGATCGGGCCGCCGAGGCAGCCGCCGACGACGACGTCGACGTGGTTGCCGCCGTCGGTGGCGACGGGACCCAACGGACGGTCGCCGAGGCCATCGCGGGCACCGACACCGAACTCGCGATCGTGCCGGGCGGCACGGTGAACCTGCTCGGCCGGGTCCACGGCATCGAGTCGGTCGACGACGCCGCCGATGCCATCGAGCGCGGCGAGGCCCACCCGTTCGACCTCGCCCGATGCGACGGACGCGCCTACCTCCTCAACTCGAGCAGCGGTCTCGACGCTGCGATGATCGCCGCGGTCGACGACCGCGCCAAGCGCTTCGGTCGGGCCGGCTACACGGCCATGGGCGTGGTCGAGCTCGCCCGTGCGAAGCCGGGCCACGTCACCGTCGTCGTCGACGGCGAGACGTTCCACGACGGCGACGCCCTCACGGTCATGGTGCTGAACGTCGGGCAGCGGGGTTCGGCCTCGTTCACGATCGCGCCCGATGCACGGACCGACGACGGGCTGCTCGACGTGGTCGTCATCGCCGGTGCTCGCCGCTCGTACCTCAAGGCCTTCTGGTCACGGTTCCGCAAGCGACTCCCCGACGAGGCCGACGCCCGGTTCGCGCAGGGTCGCGAGATCGAGGTGCGCTGGGACGACGAGGTCGCCGTCCAGTGCGACGGCGACCCGGTCGACGCACGTCGCACGATCCGCTCCACCGTCGAGCCGGGCGCGGTCGCCATCCGATCCTGACCGAACCGCCCACTAGAGTCGCCACCATGTCATCGATCTACGACCTCCAGATGACGAGCATCACCGGCGAACAGGTCGACTTCGACCAGTTCCGCGATCAGGTGCTCCTCATCGTCAATGTCGCGAGCGCTTGAGGCCTCACCCCTCAGTACGCAGGTCTGCGTGCGCTCCACCACGAGTTCGACGACGTCCAGGTGCTCGGGTTCCCGTGCAACCAGTTCGGCGCCCAGGAGCCGGGCTCGGAGGGGGAGATCCTCGAGTTCGTCCAATCGCGGTTCGACGTCGACTTCCCGATGTTCGCCAAGATCGAGGTCAACGGTGAAGGCGCTGCGCCGCTCTACCAGTTGCTCAAGAGCGAGCAGCCGGGCGACGGCGACACCCCCGACATCACCTGGAACTTCGAGAAGTTCCTGGTCGACAAGCAGGGCAACGTCGTCCGGCGCTTCTCGCCGCCGACGACGCCCGACGATGTCGCCGCCGTCATCCCCGACTACCTCTGACCGACGCAGTCAGACTGATCGAGTGGCGGTGACGCAGTGACCGGACCGTCGCGTTGGAGTGCGGCGTCGGGTGTCCGGCGCGGCGCCGACTACGACGAGCGTTGGCAACGGATGGAGGCGGCCGGCGTCTCGATCCACGGTGAGGCCGACTTCATCGGCCGGTTCGAACCCGGTTCGGTGCTCGACGCCGGCTGTGGGACCGGCCGCGTCGCGATCGAGCTGGCACGACGGGGGGTCGACGTCGTCGGTGTCGATCTCGATCCGCCGATGCTCGACCAGGCGCGTGCCAAGGCACCCGAACTTGCGTGGGTCGACGGCGATCTCCGGACCGTCGACCTCGGACGTCGCTTCGACGTCGTCGCGCTGCCCGGCAACGTGATGATCTTCCTCGCGACCGACACCGAGGCCGACGTGGTCGCCAACCTGGCACGCCACCTCGAACCCGAAGGCGTGCTCGTCGCCGGGTTCCAGCTCGGTGGCCGGTACGACCTGCACCACTACGACGCCGACTGCGCAGCAGCCGGCCTCACCCTCGTCGAGCGCTACGCCACCTGGGACGGCGCCCCCTGGCGCCCCGGCGGCGACTACGCCGTCAGCGTCCACCGCACGTCGAACGCGTGAACAACTTGCAGGATCATCCTGCAAATTGTTCACGCATTGGTCGGTCCCTGTTATATAAGCAACAGTTATCTGGGCCATAGGACGAATCGAATTGTCGGATGGAACGGGACTGCCTAGGGTGAGGGCCATGTCAGTGCTCAACACCCCCATCAAGCCCTTCAGCGCCACCGGCTTCCGCAACGGCGAGACCGTCCAGGTCACCGAGCAGGACGTCCTCGGCAAGTGGGCGATCTTCTTCTTCTACCCGGCCGACTTCACGTTCGTCTGCCCGACCGAACTCGGCGACCTCGCCGACCACTACACCGACCTCCAGAACATGGGTGTCGAGGTGTACTCGGTCTCGACCGACACCCACTTCGTCCACAAGGCGTGGCACGAGGCGTCGGACACGATCGGCAAGATCCAGTACACGATGCTCGGCGACCCGACCGGCGTGCTGACCAACAACTTCGAGAACATGCGCCCCGACGAAGGCCTCGCCGACCGTGGCACGTTCCTCGTCGACCCCGACGGCATCATCCAGTTCTTCGAGGTCACCGCCGAGGGCATCGGCCGCAACGCCGCCGAGCTCGTCCGCAAGGTCAAGGCCGCCCAGTACGTGCGCTCGCACCCGGGCGAGGTCTGCCCGGCCAAGTGGGAAGAGGGCGACGACACGCTCGCACCCTCCCTTGACCTCGTCGGCAAAATCTGACGAGGCGGGCCGAGGCGCCCGATCGCTGCGTTGCGCCTCACCGCTCGCAGCCTTGAGGCTGCTCGGGTTCGTCGCGCCTTGCGCTCGAACACCTCGATCCCGCCTCGTCCTGCATTCCTGAATGAATGAGTGGCCCGTGGTCCCCTACTGCGGGGCCACGGGCCTGCTCGTTCCGGACCTCGGTCCACCCGTCAGTAGCGCTCACCACGCTCGCTTGTTTCGATCCCCTGATGGTCACCCCCTCGATGTTTTCTGGAGAACCCTTCGATGTTGAATGAACAGCTTTCCTCGCAACTGAAGACGCACCTGGCGTCGCTGACGCATGACGTGGAGTTCGTCGCCTCGTTGGACGACTCCCCCAAGGCGACCGAGATGCGCGACCTGCTCGAGCAGATCGCCGGCCTCGCCGACCGCGTCTCGCTCCGCACCGACGGCACCGCCGCCCGCCGCCCGTCGTTCGAGATCCGCCGCCCCGGTTCGGACGGTGGCGACGCCGTCGAAGGCGTCGAGTTCGCCGCCATCCCCCTCGGCCACGAGTTCACCTCGCTCGTCCTGGCGATCCTCCAGGTCGGCGGCATCGTGCCGAAGATCGGTGACGAGACGATCGCCCAGATCCGCGCCATCGACCGCGACCTCGCGTTCGAGACGTACATGTCGCTCACCTGCCAGAACTGCCCCGACGTGGTCCAGGCACTCAACGCCATGAGCGTCATCAACCCCCGCATCAGCCACGTCGCCATCGACGGCGGTCTGTTCAAGGACGAGGTCGAAGAGCGTCAGATCATGGCCGTCCCGAACGTGTTCCTCAACGGCGAGCCGTTCGACCAGGGCCGCATGACGATCGACCAGATCGTCGCCAAGCTCGACACCGGCGCCGAGTCGCGCATCGCCGACGAGATCGACGCCAAGGATCCGTTCGACGTGCTCGTCGTCGGTGGCGGTCCCGCCGGCGCCGCCACCGCCGTCTACGCGGCACGCAAGGGCATCCGCACCGGCATCGCCACCGAGCGGTTCGGCGGTCAGGTGCTCGACACCATGGGCATCGAGAACCTGATCTCGGTCCCCAAGACCGAAGGCCCGAAGCTGGCCGCAGCGCTCGAGACCCACGTCCGCGAGTACGACGTCGACATCATGAACCTGCAGCGTGCCGAGCGCCTGGTCCCGGCGAGCGAGCCGGGCGGTCTCGCCACGGTCGAGCTCGCGAACGGCGCCAAGCTCGAGGCTCGCACCGTCGTCCTGTCGACCGGTGCCCGCTGGCGCAACATGAACGTCCCGGGTGAGCAGGAGTACCGCAACAAGGGCGTCACGTACTGCCCGCACTGCGACGGCCCGCTGTTCGCCGGCAAGCGCGTCGCCGTGATCGGTGGCGGCAACTCCGGCGTC
>JAGQSS010000279.1 GCA_020439405.1 Ilumatobacter sp. | reverse complement strand
TCAGCGGATGCCGAGCTCCCGGTCGAGAACGAGTGCCGCGGCGCCGAGGACGATGTCGTCGTCGACGCTCGACGGGCGCACGACGAGACGCTCGCTGAGTTCGGGCAGCGTCCGGTCGGCGACGGCGTCGCGCACTGCGTCGCGGAACGTGTCGGTGGCGACCTCCGACGGGCCGGACAACACGACGTCGGCGACGTCGAGGGCGCTCAGGATCGAGGCGAGCGCCGCGCCGAGGTGCGCGCCGGCGAGACGGACGACGTCGTCGTCCGCGCCCTTCTGGGCTTGCTGCAACAGCGGTCCGGAGATCTTGGTCTCGAGGCAGCCGCGCTTGCCGCAGGTGCACTCGTCGCCGTCGGGTTGGACGACGACGTGGCCGATCTCGCCGGCGGCCGAGGCGGCGCCGGTCAGGAGCTCGCCCTTCAGGACGAGGCCGAGGCCCACACCCTGGTCGACCCGCACGAGGACGAAGTTGGTGGCGTTCGACGTGCCGAAGGTGAGCTCGGCGAGCGCCGAGGCGTTCGCGTCGTTGGCGACGTGGACGTCGGCCTCGCCGAGACCGAGCTCGTGGGCGAGCGGGAGGCCCTGCCAGCCGAGGCGGGATGCACGGATCACCGTGCCCTCGGGATCGACGATGCCGGGGCTGGCGATGCCGACGCCCAGGATCGGACGATCGGCGGCGCCGACCAGTTCGTCACGGATCGACCGGACCAGTTCGAGGGCGTCGGTGCCGGTGCGGTTCTCACGCGGGTAGGTGCGGCGCTCGACGATGGTGCCGGACAAGTCGACCAGTGCGCCGACGAACTCGTCGGGCTTCGACAGGCTGATCGCCACGATCTGGCGGCCGTCGGGAGCGATGCCGATCATCGTGGCCGGTTTGCCGACGCTGCCGCTCGTGCGGCCCAGCTCCTCGACGAGGCCGAGGTCGTCCAGGTCCTTGATGACCGACGACGCCGTCGCCGCGGTCACGCCGATCAGCTTGGCGAGGTCGGCACGGGAGGCCGGTCCACCGTGGTGCAACGCCCGCAGAATCAGGCCCCGGTTCGATCGGCGCAGGTCTTCCGGCAACGACCGCGGCGCGAGCGACAGACGCTCGGCCAGCTCGTCACGAGCGGTGGGAGTCGAAGGAGCAGCACCCGGCACGATTACTATCTTTAGCATCTGAACTAATAGATGGCAAGCAGCCGTCGGGACGAATTCGGGCCTGGTGACATCATCGACGCATGAGCCTCAGCCGTCTCAGCCTGCTCCTCCCGCCCGTCGGCCCCTGGCACAATCAGTTGCCCGGGTACCGATGGGCCGAGGAGGTCGGGTACGACGTCGTGTACACGGCAGACCACCTCACCCACCCGACGGTGCCGGGCCGGTGGATGGGTGAAGCGTTCACCACCCTCACTGCGGCCGCGACCGTGACGGACCGGATCAGGCTGGGCACCCTCGTCGCCTCGTCCGTGTTCCGCACCCCGGTGTCGCTGGCCCGGATCGCCATGACGGTGCAGGACGTCAGCGGGGGTCGCCTCGTCCTGGGCCTGGGAGCAGGCTCGCCACTCTGTGCGGAGGCGGACCAGGGTGCTCGGCCGCCCCTGAGCGAGATGTCGAAACGCTACGCCGACGTCGTCCGGGGGTATCACGCCGCGATCGACGGCGCCGTCGAGTGGCAGGGCGACGTGTTGTCGTTCGGCGGACTGCAGACGACGGCCCGACCCGACGGAACCCCGACGCCCGAGTTGGTCCTCGCAGGACACGGCCCACGATCCCTCGCGCTCGCCGCGACCTACGCCGACACGTGGAACACCTATGGCGGCCCCGGGACCGCCGACCTCGACGGCGACGAGTTCTGGCAGCTCGTCGGTCGCCAGCTGTCCGACTTCCAAGACGCCTGCAGCCGCGAGGGGCGAGACCCGAACACCGTCCGACGATCCCTCCTCCTCGGCTACGGGCGCGTGCTCCCAGCCGCCAGTCTCGACAGCTATCTCGAGGCCGCCGAGCGCGCCGAGGCGTCAGGATTCGACGAGCTGGTCGTGTACGGAGCGCCGTGGAACGACCTCGAGCCCAACGACCTCGCCGTCCACGAGCAGGCCCTCGCCCGACTGCGCTGATCGGCACGGCCCCCTCCCCCGCCGGCTCAGGGTCTCACGCTGGGGCCGTCTTGTACTCGGTGAAGGTCAGGGCGCCCCCTTCGTCGCGAGACACCGCAAGCCAGAACGTGTTGGACGCACCGCCGTCGAACGTCTCGAACATCTCGAATGCGACTCCCTCGGGCCCCTCCACGCTCACGTCGATCCGTTGGATGCTCGTGATGAAGTCGAACGAGCCGAGGAAGCCGATCACCGTCGACGCGTCGTAGACGTCACCGCTGATCGCGACCCAGGTCCCGTCCGGTCCGAGGCGCTGCTCGATGCGGGCGAAGTCGCGAGCCGTGAAGGCGATGGCGAACTCGTCGGCGAACGCGGCGGCTTCATCGGTGCTGAGCGGGCCCGTCATCGCTGACCCGTCGGACGCCGGCGCGAACTCGACCCGATACGTCGCCTCCGACCCGAACTTGGTTCCGTCCAGGACGATCGTCCCCGACAGCCCTTCGAAAGCGCCGGTGAGGCCGATGATCTCGCCGGACGACTCGAACGGTCCGCCGAACTTGTCCATCGAAGCCGAGTTGGTCATGCTGAACGTCCCCGTACCGACGCCGGCCAGTTCGCCGCTGAAGTCCCACAGCGCTTCTGCCTCGACGGCGTCCTCGCCGACGACGAACGACGCGACGACGAACGACGCGACGACCCGCGCCGTTCCGACCAAGTCCCCGGTGAACTCCTTCGAGTTGATGAACGGTGTCCGACCATCCGAGGCAGTGACACCGTCGAAGCGGGTCCCGGCGATGTCCGCGACGTCCCCCTCGGCGATGATCGTCTCCACTGGTGGCTCCGTCACAGGTGGATCGGTTGCAGGTGTCGACGTCGTCGCCGGTTCGGTCGTCGGAGCGACCGTCGTCGCCGGAGTGGTCGGCGGAGCGACAGCGGTGGTCACCGCCGCCGCTTCGGTCGTTGCCGTCGCGGCGGCAGCGACCGTCGATGTCGCCGGCGTGTCCGCATCCTCCGACCCCGACCCGCACGGCTCAGCCGTTACGGCGCCGACGACCGAGACCCTGCGTCATGCGGCCCTGGTCGGTCACGGAGACGACGATGACCGGCACGGCCACCAGCACCAACCCCGCCATGACCGGACCCCACTCGGGCGCGCCGAGGTCGGACTCCTGGGCGATGTCGCGCAATCACAACGGGAGGATCTGGGCGTCGTCGCCGGTCCGGTTCTCGCGTGGGTACGTGCGGCGCTCGACGGTGGTGCCCTACAGATCGACCGGGCACCGCCCGCCCATACGCCACTCCCCGGCACTCAACTGGCCGCTGCCGTCGAGCGGTCAGCTATTGCGGTCAGCGCTGTCGGACGCCGGCACCGCCGCGAGCGGGGGTGTCAGCGGCGCAGATGCGGCACCCGACTGGTTGGGAATGTCCATGCAGATGACGTGCACCGAGACCTCGATCGATGTGATCTGGCTGCCTGAGACGTTCCTCATCCACGCACGCCAACCGGTGGGCGTCGCGCTCTTGTACGGGTGGGGAAAGTCCGAATCCATGACGAGCCCGTACCCAGAGGACGAGACACCCCCTCCCGTCGGGGTGAGGCCGGCGGGGCAGTTGGTGCTGAACGATCGCAGTTCACCGTCGGGCCATGCGGTCGAGGTGAAGTCCTGATACACCGCGGCGTAGCCCTGCGGGTATCGCGCATCGGACTCGGACTTGGTGTAGACGTCAGCCGTGTTCGCCTTCGTCCCCAGTGCTGCACCAACTTCGGACTTGGTGTAGTAGCGGTCGTCGTGGTGATGGTCGGCCAGGAAGCCGACCACATCGACGATCACGTGAACCTCGCCGAACTTGTTCAAGATGTCGAACTGCCCCGAACCATTGAGGCCGACCGTCACCGCGTTCGGCGTCGGCGGCTGACCCGGAACCGGATTCAGGTTCGACGTCTCGGGAACCGCCGCCCCGGTCGGGTACAGGCGCACGTCGGTCGCTGCCGTCGGCAGGACCGGTGTGACATTGGTGACCAGCCCGGTGATCGTCGTGCCGAGCGTGGCGGCGGTCAGGTCACAGTTCCCCAACGGAGAGGCAGTCGCTGTCACCGTGTAGGCCTCACCAGCTCCGAGCGGCGTGCTTCGCGACGGAACCGCCACGGTGCCTTGTTGGGCCGGGCGGGTGTCCAACAACCGGCAGGGGGCATCCAACAACACCGTCACCGGCTTGTCGCCGGAGCCAACCGAAGCCGATACCAACCCGATCCCACCGGCTCCCAGCGACACCGCTACCGCAGCACCCACGGCTGCCCAACGCGTACGAGTCGTCGACATCTCGAACCCCCAGCTCGATCACAGGATTGTCATCGAGTTCTACCACAACCCCACGAGGCGCCCGCCGGTCGGGCCCGACAACCGACGTTACTCGCACTCCCCTGACAGATCTTCTCTGCACACCTCGGCCGGGGTCCCTGGGACGGTGACCGTTGCTGCAGGAGTTCTTCGCACCGCTCGGCGTCCAAATCGCTCAACGGCGGGTTCCCCACAACGCCGGATCGAGGGACGTAGTCATTTCCGCGCGCCCGGGCAACATTCCGCCCCACGCGCATCTCATGTTGGGCGACCCGAACCGATGGACGTGCTCGTGACCGCAGCCCCGGCTCGGAGAACGCGTACCAAGCGCGCCAGGCACGAAGAAGGCCCTGGTCGTCGGCACGAAGTACCTTCTGACCAGGGCCTATGTTGTGGGCGTACGAGGAATCGAACCTCGGACCTCCACCGTGTCATGGTGGCGCTCTAACCAACTGAGCCATACGCCCGT
>JAGQSS010000278.1 GCA_020439405.1 Ilumatobacter sp. | reverse complement strand
GCCGCCGTGTTGTTCGGCAACACGCTCCGGTGGGACATCGACTACCTCGCTCGTCAGCTGCCGGTGCTCCCGGCTCGCGACGGATTCCCGAAGAAGGTGAAGCCGCTCGTTCGCCTCACCGAGCGCGAGATGGCGGCGTGGTGCATCGTGCGCGGTATCGACTACCAGGTCGAGGAGTGCCCGATGGCGGTCGGCAACAAGCACCTGTCGTACAAGGAGGCGCTCAACGCGATCGAGCGCGAGTCGCCCGGTTCGAAGGCCGCGTTCTACCTCGAGTTCGTCGACAAGATGGCGCCGCTGCTGTCCGCGCGCCGTACCTCGGAACGGGCGAGGCTGCTCCCGTGCACCTCGTGCGGCGCACCCACCACCGCCCCCGACTCCGGCGACGACCCCGTGTGCGCGTTCTGCCGTTTGCAGGAGCGCACGGCGGGCGTCGAACCGGTGCCGGTCGAGTTGGTGTTGCACGGCAAGGCCCGCAAGGCCTACCTCGCTGCCCGGGACGCGGCAGCCGGAACGGAGGGTTCCCTGTGAGCACGTTGGGCTACGGCGAGCGCGTGATGCTGCTCGACGCGAAGAAGCGTCGCTATCTGGTGACCCTGCTCGCCGGCGGCGAGTTCCACACCCACGCCGGGTTCGTGCCGCACGACGACATCATCGGGCAGGGTGACGGCGCCGTGGTCAAGTCGACCAAGGGCGCCGAGTACACCGTCCTGCGACCCACCCTCGAGGACTACGTGCTCGAGATGCCGCGTGGCGCGCAGGTCATCTATCCGAAGGATCTGGCGACGATCTGCATGCTCGCCGACATCGGACCGGGCACGCGCGTCTTCGAGACGGGCGTCGGGTCGGGCGCGATGTCGATGACGATGCTGCGCTACGGCGCCGACATCGTCGGCTTCGAGGTCCGTGAGGACTTCGCGAAGCGTGCGATCGCGAACGTACGCGAGTTCATGGGCGACGGCGTGCTCGACCGGTACGACGTCCACATCGCCGACAGCTACGAGGGGATCGGCGAGGAGCACGGCACCTTCGACCGGGCGGTGCTCGATCTGCCCGAGCCGTGGCAGGTGATCCCGCACCTCGAGCACCGACTGCACCCGGGTGCGGTCGTCGTGGCGTACACGCCGTCGATCCTGCAGGCCCAGCAGGTCCGCGAGTGCTTCCGCGGCAAGTGGATCGACGCCCGCACGATCGAGGTGCTCCACCGGGGGTGGAAGATCGACGGTCAGGCGGTCCGCCCCGACCACCGCATGGTGGCCCACACGGCGTTCCTCACCGTGGCGAGGTTCCTCGGCATGGAGAACCGAGCCATGCGCACCGACCCCAAAGTCGAACGCCTCGGCGGCGAACGCCCCCGCCGTTAGCCGGAAAACGAGAAGACCGCCCAACCCAGAGGGCCAGGCGGTCGACTCGATTTCTTTCAACGCCGGACCCTGCAACGGCGAACGCCGAGCAACCGTCCGTGGAGATCACGAGCGATGCGGAACCCGCAAGCCCGTGAAATGAGCCCTGCGAAGCTTAGGGCTCAATAAAAATGCACTCGCCGGGGCACTCTTCGGCCGATTCGACGACGGCGTCGATCTGGCCGTCGGGGAACTCGGCGAGACCTTCGGCGCCCTGGGGGTTGCCCTTCGCCTCGGCGTAGATCTTGTCGCCCTCTTTCACGTAGGCGAGGCCATCGTCGAGCAGGGTGAACACGTCGGGTGCGATCTCTTCGCACAGCCCGTCGCCGGTGCAGAGATCCTGATCGATCCAGACCTTCATGTGATTTTCGACTCCTTCGTCGTCGGATTCGTCGTCGGGAGAGACGTGGCCGAGTTTACACGGCCTCCCCCTCGGAAACGAACATCGGTCGCACTTCGGGACCAAGGTCCCGAGGCGCCGCCGGTCACCCGGCGAGGCGGGCGACGACCTCGCCGAACTCGCGTACCGTGTCGGCGATGATGTCGGCCACCGGGCGGACCGCGTCGATCCGACCGGCGACCTGGCCCGACAGGGCGAACGCCGCCTCCATGTCGCCGCCGAAGTAGAGCTCCTGGGCGTTGCCGAAGTCGGCGAACACGTTGTGCTCGGCATCGACGAGGGCGGTCGTCCGTGCGGTGCGCAACGCACGCAGGGCGGGGGAGTGGCGCTGGTTCAGGAAGACGGTGTCGGTCTCGGCCGCCTCGACGATCGCCTGCTTCCAGTTGTCGTGGACGGGCGATTCGGCGGCCGACACCATCCGGGTCCCCATCTGGACGCCCTGGGCCCCGAGCGCGAAGGCGGCCGCCATCGTCGCGCCGTCGGTGATGCCACCGGCGGCGATGACCGGCACGTCGACGCGCGAACACACGAGGGGCAACAGCACCATGGTCGAGACGGGCGTCGGCGACTTGAAGCCACCGCCTTCGCCGCCCTCGACGATCAGGCCGTCGACGCCGGCGTCGACCGCTTTCAGGGCGGCCTGCAGCGTCGGGACGACGTGGTACACGATGAGTCCGGCCTCCTTCAGCGTCGAGGTGTACTTGGTCGGCGACCCGGCCGACGTCGTGACGAACTCGACGCCCTGCTCGATCACGAACTCGGCGATCGACGGGTCGCGCACGAACGCCTGGGCGATGTTCACCCCGAACGGCTTGTCGGTCAGGTCGCGCATCCGACGGATCTCGTCCTTCACGGCGTCGAGCTCGCCCGACGACGTCTCGATGATGCCGAGGGCTCCGGCCTCGGACACCGCCGACGCCAACTGGCTCCGGGCGATCCATCCCATCGGCGCCTGCACGATCGGAATGTCGACGCCCAGTTGGCGGGTCACGGTGTTGTCGAACGCAGCGGGCAGGGCGGTCATGGGCGGCAACCTACCGAGGGGTGCCCGGTCGGGACGAAGCCGGGTGGGCGGGGCGATTCGATGACGCGCGAGCACGGGAGCGCGCGTGTAGGTTCAGATCACGAGCACACGACCGGAAAGGAAACGGACGTGAACGACAGCGTGAACAGCGACGATCGCGGGCCCGACCACCAGGCGAGCGAGCGCGCCGCACTCGAGGCGCAGCTCACCATGGCGGCGGAGGAGAACGCCCACCTGCGTTCGCGCCTGGCCGACACCCCCAATCGCATCCGCTCGCTCGAGGAGCGGCTGCTCGAGACCAAGGGGCAGCTCTCCCAGGCGACGGCACAGAACGAGAAGCTGAGCTACACCCTGCGCGAAGCGCGCGAGCACATCGCGTCGCTCCGTGACGAGGTCGACAAGCTGACCCAACCGCCGAACGCATACGGCGTCGTCGTCGGGCTGAACGACGACGAGACGATCGACATCCTCACCAGCGGCCGCAAGATGCGGGTACAGGTGCACCCCGAGATCGACCTCGACCTGCTCGAGATCGGCGCCGAGGTGGCGCTCAACGAGAGCTTCAACGTCATCGACGCCCGCCGCCCCGACACGACCGGCGACGTGGTGTCGCTCAAGGAAGTGATGGACGACGGCGTGCGGGCGATCGTCGTCGGCCGCGCCGACGACGAACTCGTCGTCGAGTTGGCGAGCCAGCTGCGCGGTGTCCGGCTCCGGTCGGGCGACATGCTCCGGCTCGATCCGCGTTCGAACATGTTGCTCGAGAAGCTGCCGCGACCCGAGGTCGAGGATCTGCTCCTCGAAGAGGTCCCCGACATCAGCTACGCCGACATCGGTGGCCTCGACGAGCAGATCGAGGAGATCGCCGACGCCGTCGAGTTGCCCTTCCTCCACCAGGACCTGTTCGCCGAGCACCGGCTGCCGGCACCGAAGGGGATCTTGCTGTACGGGCCGCCGGGCTGTGGCAAGACCCTCATCGCGAAGGCGGTCGCCAACAGCCTCGCCAAGAAGGTCGCCGACAAGATGGGCGAGGGCAAGGGGCGCTCGTACTTCATCAACATCAAGGGCCCCGAGCTGCTCAACAAGTACGTCGGCGAGACCGAGCGCCAGATCCGACTCGTGTTCCAACGAGCACGCGAGAAGAGCGAGGAGGGCTGGCCGGTCATCGTCTTCTTCGACGAGATGGACTCGATGTTCCGCACCCGCGGCTCGGGCATCAGTTCCGACATGGAGTCGACGATCGTGCCCCAGCTGCTGGCCGAGATCGACGGTGTCGAGGGCCTGCGCAACGTGATCGTGATCGGGGCGACCAACCGCGAAGACCTGATCGACCCGGCGATCCTGCGCCCCGGACGCCTCGACGTGAAGATCAAGATCGAACGGCCGAGCGCCAAGGCGGCCAAGGCGATCTTCGCCCGGTACCTCACCGACGAGATCCCGATCATGGCGGGCGAGGACGTCCCGACGATGATCGACCGCACGGTCGACGAGATGTACCGCGACGACGATGCGAACCGGTTCCTCGAGGTGACGTACCAGAACGGCGACAAGGAGATCCTGTACTACAAGGACTTCTCGAGCGGCGCCATGATCGAGAACATCGTCCGTCGCGCGAAGAAGCTCGCGATCAAGCGGGTGATCGGCGGGGGAGCACGCGGCGTCTGCACCGACGACCTCGTCGCCTCGATCAAGCAGGAGTACAAGGAACACGAGGACCTGCCGAACACCACGAACCCCGACGACTGGGCCAAGATCTCGGGCAAGAAGGGCGAGCGGATCGTGTTCATCCGCACCCTCGTCAACCAGGGCGACGACCACGACCCGCTCGGCGGTCGCACGATCGAACGCACCCAGACCGGCCAGTACCTCTAACCGACCGTGCCCACCGTCGCCCTCCGCCTGTCGTGGCGGACGTGGATCCGCTGGATCGTCGCGGTCGCGGTGACCCTCGCGGTCGGCGTGCTGGCGGCGACCGATTCGGTGCCGTGGTACTTCCGCATCGTCGCCGTCGCGGCGTTCGTCGGCGGCATGGTCGTATTGCTCGACGTGGTGCTGTTCA
>JAGQSS010000277.1:2728-4910 GCA_020439405.1 Ilumatobacter sp. | reverse complement strand
CGCCGTGTCGATCGCGATCCCGGCGTTCGCCGCCCTCGGCGAGTGGCCCGAGTGGATCGGCACCCCGATCCACGTCCCGCTCGCCGGCATCGTCCTGGCTGCTGCGATCGGCGCGACGGTCGTCCACCGGCGTATCGCCGCCGCCCTGATGCTCGGCGGCGTCGGGTTCGGCATGGCGGGGTTCTACGTCGCGCAGGGCGCCCCCGACCTCGCCCTCACCCAATTTGCGATCGAGGTCCTGACGACCGTCATGTTCGTGCTGGTGCTCCGGTTCCTCCCGAGCCGGTTCGAAGATCGCCGGGTCGCGATCGCACTGCCGCTGCGCATCGTGATCGCCGCCGCCGTCGGCGTGACGGTGTTCGTCACGGCGCTGGTCACGGCCGCCGCTCGCAACGACGTGGTCGAGGCCGACATCGCCGACGACATGGTGCGCCAGTCGGTCGGCTCGGGCGACGGCCACAACGTCGTGAACGTGATCCTCGTCGACTTCCGCGGTGCCGACACGCTCGGCGAGATCACGGTGCTCGTCATCGCCGCGCTGGGTGTCGTGGCGCTCGCACGGGTCGCCCGACGGCCGGGCGACAGCGACGACGTCGCCGCCCCGCCCACGACCGCGGTCCCCTCGTTCGCCCGGCTCCCCGTCGTCGACGTGTCGGCCCGCGTGCTGTTCGCCAGCATCATGGTGCTGTCGGTCTACTTCCTGTTCGCCGGCCACAACCAGCCCGGCGGCGGGTTCGTCGGCGGTCTGACGGCCGGAGTGGCGATCAGCCTCCGGTACGTCGCGGGTGGCGTGTCCTCCGTGCGACGGTCGGTCCGACCGAAACCGTGGATCGTCCTCGGCACCGGTCTCGCGATCTCCGTCGTCACCGCGATCATCCCGCTGCTCCTCGGCGAGTCGTTCCTCGAGCACGCCAAGTGGGAAGACGAGCTGCCTCTGCTCGGCAAGGTGAAGGTGACCTCGGCGCTGCCGTTCGACATCGGCGTCTATCTCGTCGTCGTCGGCCTGGTGCTGATGGCGTACGAGGCGTTCGGCGAAGACGCCGTGCCCACCAAGGAGGCCGAGCTGGCGGAAGGGGCGACGACGTGACGGTCCTCATCGCCTTCGTCGCCGCTGCGTTGTTCGCCTGCGGATCGTTCCTGCTGATGCAGCGTCGCCTGTCGCGCATCATCATCGGCATCGGCCTGCTCGGCCACGGCGCGAACCTCCTGCTGCTCGTGTCGGGCGGCGGTCCCGGCCCGGCGCCGATCGTGCCCGAGGGCGCGAACCCGGACGACTACGCCGACCCGCTCCCCCAGGCGCTCGCACTGACCGCGATCGTCATCACCTTCGGTGTGACGATCTTCCTGCTCGCCCTCGGCTTCCGCAGTTGGCAGCTCACCCGCGACGACCGAGTCGAGGACGACATCGAGGACCGCATCGTGGCCCGCCTCGTGGCCGAGCAGCGCGAAGCCGAAGAGGATGACGACGACGAGGATCAGGAGCAGCCGGTATGAGCGCGCTGATCCCGCTCACGATCGCGATCCCGCTGCTCGGCGCGGCGATCTCGATCGTCGTCGGCCGTTGGCACTGGGCACAGCGCGTCGTCGCCGTGGTCTCGCTCACGGCGGTGTTCGGCATCAGCGTCGCCCTGCTGATCGGTGCCGACGACCAGGGCTTCATCGTCCACCGCGACGGCGGTTGGCCGGCGCCGTTCGGCATCACCCTCGTCGTCGACCGACTGGCCGGCCTGATGCTCGCCGTGTCGGCGCTCGTCCTCCTGGCCGTCCAGGTGTACGCGATCGGTCAGGCAGGCGAGGAACGTCGGCGCGTCGCGTTCCACCCCGTCTACCTGGTGTTGGCCGCCGGCGTGATGGGCAGCTTCGTCACCGCCGACCTGTTCAACCTGTTCGTCGCGTTCGAGATGATGCTCGCCGCGAGCTATGTGCTGATCACCCTCGGCGGACGCCCCGATCAGGTGCGGTCGGGCATGAGCTACGTCGTCATCAGCCTCGTCGCGTCGGCGCTGTTCATCACGACGCTCGCCTGGATCTACACCGCGACCGGCACCGTCAACATGGCCGACCTGTCGGTGCGCATCGCCGAACTCGACCCCGAGGTGAAGGCGATGCTCGCGCTGGCGATGCTCGTCGTGTTCGGCATCAAGGCCGGCCTGTTCCCGCTGTTCTTCTGGCTGCCCGACAG
>JAGQSS010000277.1:0-2630 GCA_020439405.1 Ilumatobacter sp. | reverse complement strand
CAATGCTCGCGCTGGCGATGCTCGTCGTGTTCGGCATCAAGGCCGGCCTGTTCCCGCTGTTCTTCTGGCTGCCCGACAGCTATCCGACCGCCCCCGGCCCGGTCGTCGCCGTGTTCGCGGGCCTCCTCACCAAGGTCGGCGTCTACGCCATCATCCGCACCCAGACACTGCTCTTCGACCGTCCCGACTACATGGGCACGGTCTTGCTGGTGGTGGCGGTCCTCACGATGGTCGTCGGCGTGTTCGGTGCCATCGCCCAGGACGACATGAAGCGCATCCTGGCGTTCCACATCATCAGCCAGATCGGCTACATGATCTTCGGTCTCGGGCTGTTCACCGTCGCCGGTGTCGCGGGCGCCGTGTTCTACATCGTCCACCACATCATCGTGAAGACCGCCCTGTTCCTGGTCGCCGGACTCGTCGCCCGTCGGGCCGGTTCGAGCCGACTCTCCGAGGTCGGCGGTCTCGTGCGATCGGCGCCGGTGATCGCCGTGCTGTTCGCCGTGCCGGCGCTGAGCCTGGCCGGCCTGCCACCGTTCTCAGGCTTCCTGGCCAAGTTCGCGCTCGCCGACGCCGGCCTCGACGCCGGTGAATGGCTCGTCGTCGGCGCCAGCCTGTTCGTGGGCATGCTCACCCTGTTCTCGATGACGAAGATCTGGTCGGGCGTGTTCTGGGGGGAGGCCGAGGAAGAGCCGCAGTACCTGGCACCCGAGTCGGAGCGCATCCCGAACCGGCTGGGCGCACCGATCGGCATGATCGTGCCGACCGCGGCGCTGGCACTCTCGTCGATCGGCGTGAGCGTCTTCGCCGGTGAGCTGTACGACGTATCGGAACGGGCGAGCATCGAACTGCTGGAGCCGCGCGGCTACATCGCCGCGGTCCTCGGCGACGACGAGGTCGACGACGAAGTCAAGTTCGAACTCACCTACGACGACGAGGTCGATCAGATCGACGACGAGGTCGACGAGGAAGGGGCGACGCCGTGAACCGCTTCGCCGGCATGCGTGCCTCGTGGTCGATCCTCTGGCTGATCGTGCTGTGGGTGCTGCTCTGGGGCGACCTGTCGGTCGCCAATGTGGTGAGCGGTTTCGTCGTCGCGCTGTTCGTGCTCTCGTTCGCCCGCCTGCCCCGCCTGGCGAAGCGGCGCAGCACACAGACGGCGCGCATCCGCCCGTTCGCGTTGATCTACTTCATCGGCTACGTCTTCGTGAAGCTCGTCGAGTCGAATCTCGTGCTGGCGTGGGAGATCGTGACGCCGACCAACTCGATCCACAACGGTGTGGTCGCCGTGCCGCTCCGAACCACCTCGCCGATCTCGATGATGGTCGTCGCCAACGTGATCACACTCACGCCCGGCACGATGACGATCGAGGTCGAGGGCGATCCCGCCGTGTTGTACGTCAACGTGTTGCACCTCCACGACCTCGGGCAGGTTCGACGCGATCTCCTGCACCTCGAAGAGCTCGCCGTTCGCGCGTTCGGGTCGCTCGAGGCACGTCAGCAGCTCGCCGAACAACTCGGCGAGGACGTTCCCGACGGCGTGCCCGTCGTCCCGGCCGGCGGCGAGGAGGAATCGTCGTGACCACCGTCGCCATCGTCCTGCTGTCGATCGCCGCCGCCTGCTTCCTCTACCGAGTCTTCCGGGGCCCGACGGTGCCCGACCGAATGGTCGCGCTCGACGGACTGCTGATCACGATCATGAGCGGCATCTTCGTCGGTGCCGCCGACAGCCGTTCGCCGATCGGCATCGACAGCCTGCTCGTCGTGGCGTTGCTCAGCTTCGTCGCGACGGGTGCGATCGCCCGCTACGTCGAACAGCGAGGGGGTGAGTGATGGACGACGTGCTCGACATCGCCGGCGGCATCTGCCTCGTGCTCGGCGCCGTGTTCATCATGCTGGCCGGCATCGGTGCCGTCCGCTTCGACGACACATACGCCCGGATGCACGCCGCCGCCAAGGCGCCGGCGCTCGGTGTCCTGTTGATCGGTGTCGGCACGGCGCTGACGATCCGGACCACCCCGGCGGTCATCGTGTCGCTGCTCGTCGTCGCGCTCCAGTTGATCGCCGGCACCGTCGGCACGCACATCATGGGTCGATCGGTGTACCGATTCATCCGGCCGCCCATGCCGGGCCCCGACGAACTCGCCCGCGACGAGGCCGAAACCGAAGGCGACTGATCGGGTCGGAGACCCCATTCGTTTACGATCCCGAGGATGGAGCACTTCGACGACGTCGATGCCTATCTGGCAGCGAGCACCGGCTGGCCCGACGAGATCCGGGCACTCCGCACGATCCTGCTCGGCTGCAAGCTCGACGAGGCGATCAAGTGGGGCAAGCCCACGTACGCCCACGGTGGCTCCAACCTCGTCATCGTCCAGGAGTTCAAGAACTTCCTGGCGCTGCTGTTCGTGAAGGGGGCCCTGCTCGACGACACCGAAGGCGTGCTCCACGACCAAGGCCCCAACTCGCGGTCGGGGAAGCGCATGCAGTTCACGTCCGTCGACGATGTGCGGCGACTCGCCGAGGTGATCCCGGCCTACATCGAGCAGGCGATCGCCGTCGAGGAGAGCGGCGCCGAGGTCGGACCTGCTCCCGAGCCCGACATGGTCGAAGAGTTCCAGGAGCGGCTC
>JAGQSS010000276.1:2001-4915 GCA_020439405.1 Ilumatobacter sp. | reverse complement strand
CCTGTCGACGCCGATGCCCCAGTACGGATTCGCCGGTCTGTCGGAAGGCGATCAATGGTGCGTGTGCGCCGACCGCTGGGCCGAGGCCCTGACGGCGGGCCGGGCCTGCCCCGTCGTGCTGGAGGCCACCCACGTCAGCGCCCTCGAGTACATCGATCTCGCCGATCTCGAGCGCCACGCCGTTCCGGGTCGGTAGCGGAACCGAGCGTTCGGCCGGCACGAGCCGACGCCTGCGCCGCCCGTCTGACAATCTGCTCCGAGGACGAACCGAGGAGCGGACAATGGCAGCTGGCAACGGACATCTCGACGGACGCGTGGTCGCCATCACCGGCGCGGCCGGCGGGTTCGGTCGTCTCCTCGCCGCCGGCGCCGCCGCCCGCGGTGCGCGGGTCGTGGTGAGCGACGTCTCGGCCGACGGCGTGGCCGAGGTGGTGGCGTCGATCGAAGGCGCCGGCGGCACGGCGATCGGGGTCGAGACCGACGTGACCGACCTCGACGCGATGAAGTCGCTCGTGACGCAGGCAGTCGACGTATTCGGGGCGGTCGACGTGCTGGTGAACAACGCCGGCACGATGCCGCTCGCCTTCTTCTCCGATCATGAGCAGGCGGCGCCCGCGTGGGATCGCTGCATCGACATCAACATCAAGGGCGTGCTGCACGGCATGGTCGCCGCGCACGACCAGATGATCGCCCAGGGTCGTGGGCACATCGTGAACCTGTCGTCGATCTACGGCAACGCCCCGGTCGTCGGCGCCGCGGTCTACGGCGCCACGAAAGCCGCCGTCAACACGATGTCCGAATCGTTCCGGGTCGAGACCCAGGGCAGGATCAAGGTGACGATCGTCAAGCCGACCGGGGTGCCCGGAACCGGCCTCGGCGGCGGTGTCGTCAATCCGGCCGCCGTCGTCGGCATCCTCGGCCAGAACGCCGGCGAGTATCTCGGCGTGCTGACCGGGTTCCGGTCGGGTGACGTCGAACCGGAGCAGCTCGACCGCGACAGCCCGCGGAACGCTGTCCTCGACCCCGAGGATCTCGTCGATCAGATCCTGTACGCCATCGACCAGCCTTGGGGCGTGTCGGTCGGCGACATCACCGTCCGCGCCACCGGCGACCGCTACATCCTCTGACACCTGCTCCGTCGTGCAGCTGCTGCTCATCCGCCACGCCCTCCCCGAACGACGGGAGAACACCGACGGCCCGGCCGATCCCGACCTCACCGAGGACGGACACCGTCAGGCCGAACACCTGGCGGCCTATCTGGCCACCGAACCGATCCACGCCGTCTACACGAGCCCGATGCGGCGTGCCCGCCAGACCGCCGAGCCGTTGGCGCGTGCGCTCGGCGTCGAGCCGGTCGTCGTCGACGGGGTCGCCGAGTTCGACCGCAACGCCAGCGAGTACATCCCGCTCGAAGAGCTGAAGGCGGCAGGCGACCCACGGTTCCTCGACTACATGAGCAGCCTCGATCAGGCGGACGACCCAGCCGAGTTCGTGACGCGGGTCGTCTCGTCGATCGGCGGCATCATCGACGCCCATCCGGGCGAGAACGCCGCCGTCGTCTGCCACGGCGGTGTCATCAACACGTTCGTCGCGTCGGTGCTGGGGCTCCCGACCGAACCGCCCGGGTTCTTCTACCCCAACTACACGTCGATCCACCGGGTGGCGGCGTCGAGGTCGGGCATCCGATCGATCGTCACCCTGAACGAGACCTCGTTCCTCCGCGGCACCGGCCTCCCGATGGGCCTCCTCCAGCAGGGCTGAAGTGCGGTCGGAAGGGCGACCGGTCGCTCAGCCCTTGACGGCGCCGCCGACGAGGCCCTGCGCCATGCGGCCCTGCACGATCACGAAGAAGATGATGACCGGCACGGCGACGAGCACCGAGCCCGCCATGATCTGACCCCATTCGGGTGCTCCGAGGTTCGATTGCTGGGCGATGTCGCGCAGCCAGAGCGGGAGGGTCTGGGCGTCGTCGTCGGTCAGGAGCACCGAGGCGAGGGCGAACTCGTTCCACACCTGGATGAACGCGAACACACCCGATGCGACGAGGCCCGGGACGATGAGGGGGAACGTGATCCGGCGGAAGGCACCGAGGCGGGTGCACCCGTCGACCATGGCGGCCTCTTCGAGTTCGATCGGGACGCCGGTGACGAACCCGCGCAGCATCCAGATCGTGAACGGGACGACCATCGCGATGTAGATGATCGAGATGCCGGCCAGCGAGTTCAGCAGGCCCATGCCGGAGATCATCTTGTACTGGGCGATGAACATCGCCTCGGCCGGGAGCATCTGGACGAGGATGATCGTGAGGACGAAGGTCTTGCGTCCCTTGAAGCGGAAGCGCGAGATGGCGAGCGCGGCGAGCGTCGCGAACGCGATGCAGACGACGAGTGCGACGGCGACGACCATGAGCGACATCGTGAGCGCCTCGACGAACGGCGTCTCGGTGGTGACCTCGCGGTAGTTCTGCAGGGTGCCGCCGAAGGGAACGAACGTCGGCTCGAGCGCGCTGATGGTGAGCGGCGTCAGGAACGACGAGTTGATCATCCAATAGACGGGGAACGCCCAGACGATCGCGATGAGGACGGCGGCAAGGGCTGCGAGGTAGCGCTTGATCCGGCGATTCATGATCCGGTGTCCTCCCTGAGCAGTTCACGGACGTAGAAGCCGCTCACGCAGAGCGTGATGACGAGCACGATCATGGCAGCCGCGGCGGCACGCCCGAACTGGCCCTGACCGATACCGAGGCCGAAGATGTAGGTGCCGAGCAGGTCGTAGTCGTCACCGACCGGACCGAGATCTTGGAGCAGCTGGATCTGGGCGTAGACGCGCAGGTCCCAGATGAACTGCAGCAGGAGCAGGATGATCAGCACCGGGCGGATGATCGGCATGATGATGTAGAACAGCGCCTGGCGAC
>JAGQSS010000276.1:0-1903 GCA_020439405.1 Ilumatobacter sp. | reverse complement strand
CAGATGAACTGCAGCAGGAGCAGGATGATCAGCACCGGGCGGATGATCGGCATGATGATGTAGAACAGCGCCTGGCGGCTGTTCGCCCCGTCGAGTTGGGCGGCCTCCAGGACTTCGTCGCTCACCTGTGTGAGCGCCGCGTAGACCGAGATCGCGACGAACGGGACCGACGCCCAGGTGATGATCACCGAGGCGACGAAGAAGAAGCTGATCGGCTCCTCGAGCCAGTTGTGGCCGATCATGTCGACGCCGGGCAGCTTGGAGAGCAGGTAGTTGAGGACGCCGTTGCGCTGGTCGATGAGCCAGCTCCAGACGGTCATCTGGGCGACGATCGGCATCGCCCAGGCCAGCAGGAGGGCCGACTGCAGCACGACTCGCGACCAGGCCGGCGCCGCCTTCATGAGGAGTGCGAGCCCGATGCCGAGCGCCATCGTGGCGAGCGCCGTGACGGCCATGAAGACGAGCGAGCGTCCGACGACCGTCCAGAAGAAAGTGTCGGTCAGGAGGTTCGTGTAGTTGTCGAACCAGATCCACGGAGCAGCCTCGCCGAACTGCTGCTTGAGCCCGTACTCGCGCATCGAGTTCAGGATCTGCCAGCCCATCGGGTAGGCGAGGCCGACGATCAGTGCGCCGACGGCGGGCACGATCAGCCAGAAGGGCAGCTTCGACGAGCGCGAACGCGACCGCTCGGCCGGTGCGGTGTCGGGCTTCGTTGGTGCGACGATCGACATGTCTGGCCTTTCTGTGGGTCGCGTGGTGAATCGGGGACGATCCGCCGTGATCGTGCGGGCGGGACGGGGGTGCCGCCCGCCCGCACGATCGACGGGGATCAGGGGTGATCAGCCGTTGATGACGGCGTTGATCTTGTCGTCGTACTCAGCGGCGAGCGAGGCGACGTCGCCACCCTCGGCAACCGCCTGGAAGTACTGCTCGAGGAGCTGCTGCTCTTCGACCGACGTCCAGCCCGGGGCGGCCGGGGTCAGCTTGGCGGCGGCGGCCGTGTCGAGCGAGATCTGGGCGATCTCGGGGTCGGCGGCCGAGTCGACGTAGACCGAACCGAAGTCGGTGTTCGCCGGGCCGAGGCCGTTCTCGGCCAGGATCGTCTGGTACTCGTCCGAGAAGATGATCTTCATCAGCTCGAGTGCCGACTCCTGCTTCTCGGACGCTGCCGAGATGCCGATGTTCGAGCCACCGGCGAACACGGGGGCGACACCACCGTCGACGCCGGGGAGCGCGTACGCACCGAACGTGTCGGGGTTCCAGGTCGCGACGGCCTCGCCGGCGTCGTTCTCCGAGATGTCGCCGAGGCTCCAGTACGCCCAGTTCGGCGCGAGCGTGGTGGCGACGGCCGTGTTCGGCAGGAAGTCGTCGTTGATCGCCTGGTAGGCGGTGGCGTCGGTGTCGGTGGCACCCGCGACGGAGGCGGTCAGGAACAGTTCCTGCCACATCTCCATGCCGGCGATCGACTCGGGCGACGACAGGGTGGCGGTCCACTCGCCGCCGTCGTAGGTCGCGAGGTCGCCGCCGTTGGCGAAGATCCACGCGATGCCGTCACGCCAGTCCTGACCCGGGAGGTAGGCACCCGAGCCGGCTTCCTTCAGGGTTGCGTTGACCGTGGTGAAGTCGGCAAGGGTGGCGGGCACCTCGACGCCGGCCGCCTCGTACAGGTCCTTGCGGTACCACGCGAAGCGCGAGCCGAAGTAGTACGGCAGCGAGTACACGCTGTCGCCGACCGAGCCGGCCTCGACGAAGCCCTGGAGCAGCGCGTCGCCGCCGAGTTCGTCGTAGTTCGCCGTGAGGTCGCTGTACGCGCCCACGGCGGTGAAGGTGGCGGTCTGGGTGTTGCCGGTCTCGAAGACGTCCGGCGTGGACGACGGATCGGGCAGCGCCGCGGTGAGCGACG
>JAGQSS010000275.1:2158-4934 GCA_020439405.1 Ilumatobacter sp. | reverse complement strand
GCCCGCGGGCCCGCAGTGCGGCCAGGGCCTGTTCGACGGTGTGATCGTCGTACGACACGACCGGGTCGCGGCTCGTCGACTGGTTGCACGCCGTCCGCAACGAGTTGACCGTGAGTGGATAGCTGTCGGGGACGGTCGCTTCCTTCTCGACGAGGCAGCCGAGGACACGGACCTCCGCGTCGGACAGGTCGTGCGGGAGATCGATCGGGGCGGACTCCATCGGCCCAGTATCGACGACGACCGCTTTCTCCGCACCGGTTACCGGTCGGTATCGTCGAACACGTGCGTTCGCCCAAGGACTTCTTCAAGCCGCTCGCCGTCGGCGCACCCGCGCCGCGGCACGAGATCCCGTTCCGACCGAGCCGGATGATCCACTTCTTCCCGCCCTCGAACGAGAAGATGCGGAGCAAGGTGCCCGACATCGTCCCGCAGGTCGATGTCCTGCTCGCCAACCTCGAGGACGGTGTGCCGGCCACCGACAAGGAAGCAGCCCGTGCCGGCCTCGTCGAGGTGGCGCAGAACACCGAGTTCGGCGAGACCCAGTTCTGGACCCGCGTCAACAGCCTCGACTCGCCGTGGTGTCTCGACGACCTGACCGCCGCCGTGCTCGAAGCCGGTGAGGCGCTCGACGTCATCATGATCCCGAAGGTCGAGGGCCCGGAAGACATCCACTACGTCGACCGCCTGCTGGCCCAGCTCGAGGCGAAGGCCGGCCTCTCCGAGCCGCTGATGGTGCATGCGATCCTCGAGACCGCCCGCGGCGTCGCGAACGTCGAGGAGATCTGCCTGGCGTCGCCCCGCATGCAGGGACTGTCGCTCGGCCCGGCCGACCTCGCCGCCAACCGTCGCATGAAGACGACCCGCGTCGGTGGCGGCCACCCCGACTATCTCGTCCGTCAAGACCCCATCGACGGCGACATCGACAGCGACCGCACGATCTACCAGCAGGATCTCTGGCACTACACGATCGCGCGCATGGTCGACGCCTGCGGCACCGCCGGCATCCTCCCCTACTACGGTCCGTTCGGCGACATCGCCGACGTCGTCGCCTGCGAAGACCAGTTCCGCAACGCCTACCTGCTCGGCTGCGTCGGCGCCTGGTCGTTGCACCCGAAGCAGATCGACATCGCGAAGCGCGTGTTCTCGCCGTCGCCCGAATCGGTCGCCCACGCCCGCCGCGTCGTCGAGGCGATGGGCGACGGCACCGGCGCGATCATGCTCGACGGCAAGATGGAGGACGACGCCTCGTGCAAGCAATGTCAGGTCGTCCTCTCGCTCGCGAAGGAGCTCGCCGACCGCGACCCCGAACTGGCCGAGGCCTACGGGTTCTGAACCCCGACGACCGATCCCCGAGGAGAGACCACCGATGAGCGACGAACGCCCACGCCGATCCGTCCTGTACATGCCGTCGTCCAACGAGCGCGCACTCGAGAAGGCGAAGGCGATCGCGTGCGACGCGCTGATCTTCGACCTCGAGGACGCCGTCGCACCCGACGCCAAGGAGGCGGCACGCGCCAACGCTGTCGCCGCGGCGCAGTCGGGTGAGTACGGGCACCGCGAGATCACGATCCGCTGCAACGGCCTCGACACCCCGTGGGGCGCCGACGACCTCGCCGCTGCCGCCACGTCGGGCGCCGCGTCGGTCGTCATCCCGAAGGTCAACTCGGTCGCCTACCTCGACGAGATCGAACAGCGGCTCGACGCCGCCGGCGCACCGGCCGAGATGACGATCTGGGCGATGATCGAAACCCCGACCGCGATCATGGACGTCCGCGCGATCGCCCACCACCCACGGGTCAACGTGCTGGTGATGGGCAACAACGACCTCGCCAAGGAACTCCGCACCGGCGTCCTCCCCGAGCGCACCCCGCTCGTGCCGCACCTGGCGATGGCACTGCTCGGCGCACGCGAGGCCGGCAAGGCGATCCTCGACGGCGTCTACAACGACGTCCGCGACCCGGACGGCTTCCTCGTCGAGGCCGAACAGGGCAAGGCGATGGGGTTCGACGGCAAGACGCTCGTCCACCCGAGCCAGGTCGATCCGGCGAACGAGGTCTGGGCACCGTCGGCCGACGAGGTCGACTTCTCCCGCCGCGTCATCGCTGCCTTCGAAGAGGCCGAGGCCGAAGGTCGCGGCGTCGTCACGGTCGACGGTCGGATGGTCGAGAACCTCCACGTCGAGAACGCCAAGCGCATCCTCGCGGTCGCCGACGCGATCGCCGCCATCGGCTGAACGCGCTTCGTGGTCGACGGGGTCGTTCGGATGACGTACTGTGAGCATCCATGGCAGGGCGAGACGGGCGGCGTCTCCTCGGACGCGTTCCGGGCGACGCCGGCGGCGCGAACGATGACGGTGTCGACGAACGTGACGCGTTCGATCGCGTGACCTTCACCGACGAGGAACTGACCGAGCTCGCACTCGACGCCTCGCCGTTCGATCCGTTCGATCCCGACGTCGAGCCGTTCGAACCGCCGGCCTGATCGTCAGACGTCGACGCGAACCGTCTCGGCCCGACGCCACGCCGCCATCGCGACGGCACCGGCGACGACGAACCCGATCGCCAGCGGCGTGATCGTCCCGTCGAAGCGACGGTTGATCAGCTCGCCGATCACCGCACCGAGCACGCCCGACACCATGCCGAGCACGGCGGCGCCGGTGCCGGCGACGTCGGCCAAGGGGCGCATCGCGGCGGCGTTGATGTTCGGGATGAGGAGCTGCTGACAGAACAGCACCGCGGAGATGAGCACCACGAACAGCCAGAACGGTGGCTCGCCA
>JAGQSS010000275.1:0-2067 GCA_020439405.1 Ilumatobacter sp. | reverse complement strand
GGTACCAGGACGGTGCTGGGTGCGGCGAACACGGCACGCAGGCTGCGCCACACCGAGGGGCCGGCCAGCTGACGACGGCCCTCGGTGGGCAACGTCTCGGGCAGACGGGTCACCATCGTCGCGACCACGACGGCGGCGATCGCACACGTCCACATCACCCACTGCCACGAGGCGATCGACAGGATCCCGGCCGACATCGCCGGTGCGACGGCGGGGACGAGCAGGAACACGGCCATCGCCGACGACATCTGTTTCGCCATCTGTTCGCCGGCGAACCCGTCGCGGATCATGGCGAGCGAGGCCACCCGCGGACCGGCGCCGCCGAGCCCCCAGAGGAACCGGAACAGGAACATGACGCCCAGCGACGGCGCGAGCGCCGAACCGATCGCGCCGACCACGTACAGGCCCAACCCACCCCACATCACCGCCTTGCGACCGAACCGGTCGCTCAGCAGGCCGGCGGGCAGCAACCCGAACGAGTTGCCCATGAAGTAGAAGGTCACCAGGCCGGTGACCTCGGTGGCGTCGGGGTCGAGCCCGAGCGACGCCCGGATGTCGTCGTAGGCCGGGAGGATCGTGTCGATCCCGAGCGCCGTCACCGCCATGCACATCGAGATGACGGCGATGAAGCCCTTCGACCCCAGCTCGAGGCGGGGCCGTTCGGCAGCGGGGGGAGGCTGGACGACGGTCACTGCGACAGGCTACGGACGGTGCCTCCCGTCGACGACGTCGGATTCAGGCACCGGGGCGTGGCAACCCCGGGGCGACGGTGCGAGCCAGGATGCCGAGCGTGGCCCGGAGCGCACCCTCCTGCAGGATCGGGAAGATGTCGGCTTCCTTCCACTGCGGATGGATGTCGCTCCAGTCGTAGTAGCTCGTGACGAGTGTGCCGCCGTCGATCGGCTCGAGGCGGTACCCGTAGACGTGACCGATCGGCGGCTGGATCTGGCCCTCGATCGTCCAGGCGATCTCGCGATCCTGCTCGTACGCGGAGATCACGATCGTGACGTCGTACAGACCGAGCGGATAGTCGTTCAACGCCTCCCGGTCCATGTGGACGACGAACGTGTCACCCACCGCCGACGCCGGCTCGCCGTCGGCCGACATCAGCATCCCCGACGCGTCGATCCGGACATGGCCCTCCGGGCTCCGCAGGATCTCGAAGATCGTGGACGGGTCGGCGGCGATCGCTCGCTGCACCTCGAAGCGTGTCGTCATGTCGCCAGACTCGCACACGACATCGCACGGCGACGATGCCTGCGGCTCGTCCGTGGCGCACCCCTCCTGCGAGGCTCGCACGATGTCGAATCAGCCCTCCCCCGCCCGATTGCTCGGCGGCGCGCTCGAACCCGTGATCGGCCAGGTCTATTTCGCACCCGAGTGCCACCAGCGGTACGAGGCGCTCGGCTTCGCACCGAGCCCCGGTGAGTTCAACGGGGTGGCCGGTCCCGACGGACCGGCGTACTTCACGAGTCGCGGCAGCCTGCTCGGTCAGGTGCCGGGCCAGGTCGTCGCCGCCGCGTTCGGCGTGTTCCGGACCGACGTCGTCGTCCCGGCGGTCGCCCACGGCTGGACCCTGACCGACGCCGACACGATCCGCGACGCCCGCGACGAGGGAGCGCTGGCCCACCTCGAGCAGCTCCTCGGTCCCGACCCGGACGGACTCGATCGCGTGGGCGACGCGTTGGGCCGAGCCGCGGGTGCCGTCCGAACCGAGGGCCGAGCGCTGACCGCCGGCCTGACGGCGCTCGACGTCCCCGATCACCCGTGGGGTCGTGTGTTCCGTTTCGGCGACACATTGCGCGAGTTCCGCGGCGACAGCCATATCGCCGCCTGGGTGACCGCCGACCTCGACGCGATCGAGATCGGTCTGCTGACCGAGCTCTACTGGGGGCTCCCGCTGCGTTCGTACGCACGCACGCGCGGCTGGACGCCGGAACAGTTCGACGACGGTGAGGCGTCACTCGTCTCGAAGGGACTGATCGCCGAGGGCGCCTTCACCCCCGCCGGTCGCGAACTCCGTGAGCGGATCGAGGTCGAGACCGACCGGCAGATGGCACCCGTGCT
>JAGQSS010000274.1:2103-4975 GCA_020439405.1 Ilumatobacter sp. | reverse complement strand
GACCACGCGGGAGATCGAGTTGTCGCTCGTCATGCCGGCACACGACGAGGCGGACAACATCGAGAAGTCGGTCCGTGACGCGGTGGCGACTCTTCGCTCGCTCGTCGACGACCGGTGGATCCTGACCGTGGTCGACGACGCGTCGACCGATCACACCGCCGATCTGGTCGAACGCATGGCGATCGACGAACCGAACATCGTGCTGATCCGCCTTCCGGAGAACGTCGGGCACGGCCCGGCGCTCCGGATCGGCTGGGAGGCGGCGCGCGGAACCTGGGTGGCACATCTCGACAGTGACGACGAGGTTCCCGCCGACCAGCTCCGGCTCCTCTGGGCGGCACGGCACGACGCTGACCTCGTGCTCGGCGTGCGGACGAACCGCTCGTCGCCACCGGTCCGCCGTTTCGTCACGTGGGTCCTCCGCCAGGTCGCGTTCGCGTCGGCGCGGCAGCGGATCGCCGACGCCAACACGCCGTGCAAGCTCGTCCGTCACGACACGCTCGCTCGGGCCCTCGACGCGATGCCGAGTACGGCATTCGCCCCGTCGATCCTCCTCGCCGTCGACGTCGCGCGGACGGGTGGTCGGTTGGCGGAGGTTCCCGTCACCAGCCGCGTACGGGTGCACGGGCGGTCGTCGCTCGTGCCGAAGCGCCTCCTGGTCGGATCTGCCCGCTCGCTCCGCGACACCGTCGCCGCGGGCGTCCGTCGTCGACCGAGGCATCGTCCCGATGGCGGGCTCCGGGTGCTGGCGGCGGTGCAGTACTACACGCCGCACCGCACGGGCCTGACCCTGTACGCCGAGCGGCTCGCCGAGGAGTTGGTACGGACCGGCACCGACGTCACGGTCGTGACCGCACGCCACGACCGCTCCTATCCCCGACGGGCGGAGGAGTCGGGTGTCGTCGTCCGCCGGCTCTGGGCACCGATCCGGGTGAGTCGCGGGATGGTGATGCCGTTCCATCCGGTGGTGATGTGGAAGGAGATGTCGCACGCCGACGTCGTCCACCTGCATTCACCGATGCTCGAGCTGCCCGTCGTCGCCCTCCTCTGCCGGGTTCGTCGGCGGCCACTCGTCCTGACGCACCACGGCGACCTGGTGCTGCCCGACAACAGGCGGAACCGATGGATCGAACGGGTCGTTCGATCGGGCTGGAACATTGCGGCGCGCCGTGCCGCGTCGATCGTGGCCTACTCCGACGACTACGCCCGAGCGTCGTCGTACCTGGCTCCGTTCCGGGAACGGATCGAGGTCATCCCTCCTCCGGTTCGGATACCGGCGCCGCGTCCGGAGCGGGTCGCCGCTCTGCGGCAGGCATGGGGCGGCGGCCCGATCGTCGGGTTCGTCGGTCGGTTCGTCGAGGAGAAGCGCCCCGATGTCGCGTTGCTCGCCCTCGACGTCGTCCGGGATGTACACCCCTCGGCCCGCCTGGTCTTCGCCGGGCAGCACGTCATCCCGTACGAGGACACCTGGGATCGATGCGCCGATCTCGTGCGCGAGCGACGCGACCATCTCACGTTCCTCGGCCTCCTCACCGACACGCAGGAGCTGGCCGACGTGTATGCGGCCTGCGACGTCGTGATCCTCCCGAGCGATACCGAATGCTTCGCGTTGGTCCAGGTCGAGGCGATGCTGTGTGGCACCCCGGTCGTCGCGAGCGACATCGACGGTGCCCGGGTCCCGGTCGGCACCACCGGGATGGGCCGCCTGGTGCCGCGTGGCGACCACCTCGCCTTCGGTCACGCCTTGGTCGAGGTGATCGCCGACCCGTCGTCGTTCACCCGCACACCGGCCGAGATCGAGGCGGCGCTCGGCTTCGACCAGACCGTCCAGCGGTACGAGAAGGTGCTCCGTGTCGCCGCCGACCGCTGACGGCGTCCCGGTGCCGTCGCGCGCCGACCTGGAGCGACTGGTCGGCAACGAGGCGGACATCGCGTTCCGGCGGCGGGTGACGACGATCATGGGGTGGATCCCGCCGACCCCCGGTGCGCTCGTCCTCGACGTGCCGTGCGGCCGCGGCTTCTACCTCGCTCGCTACCGGCACCTGGCACCGACGTCGTCGATCACCGGGGTCGAGCTCGACGGCGACACCATCGCCGTCGCGCGGTCCGAGCTGCCGGACGCGCCACTCGTGCGGTCGCCCATCGAACATCTGCCCTTCGCGGACGACACCTTCGACGCCGCCATCTGCTCCGAGGTGCTCGAACACGTCGAGGACGATTCGGTTGCGTTGCGGGAGGTGGCACGCGTCGTCCGGCCGGGTGGCACGATCGCGATCACCGTGCCGCACGCCGACTACCCGTTCTGGTGGGACCCGATCAATCGAACGCTCGAACGGACGACCGGCCGCCACATCACCCGCGGCCCGTTGGCGGGGATCTGGGCGAATCACGTGCGGCTCTACCGGCGTGACGAACTCGTCGATGTCGTCGAACGGTCGGGCTCGGAACTCGTCGAGTTGCGCAGCTTCACCCATCACTGCATGCCGTTCTCCCACAACCTGGTGTACGGGATCGGCAAACCCCTCCTCGATCACCGCGTCCTGCCCGGATCGGTCGCTCGTGCCGCCGACCGGCACCGCTTCGACGAGCCACCGTCCCGCCTGAACCCGCTCGCCCTCGCGGTCCGGTTCGCCCGCTGGTTCGACCGCAAGAACCACGACGACGAGCCGATCGGCGTCTCGACGGTCAGCCTCGCCGCGCGCGTCCGGGTTCCGTAGCAGCCGACGATCCGATGAACGTCCTCGTCCTGCTGTTCCTGATCGGCGTGGTGGCGGTCGGCTTCGGCTGCTCCTTCGCGTTCGGGATCGACATGCGACTCGAGGAGCGGCTCGGCGTCGCGACGATCATCGGCGCGATCGCGGTCACGTCGACG
>JAGQSS010000274.1:0-2007 GCA_020439405.1 Ilumatobacter sp. | reverse complement strand
TGGTGGTGGCGCCCGGCCGACAGCAGCGACTGGAGAACGGACGGGCGCGACCTCGCCGAACGACTCCGCCGACCGTGGCGCGCCGCCGGGAGCGCACGGCCGCTCGCCGCGGTCACGACGGCGTCCTGGCTCGTGACGTGGCGGGTCCTCGCGCTCGCATACCAGCGCGATGCCGATGGAGGCGTGCTCGCCGGACACCTGAGCACGTACGGCGACTGGAACGCCCACCTGTCGTATGCAGGATCGTTCGTGTCCGGCGACAACGTGCCGCCGACGCAACCGTTCGTGTCCGGCGAACCGCTGACGTATCACGTCCTGGTCGACGTCTTCGCCGCTCAGGTCGCGACGTTGGGGGTATCGGTCGCCGACGGGCTGGTCGTGACGACGGCGCTCCTGGCGATGGCGTTCCCCCTCGTGTTCTGGTGGGCCGGTCGGTGTCTGACGTCGAGCACGGCGGTGACGGCGACGGCGTACTTCGTCTTCACCCTGTCCGGTGGCCTGGGATTCGCCTGGGCGATCGTCGACGTGGCACGTGGTGGACTCGACGTACTCGGGGCGCTCCCTCGAACCTACGCACGTCTCCCGGCCGAGCACATCTGGTTCGACAATCCCGTTCTCTCGTACCTGTACGCGCAGCGCCCGTTCCAGATCGGACTGCCGGTCGTGCTGATCACAGCGGCGGCGGTCTTCCGACCTGCGGCCGCACCGACCGCGCCAAGGCGTGCGTGGTGGACCGCCGGTGTCCTCGCCGGGGTCAGCGCAGGCTTCAGCGTGTTCGGCTTCGGCGGTGCGGTGGCGATCGGGGGCTGGCTCGCGCTCCGGCGGCCAGGGACTCGGCTGCCGTTCCTCGTTCCCGCACTCGGCATCGGGATCCCGATCGTCCTGGCGATCAGTCCGGGGAGCAATCACCTGCGCTGGCAACCGGGATGGATGGCCGCCTCGCTCGACGTCTGGTGGCCGTGGTTCTGGCTCCTGAACCTCGGTGCGTTCCTGCCGCTCGCGATCTGGGCGACGATCCGACGGCCCGTGCTGGCGACCGGATTCGACCGGGCGGTCGCCGTCCCGATGTGGACGATCTTCGTCGTCACGAACCTGGTCGTGTTCCACCCCTGGGAGTGGAACAACACGCACTACCTCGTCGTGTGGCTGCTGATCCTGTCGTTCCCGGTGGCAGCAGTGCTCGTCGACTGGGCACGTCGACCGTCGCCGATCGCGCGCCCGCTCGCCGGCGCCGTCTTCGTCGTCCTCGTGGCGGCGGGCACGTTGGACGTGTGGCGTGCCGTCGACGGGTCGGAAGGTCGGGGCCTGCTGACGACCGAGGAGGGCCTCGAGACGGCCGAATGGGTCCGGGAGCACACCCCGCCGCGAGCGGTGTTCCTCGTCGCGCCCGAGATCACCCAGCCGATCACGTCGTTCGGTGCCCGGCGCGTCGTGTCGGGCTACACGGGATGGGTGTGGGATCTCGGCGTCGCCGACTGGGCTCGACGGGCCGACGACATCGGTGTGGCCCTGCGTGGTGAGCCGGGCACCGAGCAGGTGCTGGAACGGTACGGCGTCGACTACGTGGTGATCGGGCGCGACGAGCGCCGGCCGGCGTGGAACGCCGACGACGCCTTCTGGTCGCAGCGCGGCCGCCTCGTCTACGAGAACGGCGAGTACCTCGTGTACGAGGTGTGATGCCGGTCAGGCGTCGGGGTCGGTGGGGCGACGACTCGCCAGCATCGTGAGCGCCACACCGGGCACGGCGAGCGCCAGGCCGAGCCACACGAGCGACCAATAGGGCATCGAGCCGCCGGTGGCGGGGAGCTCGGCGGCGATCGTGGTGGTCGTCGTGACGACACCGGCTCCACCGTCGATGGTCGTCGTCGTCACACCCGGGTCGACGCACGGATCGACGACGACCACCTCGACGATGTCGGGTTGCGGCGTCAGTTCGGGGGTCGGTGTCGGCGTCGGCGTGAAGTCGGGGGTGGGCGTCGGTGTCGGCGTCGGCGTCAGTTCCGGGGT
>JAGQSS010000273.1 GCA_020439405.1 Ilumatobacter sp. | reverse complement strand
GATCAGTGCGAGCGCCCGCTCGGACGGGGTCGTGTTGCCCCATCCCTCGAACGCCGCGCTCGCCGCCGCCATCGCCGCGTCGACGTCGGCGTCGCCCGACAGCGCCGCCTCGGCGTACTGCTCACCGGTCGACGGATCGATCACCGCGCTCGTCTCGCCGCTCTTCGCGTCGACCCATTCCCCGTTGATGAAGTTCTTGAACGCTTTCACGCGCGCTGGTCTATCAGATCGCCGGGGCGGGGTGACCGTGTGGTGCACAATGGCGACGTGATCGTCGATTGCGCGCTGTACGAGGACGGCCGCCGGCTCACGTACGACGTGGCGTGCGGCAGCCTCGCTGCACTCGACGCGCACCCCGAGGCCTTCGCCTGGATCGGGTTCGCGATGCCGAACGCCGACGAGCTGACGGAGGCGTGCGACCTGCTCGGCATCACTGACGAGATCGACGTCGACGAGATCCTCGCCCCACACCGACAGCCGGTCCTCAGCGTCGAGGGCAAGGTGGTGCACGTCGTGCTGCGCACGGCGCGCTACGTCGACCGGGAGGAGAAGATCTCACTCGGCGAACTCACGCTGTTGGTGACCGAGCGCGCCGTCATCTCGATCCGGTACGGCCACGCGAGCCCGCTGTCCAAGTTGCGCCACGAGTTGGAGGCCGAGCCCGAGCTGCTGCAGGCCGGGCCGACCGCCGTGCTCGTGGCGATCATCGAGCAGGTGATCGCCGACTACAGCCCGGCGCTCAACGGCTTCGAGCAGGACGTGATCGAGGTCGAACGCGACGTGTTCTCCGACGGCGGCCCCCAACCCGTGCGACGTCTGTTCCGCCTGAAGAGCGAGGTGCGCACGTTCCAGAGCCCGCTCGAGGCGCTGCCCGAACCGCTGGCGCGGCTCAGCCGGCTGGTCCGACGGTTCGCCCACCCCGACGTGATCGAGGACCTGAGCGAGGCGCTCGATCAACTCGACCGCACGGTCATCCGGACACGGTCGCTGTCGAACCTGCTCGACGCCGCCCTCACGGCGAGCCTGGCGCAGACGAGCATCCAGCAGAACGAGGACATGCGGAAGATCTCGGCGTGGGTCGCCATGGCCGCCGTGCCGACGCTGATCGCCGGCATCTACGGCATGAACTTCCGCCACATGCCCGAACTCGACTCGACGGTCGGTTACCCAGCCGTGATGATCGGCATGGGACTCATCGTGTTCGGCCTGTACCGCTTCTTCCGCAAGAACGGCTGGCTCTGAGACACGGAGGTGGTCAGACCAGATCCGTTCCGGGAGACCTCGGGCCGAGGCGTCGCGTGGAACGGATCTGGTCTGACCACATCCGTGCGGCGCTCGTCGCATAGGTTGCGTCGGCATGAGGGGGAAGATCGCGGGAATGGTGGCTGTCGCGTGCGCGCTCACGGCGTGCTCGGGAGGTGACGACGAGGCGGTGACGACGTCGACGTCGCCGCCGGAGACGACGACCGAAACGACCGCCACGAGCGGCACGACCGAGCCGTCGACCGACACTCCGGCGACGACGGCGGACACGGCGGCGGACACGACACCGCCCACCACCGACGCCGCGATGCCCGGGCCGGCGCCCGACGATCTGGTGGCGGCGATCGAGGCCGACCTGGCGACGGCCCCGGCGGGGTGCGACCCGCTCGACCCACGCCAGTGCGTGCTGCCGTATCCGTCGAACGCCACCACGATCGTCGACGACACGACCGCCACCGGGCTTCGCGTCGCGTTCCCGGCGGACGGGTTGCCGGCCAACGCCGACGGCGTCCACATCGACCCGACCGACTGGAACCTCAACGACGGCTTCTCGCCGAACTCGTCGATCCTCACCCACGTGCCGGGCCTCGACGCCGAGGCGTCCGATCTGCCGCGCTGGGACGACCTCGGCGCGTCGCTCGATGACGACGCCACGGTCGTCATCGTCGACGACGTCGGCGAGCGGGTCGCCCTGTGGGCCGAGCCCGACGTCGACGTCACCGGCCCCGACGACGAGATCCTGGTGATCCACCCGGCCGTGGCGCTCGCGGAGGGCGGGACGTACCACGTCGCAATCCGGGGCATGGTCGACAGCTCGGGTGCGGAGGTCGAGCCGTCGGCTGCGTTCGTCGCCTACCGAGACGCGCTCACCACCGACCTCGACGAGATCGAGGCCCGGCGACCCGACATGGAATCGACGTTCGAGCTGCTGGAGGGCGCCGGCATTGGCCGGAGCGATCTCCAACTCGCCTGGAGCTTCACCGTCGCCAGCACCGACTCGATCACCGGCCGGATGCTCCACATCCGCGACGAGACGTTGACCGAACTCGGCGCCGCTGCACCCGCGTTCACCGTCACCGAGGTGGTCGAACCGCCGGAACTCGACCGGGAGGGACTGTCCCGCCAGATCGTCGGCACCTACACCGTGCCGAACTGGCTCACGGGCGACGGCGGGCCGGGCAACCGATTCGACCTCGACGACGACGGCAACCCGACGCTCAACGGGACCCTCGAGGCGCCGTTCGTCTGCAACGTGTCCGACGCGACGATGACCGGAACCGAGCCCGCCCACCTCGTCCAGTACGGGCACGGCCTGTTGGGCAGCAACTTCGAGATCAACGCCGGCAACGTGCGGGCGATGTCGAACGAGCACAACGTGGTCCACTGCGCGACGAAGTGGGCCGGCATGAGTGAGGACGACATCGGCAACGCGGCGAGCGTGCTCACCGAGGTGTCGGCGTTCCCGACGATGGCCGACCGGCTCCAACAGGGCGTGCTGAACCAGATCGTCCTCGGCCGCCTGATGCTCGCCGACGACGGCCTGGTGTCCGACCCGGCCTTCAGCCGTCCCGACGGCAGCCTGCTCGTCGACAACTCGACCCTGTACTACGACGGCAACAGCCAGGGCGGGATCATGGGGCTCATGCTCGCCGGCGTCTCGCCCGACTTCGAGCGGGCCGTGCTCGGCGTGCCGGGCATGAACTACTCGATGCTGCTCCCCCGCTCGGTCGACTTCGACACCTACGAGGCGATCATGGAACCGGCCTACCCCAGCACGCTCGACCGGATGCTGACGATCGCCGTGATGCAGATGCTGTGGGACCGGGCCGAGGGCGCCGGCTACATGCACCACGTCGTGAGCGATCCGCTCCCGGGCACGAACGCCAAGCAGGTGCTGATGCACGTCGCCTACGGCGATCACCAGGTGACCGAACTGTCGGCGCTGGTCGAGGCCCGCACGATGGGAATCCCGATCCACCGCCCGGTCGCCGCCGACGGTCGCTACACGGGCGACCCCACTTGGGGGCTCGACGACGCGGTCGACGGCGAGTCGACGTCGGCGATCGTCATCTGGGACTCGGGCATGGCCCCGATCCCGTTCGAGGCACGACCGTCACGCGAGGGTGACGACTCCCACGAAGACCCACGCGCCGACCCCGACGCCCGTGTGCAGAAGGCGGCCTTCCTCTTCGACGGCCAGTACGTCGACGTGTGCGCCGGCGCCCCCTGCACCGCCGACCACGTCGACTGACCCACGTCCTGCGAATGCGTGAACAATTTGCGGGATAGTTCCGCAAATTGTTCACGCCTTGGTCAGGGGCTGACGACGCGGAGGAGGAGCTTGGTCTCGGTGCTGGCGACGCCGGCTTCGGAGCGGAGCCAGCGGACGAAGGTGTCGAGGCCCTCGGCACCGTGACAGGCGACGTTGATCGAGTAGTCGGCCGTGCCGGTGACGTACGCGGCGAACGTGACCTCATCGCGTTGGGCGAGCCGTGCCTCGAACTCCTCGACGTCGCCGGGTCCGAGCTTCACGTCGACCACCGCCTGCACGGTTCGCCCGAGCGCATCGGGATCGACACGGACCGAGTAGCCCTCGATCACCCCGTCGCGTTCGAGCCGGCGGACCCGGTCGGCGGCCGACGTCGGCGAGAGATGCACGGCTTCACCCAGCTCACGCCAGCTGATTCGTGCGTCTCGTTCCAGCTCACGCAGGATTCGAAGGTCGATATGGTCAAGGGCACTCGATACCCCGGTCATCGAACCATTCTGTCACGCAAGTTCACTCGCACACAGGGCCGCCCCACGACGACAATCGCTGCATGACACAGAGCAGGGCAGCGATCACGACCGTCGGCGTCCCCAAGGAGATCAAGACCCTCGAACACCGGGTGGCGATGACGCCCGACGGTGTGCGCGAGCTCGAACGACACGGCATCGACGTGTTCGTCGAGACCGGTGCCGGCGAAGGCGCATCGATCACCGACGACGACTACCGCGCCGCCGGTGCCGACATCGTCGCCACCGCCGCCGAGGCCTGGTCGAAGCAGATGGTCGTCAAGGTCAAAGAACCCCAGGAGAGCGAGTACGGCTACCTGCGCCCCGACCTCACCCTGTTCACGTATCTGCACCTCGCCGCCTACCCGGAGGTCGCCCAGGCCCTCGTCGACGCCCGCACCACCGGCGTCGCCTACGAGACGGTGCAGCTCGACGGCGGCGCACTCCCCCTCCTCGCCCCGATGTCTGAGGTCGCCGGACGGCTCGCGACCCAGATCGGCGCCCACTATCTCGAGCGCCACAACGGTGGTCGCGGCGTGCTGATGGGCGGCGCGCCGGGCGTGCGACCGGCCAAGGTCGTCGTGCTCGGTGCCGGCAACGTCGGCTGGAACTCGGCGTGGATCGCCGCCGGCATGGAAGCCGAGGTCGTCCTGATCGACAAGAACCTCGACCGGCTGCGCTGGGTCGACCAGATCCACAAGGGTCGCATCATGACCCTGGCGTCGAACCGTGGCGCGATCGAGCGCTCGGTCGCCGAGGCCGACCTCGTGATCGGTGCCGTGCTCGTCGCCGGCGGTCGGGCACCGGTACTCGTCGACGAGGCGATGGTCCGGTCGATGAAGCCACGGGCCGTGATCGTCGACGTCGCCGTCGACCAGGGCGGCTGCATCGAGACGATCCACGAGACCAGCCACGACGACCCGGTGTACGAGATGCAC
>JAGQSS010000272.1 GCA_020439405.1 Ilumatobacter sp. | reverse complement strand
CGTGCCCATCTCGACGAGCGTCGTGCGGGCGAGCGGCGAGGTGCCGCCGGGGCCGACGCACTGTCGGAAGGTCGCGCTGTTCGTCCCGATGGTCGGTGAACTGGCGCTCGGGGCGACGTTCGGCGGCAGGCAGTCGGTGAGGTTCTCCGCCGACACGCCGACGACCTCGAGGTTCGACACCGGCGACGTGGTGATGTTCGTGGTCCAGGTGCCTGCTTGGACACCGGCGGAGTACGTGCCCGTGGTGCCGAGGTCGAGTGTGGGCGACGGCGCGGCCTCCATGGCGGTGGTGGCCTCGACCTCGCTGAAGTCGGCGTCGGGGTCGCTGGTCCGGATGACGACCTCGCCCTGGATCGTGCCGTCGGACGGTTCGAGGTCGATCAGGAAGCCGGCGCCGCCCTGGTCGGGGCCCGGATCCATGCCGATCGACGTCGTCATGTTGCCGTTCTCGTCGATCGTGACGGACAGCGTCGCACCGGGGTAGCCGGTCGCCGCGATCTGGAAGGTCGCCGTGCCGATCAGCTGTCGGACGCCCGGACCGAAGTCCCACACCGCGTTCGGCGGGACACCGCTGTCGAGTTCGCTGACGACCGCGCCGATCGGCGGCTCGTACGCGTCGATCGCGTACACACCGGCGCCCGGCGGCGTCGTCGAGTCGGACGGGATGAGCGCCGTGATGATGCCGGCCGGGGTGATCGTCGCGTCCGGGACGGGGATGCTCCCGTCGGGGTCCTGGCCGGTGTCGGTCCAGGCGAGGGTGCCGCGCGGTTGGCGGACGATGTCGGGGTCGGTCGACACCTTGATGAGTGGCACGTCGACGTACCGGTTCGCGAGCGGGGTCAGCGGCGAGACCGCCGCGCCGTCGGCGGTGGCGCCGCCGAAGTCGTAGGTGGTCGTCTCGAAGTCGGTGGCCGACACCTCGAGGGTGCAGTCGTCGAGGTTGCCGTCGGTGTTCGCGTCGAGCGTCGCGACGGCGACCTTGCCGAACGTGACGACGTTCGTCGTGACGACGCCGTTGATCGCCGCCGCCGGGCCGACCTCGGAGTCGCACCAGAGCCGTGCGCTCGGCGTCGACGAGATCGGCGCATAGGTGATCTCGGGCGTGATGGCGTCGGGTTGGATGACCCGGGCCTGCACCGTCGAGTACGGGTCGGCGTACACGGGCTCGAGGATCTTGCGACCGGTCGGGTTGTCGGGGTCGGGGACCGGGATCGTGAACGCGAGACCGAGCGTGTTCGGGTCACCGTCGATGTCCTGGCCCGGGTCGATCCAGAACCCGGCCGACTTGCCGGTGACGTCGAGGAGGTAGTCGCCGGGCGGGAGCAGCGTCTCGTCGTCGGTCTGGAACGTGTCGTCGACGATGCGGGTCGGGTAGACGAGGCCGGGGATGTCGACGCGGCGGATCACGACCGGCGGGATCTGGCCGAGGATCGACGTGGCCGGCGTGCGCGACCGGTCGAGCACCTGGCCGACGACGCTGCCGAGGCGGGCCATGTTGATGGTCTCGGCGGTGGTCGCCTCGGGCCGGATCGTGACCTGCACGGTGCGGGCGTTGTAGTCGGGGTGGGTGAGCCGGACGGTGTACGCCCCGACAGGGATGCCGCGGATCGTGTAGTCGGGGAAGTCGTCGCCGGTGTTGCAGACGGTGTCCGGCTCGCACCGCAGGACGTAGTACGTCGTGGTGACGTCCTCGCCCGTCACCGGGTCGGTGGTCGTCGTCGTCTTCTCGATGAACGGCCCTTCGCCGTTCTGCGCCTGGTCGATGAACACCTGGTCGGTGGTGATCACCTCGACGGTCACGTCGAAGATCGCCGAGCACTGCTCGGGCGGCCGCGGGTTGCCGTCGGGCAGTCGCGGACACTCGCGTGTCTCGTCGGCGTCGCGGACGCGGAGCGACAGCGAGCCGGTGGGACGTTCGCCGATGACGCCGATGTCGATCGGGTCCATCGAGATCGCGAAGCTCGTGCCGGCCTGCGCGGCCGGGTCGCCGGGATCGAGGACGACGCTCGACGCGGAGTCGACGACGAGGACGTGGCGGACGGTGGCGTGGCGCCAATGTTCGACCGTCAGCAGGTACTGGCCGGGCGGCACGGCACCGAGGGTGAACATGCCGTCGCCGCCCTCGTTGACCGTCTGCACCGACGCGACCGGCTGCTCGAGGTCGTCGCGGGTGAGAGTGACGCTGGCGGCCGAGATCGCTGCCCCGGTCGCCGAGTCGGAGACGGTGCCGGTGATCGAGGCCACGAGCGGTTCGAGCCGCAACGGCGCGATGGTGGTGAGCCCGCTCTGGACGGTGGCGCTGGTGGTGGCGGTCCGGTAGCCGGTCAGCTCGGCGGTGACGGCGTAACGGGCGCCCGCCTCGAGCTGCGGCAGTTGGAAACTACCGACCGCGCCGTCGGTGAGGGTGGTGGTCGTACTCGACGTCGCGCCGTTGACGGCCGTGATCGTGGCACCGCCGAGTGCTTCGCCGGTCGAGGCGTCGACGACGGAGCCGGCGAGCACGCTGCGGCCCGACTGGAGGTTGAGCGTCACACCGCCGACGTCGGCGCCCGGATCGACGGCGACGACGGTGGCGTCGGTGCCGTACCCCTCGAGGGTGCCGACGACGACGTAACCGGGCGACGACGTCACACCGGTGAGGCCCCACGCGCCGTTCTCGTCGGTGACCGTCTGGTAGTCGAAGTGGCCGTCGGTGACCGTGATCTGGACGTTCTCGAGTCGGCCGCCGCCGCCGTTGGCGACGCCGGACAGGGTCGCCGACGCCGGTTCGAGCTGGATGTCGAGTTCGATCTGCTCGCCGTCGGCGGGGGTGACGACGAACGACTGGGTCTCGAAGCCGGGCTTGCGGAACGAGAGTTCGTAGGTCTGGTTGATCGGGAGCGAAACGCCCCAGATGCCGTCGGCGTCGGGCGCGAACGGTCCGGCGGCCATCGCGTACGTGCTCGACACGGCGCTCGCGGCGGGGTCGGGCGGGACGTAGCGAGCCGACCAGATCTTGAGCGCCGGCGACCGCTCGGCGAGCGAGAACGCCTCGGCCGGGGTGTCGGCGATGTCTTGGAGCGACATCGGCGTCGGCGTGATGACCACGTCGTCCGCGCCGCCGTCGACGTCGATGGTGCCGCGCACGACCGAGGTCTGGGTCGCCGCCGTGTCGGGCTGGTCGTCGCCCTCGACCGGCGAGTCGTCGGCACCGGTCGGGCCGCTCGCGCCGCCGCCACCGCCGTCGCTCGATCCGGCATCGCCCGCCGCGCCACCACCGGCGTCGCCCGAACCCGCATCGCCGGATCCACCGCCGGCACCACCGTCATCGCCGGCACCTCCGTCGCCGCCACCGGCCCCGGCGTCACCGGCATCGCCGGCGCCACCCGAACCGTCCGAGCTGTCGGTGCCGTCCGCGCCACCGGTTCCGTCACCCGAGCCACCCGTGTCGTCGACGACGGTGAGCCCGTCGTCGGTGCCGGGGGCGAGCGTCGACTCGGTCTCGGCGGCGTCGTCGGGAGCGTCGTTACGTTGCCGGTACCACTGGATGCCGACGAAGGCGAGCCCGGCCCACAGCGCCACGACCGCCATCGCCGCGACCATCGAACGGAGTCGGCCGGCGATCAGCGGCCGCTGCACGAACGGCAGGTGGGCACTCGACGACTCGGCGCGACCGTGCGCGACGAGTTGGACGTGGTGGATGGTCGACTCGCCGAACCACTGCACCCGGCGCCGGACCCGGCCCATCGTGAGTGCGCGTTCGCCCGGACCGAGCCGGAAGTGGCGTTCTTCGTAGCGCACGATCGAGTCGCCGCCCTCGGCCTCGAGGTCGAACTCGACGGTGTGCTTCTCGTTGTTGACGATCGCCAGGTCGAAGCGGGCGCTGCGACGGCCGCGCACCGGTGCGGGCGTCGGGGTGAGCGTGACCTTCTGGACCGAAGCGACCGACAAGGTGTAGCGGACGAGTCGTGCGTCGACGGCACCCGCCTGGCGGACCTCGATCGCCTCCGCGTGCTGGCCGATGCCGTGCGTGGCCGGGACGGCGGCGCGCACGTTGATCAGCATGCGCGAGCGGGCGGGGATCTCGAAGCGTTGGTCGGCGAGGCCGACCCGCGCGGCGTCGCCGAGCCCGACGGGAGTCGCAAGGACGACGGCGGGCTGTTCGTCGTCGTTCACGACCGACAGCACGACGTCGAGCACCTCGCCGGGCGCGCCCTCGACGATCGTCGACAGTGGTTCGACCGTGAGTCCCATTACGAACCCAGCGCGCGACAGGAGGCCGACACGTCGATCGTCGGGACGGTGACGTCGTCGCTCGGCGTGCTGGTGACGGAGGTGGTGGCCAGCGGTTCGGTGGCGCTCGGCGTGTACACCGCGACGAGGTAGCCGACGGGCGCGTCGACGGCGAGGAACTGGTAGTTGCCGTTGGTCGGCACGACCGATGCGACGGGCTGGCTGTCGAACTGGCCGAACGGGTAGAGGCGCACGACGACGTCGCACGGGACCCCGGTGACGATGCGCCCGCTCAGGCTGGCCTGCTTCGCGAGGCGGAGGGTGACCGGTGCGATCGGCACGCCCGGTTCGACGGCGATCGGCACGATCGTGGCGAACGCGCCGGCCCGTTCGGCGCGCAGCGTGTACGCGCCGGGCGGGACGTCGTCGAAGGCGAACGAACCGAGCGGATCGTCGGCGCTGATCAGGACGCGACTCTGGGCGCCGTCGCTGAGGGTGACCGTGGCACCGGCCACGCCGCCCGCGCCGACCTCGGTGACGGTGCCTTCGACGCGCCGTTCCTCGAGGCGCAGCTCGACCGCGCCGAGGGTGGCCGTGGAGCCGCCCGACGCCGGGTCGAGGTCGACGACGCGCACCTGCGGGATCGCGCCGCCGCCCGAGAACGTCAGGGTGTAGGCGCCGGGGCTGGGGAGACGGTCGAACCGGTAGGTGCCGGCGAGCGGCCCGGTACCGCTGAACGAGCGGATCGTGCGCTCGACGTCGGGGCCGCCGGTGAGCGTGATCGTGACGTCGCCCGACGCCTCGATCTGGCCGGTCGCCGCCGACTCGAGGAACA
>JAGQSS010000271.1:2851-5099 GCA_020439405.1 Ilumatobacter sp. | reverse complement strand
TGGCCGACGCACTCGCCGCGGCCGGCGCCACGCCGATCGGGTATCGCGAGCTCAGAGCTGCGATGCGAGCCGGCTGAACGCCGACGTCACCTCACCCAGCCGAAGCGCAGCGAGCACCTCGCCCGAGTGGCCGGTCGCCTTCACCTTGCCGCGCATGAACTCGACCGTGGCATCGAACCCGTCGGCGGTCACGACCTCGACCGGTGCGGTGAACACCAGGTCGGCATCGTCGGGGCCGTCGACGCGTTCGTCCTTCTTGGCGACGACGAGCCGGTACTGGACGCTCACGACGCCACCTCGGTGGGCACACCGTCGAACAGGTCGTGCTCGTAGTCGCCGCCGTCGGCGAACGGATCGGGGATGTCGCCCACCAGGGAGCGAGCCAGGATCCAGTCCTCCCACGGGTAGACGTCGCGCAGTTGGTCGTCGGTGAGACCGAACCAGAACGCCGCCGTTGGGTCGACCTGCGTGGCGTGGGCCCTTTTTTGCAGCGCCCCGGTGCGGGCCCAGAAATCGTCGCCCACGTCGACCCGCGTCGTGACGCGGTGATCGGTGTCGGGACGTTCGAACCACGCCTCGTCGAACGGCGACTCGCCCTTGTGCTTCAGCAACCCTTCGTGCATCGCCACCAGTCGGCGGCGGCTCCACGTCGAGTAGTAGAGCTTGAGCGGCTGCCACGGGTCGCCGGCCTCGGGATACCAGTCGGGGTCGCCGGCACGATCGAAGGCGAGGATCGAGATGTCGTGCACCCGGAGATGGTCGGGGTGCGGATAGCCCTGCTGGTCGTCGGAGTAGGTGATCAGGACCTGCGGCTTCGTGCGGCGGATGTGCGCAACGAGGCGCCCGGTCGCCTCGTCGAGGTCGGCCTGGTGGAAGCAGTCGGGATGCTCGTTCGGCGGGGTGTCGGCCATACCGGAGTCGCGGTAGCCGAGCATGATCACCTCGTCGAAGCCGATGATCTTGGCGGACGCGTCGAGCTCGCCCGGACGCATCGAGACGACGAGCTCACGCTCCTGTTCGGGGGTGAGATCGTGGAAGGGCTGACCGGGCTCGCGCAGCTGCGGGTTCTGGAGATCGCCCTCCTCACCACCGGTGCAACAGACGAGCACCGTGTGGACTCCCTGGTCGTGGTACTTGGCGAGGGTCGGTGCACCCTTCGACGCTTCGTCGTCGGGATGGGCGTGCACCGTCATGATCGTCCACTCGGCTCCCATCGGGTGCACGCTACCCCGGCACCGACGGGTCGCCGCCCACGGTTCGTGGCCGAGGGCTCAACCAACGGGTGACACGTGCCGATAACACATCGAACGACAGCCGACCCCCTAATCGCCCGGGGTCCGGCGACGCTTCCCGCCGACATGACTTTCGACGACCTGACGACCACACCGCACCGAGCGCCGGGCACGAGCGACCCGACGCGCGCCCTCGCGACTTTGGTCGACGCTGCCGAACTCGCCGTGGTCGTGCTCGGCGTCGACGGCACCCTGTTGCACGCCAACACCTTCGGCGCACGCCTGTTCCACCTGAGCAGCGGGCAGTCGACGGTGGTGTCCGACGCCCTCGCCGTCGTCCTCGATCAGGTGCCCAAGCAGCTGACCGCCGGACCGGAGGGCGGCACCTGGACCGGCGAGATCTCGCTCGGCGCCACGCTCGAACGGCCCTCGATCCATGCGGTGACCGTGCACGCCCACCACGATCCGGCCCAGCCGGCGGGCGGTTACATCGCGATCCTGGCCGACGACGTGACCCACGAACGCGAACGGATCGCGCAGCTGGTCCACCAGCTCGAGCACGACCCGACCACCGGTCTCCTCAACCGTTCGGCCGCCATCGCACGCATCGGCGCCGCACTCGCCGACGAACCGACGGGGACCACCGCGATCCTGATGATCGACGTCGACCGTCTCGCCGACGTGAACGACGCGCTCGGGCACGACACCGGCGACCGTCTCCTGGCATCGACGGCGCGCCGCCTCAGCACCGCCGTGCGCCCCGACGACCTCGTCGCCCGCATCGGCGGTGACGAGTTCGTCGTCCTGTGCACCGGGCTGGAGGGGCCGCCGGCGGCGATGGAACTCGCCGACCGCATCCGCCGATCGCTGACCGGCCGCCTGTCGATCCAGCAGCTCGAACTGGACGTCTCCGTCAGTGTCGGCGTGGCGATCGACGACCTCGACGCGGAGCGCTCCGACGACGGCCGCCTCCGCGCACTCGAACTGGTCTCGCGGGCCGACACCGCGGTCCACGC
>JAGQSS010000271.1:0-2751 GCA_020439405.1 Ilumatobacter sp. | reverse complement strand
CTCGACGCGGAGCGCTCCGACGACGGCCGCCTCCGCGCACTCGAACTGGTCTCGCGGGCCGACACCGCGGTCCACGCCGCCAAGCACAGTGGACGTGGGCACACCGCCCAGTTCTCCGAGCGTCTCGGGAGCCAGGCACGGGTTCGCACCGAACTGTCGTCGGCGCTCTCGCGGGCGCTGCGCGACGGACAGCTCGAGGTCGAGTACCAACCGATCTTCTCGGCGGTGTCGGAGATGGCCGAAGCCGCCGAAGCGCTGCTGCGATGGAACCACCCGACGCGAGGACGTGTCGAGGCCGGCGAGTTCATCCCGATCGCCGAAGAGACCGGCATCATCGTGCCGATCGGCGACTGGGTCCTCCAACAGGCGTGCGCCACGACGCGCCGATGGATCGACGACGGCCTCGTCGGCGGCCGGTTCTCGGTCCACGTCAACGTGAGTCGTCTCCAGCTCGCGGGTCCGACCTTCGTCAACCGCGTCGTCGATCTCCTTCGCGAGTACCGCCTCCGGCCGCGCCAGGTCGTCCTCGAGGTCCGCGAGGCGAGCCTCGTCGACGACGACTCCGACGAGGTCGTCCGGTCGGTTCGGGCACTGCGTCGCGTCGGCGTCCGCGTGGCGATCGACAACTTCGGGACCGGGTCACACGCGCTCTCACTGATGACCGACATCGGCGCCGACGTCCTCAAGCTCGACGGGAGCCTCGCGCTGCCGAACGGGGCCTCCGAAACCGACACCCGTGTCGTCCGAGCCCTCGTCCTGCTCGCTCATGCGCTGAACATGGAGGTCGTCGCCGAACGGGTGACGGGTCTCGAGCAGCTGCGCCGACTCCGTGCCGCCGGGTGCGATCTCGTGCAGGGGCACCTGGTGGGGTCGCCGGCCGCTGCCGACGCGCTCGTCGTCCAGATGGAACTCTGAGCCCCGGAGCCGGGTGCTGACAGCCCGCTGAGTCGGCCGCGGGTTCGGGAGCCCCCGCCGTTAGGGTCTGCAACCATGAGCCTCCCGCCGCCGCCACCACCGGCAGCAGCCGAAGCCTGTTATCGCCACCCGGGCCGCGACGCCGGACGACGGTGCACCCGGTGCGGGCGCCCCGCGTGTTCCGAATGTCTCGTGCAAGCAACGGTCGGCAGCCACTGCGTCGATTGCGCCAAGGCGGCCCAACCCGACGTCCGCACCCGCGCCAATCTCTGGAACGCCCGCCAGCCGGCGCTCGTCACGATGACGCTGATCGCGATCAACGTCGCGGTGTTCGTCGTCATGGTGTTGCAGGACCCGGCGGCGCTCACCGGAGCGCTGACGCGCATCCACCTCGAGTTCGCGCTGTTCGAGCCGGCCCTCGAACAGGGTGAGTGGTACCGCCTCGTCACGTCGGGATTCCTCCACTACGGGATCATCCACGTCGGGTTCAACATGTACCTGCTGTACATCGTCGGCCAGATGCTCGAACCCGCGATCGGACGGGTGAAGTTCCTGCTCGTCTACTTCGCCGGTCTGCTGGGCGGATCAGCGGGTGCCGTACTGGTGTCGCCGAACGCACTCACGGCGGGTGCATCGGGAGCGGTGTTCGGCTTGTTGGCGCTCGCATTCGTCGGTTACTGGCTCAACGGGACGAATCCGATGTCGACGTCGATCGGGTCGCTCCTGGTGCTGAACCTGGTGCTCACGTTCCTGTGGAGCAACCGCATCTCGGTCGGCGGGCACCTCGGTGGAGCGATCGCCGGCGGGTTGTGCGCCCTCACGGTGATGGCCCCGGCGTACCGGAAGGTGCCGAAGTGGGCGGGTTACGCCGTCCCGATCGCCGTGATCTCACTCTCGGTGGCGATTGCGGTCCTCAGCGTCGGTCGTTCCTGATTCTTGCCCCGGAAACCTTTCGCAACCTTGATCGGTTGCGTATGGTATGACCATCCGACCGAGTTATCTTCGGTTTGTGTCAAGTTCGGTCCCGTTCCCGTGAACCGTCCCGACTCCCCACCATGAAGACCCGCCTCGCTGCCACCACACGACGTCGCATCCGTCACACCGTCGAGCGTCTCGATCGTCGTCGCACCGCCCTCTGGTCGATCGCCCGGCGACGCCGAACACCACGCTCCGTGTCCACGACCGAGCTCCAGTTCCGACTGGCGCACGTCGCCGACCCGAACGGCGGCGGTTCGATCCTGGCCGTACGCGGGTTGCTGAACGCCGCCGCGATCGAGGCGGTCCACGACGCCACGGCACCGCTCCAGCCCGGCGCCCGGCTCTATCTCGACCTCACCGGCGCCTCGATCCTCGCTGGGCCATGGCTCCGGATGCTCGAGACCCTGGTCGACGCGCTCGAGGAGCGTGGCGTCTCGGTCCGCGTGGTCGGCGTCAGCCCGCACCACCCCGATCTGCGCCCCCGCAGCCACATCCGCAAAACCCTGTGACACCCCCTCGGCACGATGGGGGCATGGACGACACCACCGCCCCCCGGCAACTCAGCCTCCTGCCGTCCCCGACGGCGCCCCTGCAGTTCCGGCTCGACGCCGACACCCGCCGTCGCGGCCTCCAGCACGTCGCCGAGATCCGCGAGCAGATGGCAGCCCGCCAGGCCGCCCGTGCCGAAGCGGCTCGCGTGGCCGCCGAGGCCGCCCGACGCCCGGTCCGGCCGACGGCCGCCTGATCCTTCAGGCAGCGTTCGGCGCCAACGAGCGGACCGCGTCCCAGTGGTCGAGCTCGGGGTCGAACGGCAACACCGCCAACGACGTCGTCGTGACACCGTTGTCGAAGTAGCGA
>JAGQSS010000270.1:3238-5103 GCA_020439405.1 Ilumatobacter sp. | reverse complement strand
CGCCAGAGGGTGGCGCTGGTCAGGTGGTCGGTGCGTCGGGGCGGGCGCGGAGGTCGAAGACGGGCCAGCCGATCTCGGTGCGCCAGGTCGTCGGGTCGGTCGAGTCGCGCGGGCCGACGAGGTAGGTCTCGCGCACCGGGCCGTCGACCTGGAGGGCGTGGTGCGCGACCCAGGTGCCCAGTTCGCCGTAGGTCACGTCGATGTCGTCGTGCTCGCCCACGTGGACGGCGACCGCCAGCTCGACCGCCGGCAGTGTCACCGGCCGCACACGGCCGGCTGTCGGCGGCGCGTCGGCGGGGAGGTAGACGAGTACGTGGCCGTGGCCGGTCTCGAACAACGCGTTGTCGTACAACCCGCCCGGGCTGCCCGTCGGCGATGACACCGCGGCCCCGAGTTCGGCCATCGCTCCGGCGTACCAGACGAGGACGTCGTCGAGATCGACGTCGTCCTCGATCGCCGCGACCGTCACGGCGGGAACGCTGCGGACCTCGACGCTCGACGGCACGACTTCGGGGCGGAGCAATCGCTGCAGCGACGAGACCGCCGCACGCGTCCGTTCCAGTTGCGACTCGAGTCGCGACAAGTGCTCGGCGACGAGCGCGGAACGAGCGTCCGGATCGGTCGTGTGCACGATGCGGCGGACGTCGGCGACGGGGACATCGAGCTCACGCAATCGATGGATCACCTGGGCCGTCGGGATCTGGTCGGTCGAGTAGTACCGGTAGCCGCTCGACGGGTCGACCGTCGCCGGCTCGAGCAGGCCGACGTCGTGGTAGCGACGCAGCGTGCGCACGCTGAGGTGCGTGAACCGGGAGAACTCACCGATCGACAACATGGCGCCCATTGTGAACCCTCTCCCCGGGGGAGAGTCCAGCATCTTGACCCTCCCGTTCGGAGATGGCGCACCGTGATCGCATGACTCCTTCCACCGAATCCATCCAGACCGAACTCCCCGAAGTCGTCCGGCGGTACCTCGCTGCCCACGCCGAACGTGATGTCGACACCGCACTGGCCGCCTTCGGTCCCGACGCCGTGATCGTCGACGACAGGCGGACCTACCGAGGCGCCACGGGCGTCCTGGACTTCCTGCAGCGGGCCGGCGCCGACTTCATGTATACGACCACCCTCACCGGATGGGAACGGGAGGGGGAACGTGGCTGGATCGTCCGTAACCGCCTCGAGGGCGACTTCCCGGGCGGCGTCGCCGACCTTGCGTACCGATTCACTCTCGACGCCGACCTGATCGCCGTGCTCGAGATCGGGGCGGTCTGACAGGGCGCCTCCGGATTCTGTGGAAGCGATCATGCCCTCGGCCGTCCTGATCGCTTCCACAAAGTGGAACGGGGCACCGCTACTTGCGGTGGTCGAGCCAGTCGAGGATCTCGTTGCGGAGCCACAGCCGGGGCCGACCGTTGCCGAGGTCGACGACCGGTCGGGGCATGTCGGCGTACCGACGCTGGTAGAGGCTCACGCTGTTCGAGTGCGACAGACCCAGGATCGACGCCAGCTCGCGGGAGTCGATCAACTCTTCGGTGTTGACCATCGGTGCCACGGCACGATCGTAGCCGTGTCGAGGGGCGTAGACATCACGCGTCTACGCCCATAGACTCCGTCGGGATGAAGCTCCAGGCGAACGACCCGTGCTGGTGCGGCAGTGGCCGCAAGCACAAGCGATGTCACGGCGATCGTCAGGCACTGGCCCGCCCGCCGGTCGACCTGGGCACGGTCTCGGCGATGCGCCCCGTTCCGGACTCGATCGCCCGCCCCGACTATGTCGCGGGCGGCCGCATCACCACACCCAAAGCCGCCCACCTCCACGACGTAGCGTCGCTCGCTCGACACCGCCACGCGTGTGCGGTCGCCGC
>JAGQSS010000270.1:0-3140 GCA_020439405.1 Ilumatobacter sp. | reverse complement strand
GTATCACCACACCCAAAGCCGCCCACCTCCACGACGTAGCGTCGCTCGCTCGACACCGCCACGCGTGTGCGGTCGCCGCCGAAGTACTGCTCCGCACCGGTGCCGCGGTCGCGCCGGGCGTCACCACCGACGACCTCGACGCCATCGCCCACGACACCTACGTCGAACTCGGCGCGTACCCCAGCACGCTGGGCTATCGCGGGTACCCGAAGTCGATCTGCACCTCGGTCAACGGGGTGATCTGCCACGGCATCCCCGACGACCGCCCGCTGCGCGACGGCGACATCGTCAACGTCGACGTGACCGCCTACGTCGACGGCATGCACGGCGATACGTCGGCGACCTTCTGTGTCGGCGAACCGGGCGACGCCGTGCGCGGCCTCGTCGAGACGACGCGCGAAGCGACGCTGCACGGCATCGCCGCCATTCGCCCGAACGAGTCGATCCAGCACATCGCCCGGGCCATCGAACCGTTCGCCGCGTCCCGCGGCTACGGCGTCATCCGTGAGTACGGCGGCCACGGGATCGGCATCACCTTCCACGCCGATCCCCACGTCAACCACTGCATCGATCCCCACGACGACGTCGTCCTGCGACCGGGGATGACGCTCACGGTCGAGCCGATGCTCACGTCGGGGCGGCCCACGTTCCACCAGGCCGACGACGGCTGGACCGAACTCGCGAACGACAGCCGCCCGTCGGCCCAGTTCGAACACACGGTGCTCGTCACCGACGACGGCGCCGAGATCCTCACCGTGACCCCCGACGGGCGCACCGCCGCCGGCACCCTCGTCGATCTGGCCATCGCCCGCTCGTAGATCCTCGACGGGCGGGCGAGCAATGCGACGGCGTTCGGACGCTGCGAGCACGTAGGGTCGTGGACATGATTCGGCGCTGGGTGACGTGGGTGTTGTGCCTCGCCGCGATCGTCGCGGGGTCGCTCGCGTGGGCCGGGTTCGTCTATCTCAACACCTGGGCCGATCCTGGCGCCACCGTGCGCGTCACCAACGCAGTGCTCGACGACCCGGGTGCCCGCGACGAGGTCCTGGCTCCGGTCCGGAGCCAGGTCATGGGCGCCATCCCCGCCGAGTTCGGCGTGACCCAGGCGCAGGTCGACGCAGCGCTCGTCGCCGTGCTGTCCGACCCGTTCGCCCGTGATCGGATCGCCCAGTCGTTCGTCACCGACGACGGCGACCTCCGCTTCTCCGCCGCCAGCGACAGCTTCCGCGCCGAGCTCGCGCGGACGCAACCCCAACTCGCGCCGATCATCGAGCAGACACCGACCCGCCTGTCGCTGCCCGACGTGTCGACCGCGCCATCGCTCCGGAACGCCGCCGACACCTGGGTGTGGCGACTCGCCGCCGTCAGCGGGTTGTTCTTCCTCGCCTCGTTCGTCCTCGGCGATGCGCGGCTCACCGCACGCCGCTTCGGGTACTGGGCGGTCGCGACCGGGTTCCTCTGGGTGATCGGCGCCCCGATCGCCACCTGGCTCGCACCGAGGGTCAGCGGCGGCATCGACGACACCGCACGAGTGGTGGTGCGCGAGTACACGGCGCCGATCGGCCCGTGGGCACTCGGACTGACGATCGCCGGTCTCGTCGCCATCGCGGGGAGCTTCCTCGTGCCGAAGCCGGCAGAACGCCCCGTGGCCGACTCGGCACCTCGCCCTGCCGCCGCTCCGGCGCAGGCCCGGACGTCGCGTCGACGCGCCGCGCAGTCGGCTTCGTCGCCGGCGCCGTACGAGGCTGCAGCACCCACCGGCCGAATGCCGGTCGCCGAGACGCGCGAGATCCCGGTGACGCGCCGAGCGAGCGACACGCAGACCATGGCGGTGCAGGCGCCAGGTCGGACCGCGCCTGCCGAAGCCGGCACCGCCGCCGACCGACGCGACGCCGACACCGGCGAGATCGACGTGTGGGCCGCGTACGACGCGCCGACACCGCGCAGCGACGTTTGACACGTCGGACGAGCGTGGAACCGTTCCTAGGGTGAACGGAGCCGATGACTGACCACGACCTGACCCCCCTCGTCGTCGGCGGCGCTGTCGCCGTCGGCTTGTTGATGCTCGGACCGATCGTCCAGTTCGTGCTGCGACGACGCGGGCGCACCCAGTTCGCCGCCGACCTGCGAGCGTTGCGGGCGCCGACCCGCCTCGTCGCCGCGGCGATCGTCGCCCGCAGCGTCGACCTCGTCGTCGCCGACCAGCCGTACACCGCACTCAGCAAGGTGCTCGTCATCACCGCCGTCGCCTGGACGGTGGTCCGTGCGCTGGTGGTGGTGCAGGGTGTGGTGTTCCGGCGCCTCCGGATCGACACGATCGACAACCTGCGCGCACGGAGCCGCCGAACCCAGGTCGAACTGATGCGCCGGGTCGTGTCCGCGATCGTCATCGTCGGTGCGGTCGCGGTCGCGCTACTCACGGTGACGCCGCTCGGGAACGCCGGGCCGACGATCGTCACCTACGCCGGCGTCATCGGCATCCTCGCCGGGTTCGCACTCAGGTCACCGATCGAGAACCTCGCCGCCGGCGTGATCGTGGCGTTCAGCGAACCGATCCGGCTCGACGACGTGGTCGTGGTCGAAGGCGAATGGGGTCGCATCGAACACATCGGTCTCGTCAACGTGGTCGTCCGGATCTGGGACGACCGACGGCTGGTGTTGCCGACGTCGCGCTTCGTCGACGAACCGTTCGAGAACTGGACGCGGTCGACCTCGGCGCTGACCGGGTCGGTGACGGTGTGGCTCGATCACACCGCCGACGTCGACCAGCTCCGACGTGAGGTCGGCGAGGCGCTGGCGCGGAATCCGCTCTGGGACGGACGGTTCTTCGGCGTGCAGGTGATCGAACTCGGCGAGCGATCGATCCAGGTCCGGATCCTCGTGACCGCCGTCGACGCGTCGGATCTGTGGGACCTGCGGTGCGAGCTGCGTGAGTCGCTCCTGCCCCGCCTCGCCGACCGACGGGACGAGCTGCCGGTGATGCGGATCAGCGCCGACGCGGCGCAGATGTCCGACGCCGTCGGGTGAGTGGCCGATCCCGGGTCGGGTGATCTTCGTGAACGCCTCGCCCAGAGGGCGAGTCGTCCCCTACGACACCCGACCCGGAGGGTGAGTCGTCCCCTGCGACACCCGACCCGGAG
>JAGQSS010000026.1 GCA_020439405.1 Ilumatobacter sp. | reverse complement strand
TGACGGCGGAGAGGTGCATCTCGTCGCGGAAGGCGGCGTCGTTGAACATCGCCTTCACGAGGTCTTGGCAGTCGTCGAACGTGCCCTCGACGGCGATGGCGTGGGCATTCGGGCTGTCGACCGTCGTCATCTGGCGCCGCTGGACGTCACTCGTGCGACCGGCCGGGTAGAGGATCACGATGTCGACGTTGTCGCAGTGCTTCACCCCGTCGATCGCCGCCGACCCGGTGTCGCCGCTCGTGGCGCCGACGATCGTGATGCGTTGGCCGCGTTGGGCGAGGGCGTGGTCGAAAAGGCGGCCGACGAGCTGGAGAGCGACGTCCTTGAACGCGAGCGTGGGTCCGTGGAACAGCTCGAGCAGCCACTGGCGATCGTCGATCTGGACGAGCGGGCAGGTCGCCGCGTGCCGGAACGTGCCGTAGGCGTCGGTGCACATCGCCCGCAGTTCGTCGGTCGGGATGTCGTCGCCGACGAACGTCTCGATGACCGCGACGGCGGTGTCGACGTACGAGGTCGCACCCGACAGGTCGGGCAGGTCGGGCCACCGCTCGGGCCCGTACAGGCCGCCGTCGGCGGCGAGGCCGGCGAGGAGAACGTCGGTGAAGCCGAGTCGGGGCGCGGTGCCGCGTGTGGAGACGAAGCGCACCGTCAGCTCCCGATCACCCGGATGAAGCCGCCCACCTTGAGCACCGCGTCGAGGTCGCGCAGGCGTCGGACGGTCGCCTGGACATCGGCTTCGCGGGCGGTGTGGGTGATGAACACGAGCCGGGCGTCGGGGCCGATGCCCTCCTGCTCGGCGGCACGGATGCTGACGCCGTGGTCGGCGAAGGCGCCGGTGACGGCGTGGAGCACGCCGGGCTCGTCGGACACGTCGAGGCTGATGAGGTACTCCGCGCTCGTCTCGTCGATGCCCATGATCGTGCCTCGCGTGAACGAACCGAGCGTGGCGTGCGCGCCGGTGCTCAGGTTGACGGCGCCGTCGATCACGTCGCCGAGCACGGCAGACGCCGTCGGCGCGCCACCGGCACCGCGGCCGTAGAACATCAACTGGCCCACGGCGTCGCCTTCGACGAAGACGGCGTTGAAGCTCTCGCGGACGCTGGCGAGTGGGTGGTGCTTGGGCACCATGGCCGGGTGGACCCGGACGGCGACCGCGCCCGATTCGGCGTCGCGCTCGACGATGCCGAGCAACTTGACGACGTACCCGAGGCGCGAGGCGACGGCGATGTCGGAGGCGGTGATGGCGCTGATGCCCTCGTGGTAGACGTCGCCGGCGACGACACGGGCACCGAATGCGATCGACGCGATGATCGCCGCCTTGGCGCCCGCGTCGTAGCCCTCGACGTCGGCCGTCGGGTCGCGCTCGGCGTAGCCCAGTTCTTGCGCCTCGGCGAGCGCCGTGCCGTACTCGGCGCCCTCTTCGGTCATCTTCGTGAGGATGAAGTTGGTGGTGCCGTTCAGGATGCCCATCACGCGTGTGACGGGCTCGCCGCGCAGGCTCTCGCGGAGCGGACGGATGAGCGGGATGCCGCCGGCGACCGCGGCCTCGAAGAGGAGGTCGACGCCCGACTCGTCGGCGATTGCGAACAGTTCGTGCCCGACGTTCGCCAACAGTTCCTTGTTGCCGGTGACGACCGGCTTGCCGGCGCGGAGCGCGGCGGTGATGAGTTCGCGGGCCGGCTCGATCCCGCCGATCACCTCGACGACGAGGTCGATGTCGGGGTCGGTGACGACGGCCATCGCGTCGCGGGTCAGGACACCGTCGGCGAGGGTGACGCCGCGGTCGCGTGCGACGTTGCGCACCGCGACCCGGGTGATCTCGAGCCGCACGCCGGTGCGGGCCTCGATCACGTCGGCCTGCTGTTCGACGAGCGGGATCAGCGCCCCGCCCACGTTGCCGCAGCCGAGCAGGCCGATCCGGACGGTGCTGCTGTTGTTCGCCACGGCGGGAAGGTTAGAGGGCGTGACGCCGGACGAGCAGATCCGTTCCGCGACGCCGGCGCTCGGCCGTCGTGTCAGTAGTCGTAGTCGTCGCCGTCGCCGTCGGCGGGGAGGCGGACCTCGTAGTACTCGTCGACGGCTCGGACGAGTGCGTCGAAGCGCTGGACGTCGAGGATCGCCCCTTCGCGCCGGGTGCGGTCGGGGTCGATGTCGCACATCCGCCAGACTCGGGCGTAACTCGTGCGACGCTTCGGGTCCCAGCCGCCAGTCCCGATGTTGACCTGTGCCTCGCGGCTGTTGCGCTTGGTGGTGAGCGGCACGCCGACGAGCTTGGCGCCGCGCCGACCGATGATGACGACCGGCCGATCCTTGCCCTGCGAGGGGTCTTCCTCGAACGGGACCCACGCCCACACGACCTCGCCGGGGTCGGGGTCGCCGTCGCGTCGCGGGGTGTACTCGATCGTGACGACACCTTCGGAGGGCAGTTCGGTCTTCTTGCGTCGCCGCGCCTTCGACGTGACCTTCTCGGCCGCCCGCTTCGCCCCCGACGTGCCGCGCCCGACCGCGTCCTTGATCGAACCCGTGACGCCACCCCGGCTCGCCCCGGCATCGCTCCGGGTCGGCTCGGCGGCCACCGGCTCGTCGACGACGTCCTGGTCGGAGCGACGGCCACCACTCCCCCGTTTGGTGAGTTTCGAGAAGTAGCCGCCGATGTCGATCTTGCCGGGCATGAGGGCCCATCGTAGGTGAGCATTCGACGGCACCGTCACGGCCCGCCGAGAACCGCGTCCGGTGCGCCCCACGCGACTTGGTTCTGATTGGCTGGCCCGATGGATGTGCCGTCGCTCACCACCATCGACCTGATCCACGCCGCCGGCGAGCCCGTGGCGACGCTCGTCCTGAACCGACCCGACAAGTTGAACGCCCTGTCGCCGCAGTTGTTGCGCGACATCGTCGCCGCCTGCGAGTGGCTGAACGGTGCAGACGACATCCGTGTGGTCGTCGTACGCGGTGCCGGTCGCGCGTTCTGCGCCGGGTTCGACCTCGGCGCCTTCGGTGAGCGACTCGATCCTCCGGCGCAGCGCGACCAGGCCGATCTCGGCCGACGAGCGACCGAGGCACTCGCCGGCGTCCGTCCGTTGACGATCGCCGCCGTCCACGGGCACTGCGTCGGTGGCGGCGTGGTGCTCACCGGGGCGTGCGATCTCCGTCTGGTCGCGAGCGACGTCCGATTCATGATTCCCGAGGTCGATCTGGGGATCCCGCTCGCCTGGGGCGGCATCCCACGTCTCGTACGCGAGATCGGGCCGGCGCTCACGAAGGAGCTCGTGCTGACGTGCCGGCCGTTCGACGGCGACGAGGCTCGCTCGATCCGGTTCGTGAACCGGGTGGTCGAGGGCAGCGGCGACGAGGTGGCCGAGGCAGCAGACACGCTGGCGGCGGAGCTGGCCGCCAAGCCGTGGTTCTCGATCCGGGCGACGAAGACCCACGTCGACGCCGTCATGGACGAGATCGCCGCCACCGGCCGGAACGCCAACGACGCCGACACGCTGGTCGCGGCGATGGCCGACCCCGAGTCGGTCGCGTTCAGCCGCAGCTATCTCGAACGACGCCGGGGCGGGTGAGCTCGCCGGGCGGTGGGGTCAGCCGCCGTTGCCCGTCCACTCGATCACCCGGACGCTCCTCGGTGCCGACATCTCGGTGCGGACCTGGACCTGCGCCGTGATCGTGCCGGCGACGTGGTCGTCGGTCGTGCGCGCGCTCAGTTCGTAGACGGCGGGCGACTCAGTAGTGGTGATCTTGGTGCACGTGACGGCCACCGGGACTTCGCCGGGGACGACCGTCGCCGCCACGACCTGGTTGGCCGGGCAGCCGGCGGTGGCGCTGACCGACAGCTGTTCGATGACGAAGTAGACGCCGGCGGTCGCGGCCGCCGTGCGCTCGGTGCGGTCGGTGCTGACGTCGGAGGTCGCAAGGCCGGTCATGGTGTAGCGGGCGAGGCCGATCACGATCAGCGAGAGGACCGTGGTGAGGACCAGCGCCAGGATCAGGACCGAGCCGCGGTCGCGAGGATGTCGGGTGTCGTGCTGCATCATGCGTCCCAGTCGATGATCCCGGTGAACACGCGGGGCCCGTTCACTTCTCGGCTGTCGTGCGTCCACGAGCGGGCCACGACGCCGCCTTCGATCTTGACGGCGGAGTCGACGTGGGCGAGCGGGGCGAAGATCGTGCCCCAGACGTCGTCGTTGTTCGAGAGGAGCCGGACCTCGCTCGCGTTCGGGAAGTTCCAGAGGGTCGACTTGACCCATTCGCCGATGCCGCCCTGCCCCGGATAGTCGGTCAGGGTGACGATGCCGGAGTCAATGATGTTGACGATCAGCGGCTGGTTCGGCCCGGGCTTCGGTCCGTCGAAGCTCATGTTCTGCATCTGCACGAAGTCGGCGGCCATCACGTTCAGGACGTTCACCTTGCCGGGCACGATCCGCAGCTTCATGTTCGTGTTCGCCGAGACGCCCGGGTACGGGCCCGACGCGTTCTGGTCGAGCAGCTGGAGGTGGACGGCGCAGTCGGCGCACGATTTGTCAGGCAGCTGTCCCAGCGCGACCGAGCACGACCGGAGCACCTCGAACGCGTTGGCGAAGTCGATCTCGTCGTCGATCGGCAGGACCGAGCTCTGACCGTTGGCGACGATCTTCGGGTTCGAGGGTGAGCCGTTGAGCTCGTACGCCGACTTGGCGTTGCCCGGGATGTAGGTGTTCGAGCGATCGTCGATCACCATGTCCTTGTTCGAGTGCATGGTGAGTGAGCCGTTGCTGCCGGCCCAGTCGACACGGTGCACGTACAGCGCCGTGCCGAACGGCTCGATCGACGGCAGTTCGTCGTCGCTGTTGATGTTCTGGCCGACACTGACGCCACCGGTGAACGACAGGTTGCCGCCGATGCCGGAGGTCCACTTGATCTGTGGCCCGTTGGTGAAGCGGACGTCGTCCCTGATGAACGTCGAGAATCCGAGGGTCTGCTCGAGCGGATCGTTGGTGCAGTCGCCGGCGACGACGGCGTCGGCGAGTTCGTTCTCGGCCCGAGGCGAACCCGACACCCGTTCGACGCCGCGGCTCTGGCTGAGTTCGAGGACGATTCGATCGACCTCGGGCGCTCCGAGCGGGACCGCCTTCACGAGGAGGGAGGCGGCGGCGGGCGGTGTGACCCCGTCGTCGACGAGGTGGTCGGCGATGTTGATCGTCTCGCGAACCGACCCGTCCGCGTTGCACTCGTAGCGGTCGAGCGACGCGACCTCGTCGGTCGTCCGTTCGATCCGGTAGGCGACGAAGGTCGATCCGTAGTCGATGCGGAGCACATTGTCGGCGCCGAGCGCCGAGCAGCCGCTGCCGACGTCGGGATCGCCCCCGGTGCGATAGCCGTCGGGGGACGACGGTCCGGACTGGATGTCGCGTGCGACGTAGTTCACGGCCTGTTGGACGTCGTGCGATTCGGTCACCATCGTCGCGACGCCATCCTCGGTGCGGAAGATGACCCCGATGGCGGCGAGGAGGCTGACCGACAGGATGCCGATCAGGCCGATCGTGATGACGATCTCGATCAGGTTCGAGCCGCGATCGCGGCGTCGTTCGGCCGTCATCACATCACCTCACAGGGGACGGGGTTGCCGTGGGCAGGAAGTTCGGCATTCGCGGGCCCTTGGACGCCGAAGGTGGCGCTCTGACCGCTCGACAACTTGGCGTTCCAGCTCATGGGTGTCGCGTAGACGTAGGTGCCCTGGGTCGAGATGTTGGCGCTCCACGAATTGGTGACGACTGCCTGGTTGGGGAACACGAGGCGCACGGTCCAGCCGTTCGTGGTGCCGTTGCCGTAGCGGGTCACGGTGGTGTCGATCTGGTAGCCGCTGTCCCACTTGTTGACCACCGTGGCGCTGCAGTGCAGCCCCCTCGGGATCGTGGTCGTCGGTGCGACGGTCGTGCTGGGCGCCGTGGTGGTCGCGGTCGACGACGTCGTCGTGGAGGTCGTCGAGGTGGTGGACGTCGTCGTGGTCGCCGGCGGCACGACGGTGGTGGTCGTCGGGCCGGGGCCGACGACCGTGGTCGTGGTCGTACTCGAGGTCGAGGTCGTCGAGGTGGTGGACGACGTGGTGGTCGTCGGACCGTGGATGTACGGGTTCTCGTCGACCGCGATCGCATCGGGGTGGCCGTCGCCGTTGCTGTCGGGCTCGTTCGCCGCGACGGGTACCTCGTCCTCCGTGAACGGACGGCGCAGCACGATGAACTCCTCGCGTTCGCCGTTCGGCACCGCTGCCGACAGCACGATCTGTTGGAGGCGGTGATTCTGGTTCCAATGGCACGAACCGTCGAACGAAGTGCCGTTCCAGTAGCGAACGGCGTCGACGCGGACGTCGGGCGCGCCGGTGCTCCCCGACAGGAGGGCATCGACCTGACTCTGGTACTCGACGAGGATCTCGGCGGTGGTGGCCTCCGAGCACGGGACGTACCCCGGCACCTCGGAGTTGGTCGCCGCGTACACGCTCTCGTTGTTGGCCGACGCCATCAACCGGTCGCCGGTCGACGCCAACCATGTCTGGACGTTGGCGATCTCGTCGTGGTTGCGCGCTCCGATCGTGGTGGTCGCCATCGCGAGCAGCACCGCCACGCCGGCCGTACCGAGCAGCACGACCGCGACGAGCATCTCGATCAACGATGCGCCGCGGTCGAGTCGTCCGTCGTCCGGTTCTCGCCGACGAGCCCTGGGGCTCTTGTTCATGTTCCGCCTCCGGTCACGACGACCGCTCGGTGCGGTCGCCAGGGGTGTGCCGTTTGTGTCGCGACGCACCTCGGGTTGGCGAGGAACGTCGTTATACCCGTCTATCGGCAGGCCATCGGCCGAAGATGAGCCCGACGTGGGCGGGCGTTACGGACCAGAGACATTCTTGAGAGTCCGAGCACTTTCGGTCACCGTGCGTGACCGGAAGCAGGTCAGCGGTCGACGTCGGTGGCGAGGAGGTCGTCGAAGGTCTCGCGACGGATGACCAGACGGGCGTCGCCGTCACGGACGAACACGACCGGCGGCCGGGTGATCATGTTGTAGTTCGACCCCATCGAGCGCCCGTATGCACCCGTGACCGGTGTCGCGACGAGGTCGCCGACCGTCACGTCGGCGGGCAGCTTCGCCTCGCGCAGGAGCACGTCGCCGGACTCGCAGTGCTTGCCGACGAGGCGTCCCTCGGCCGTCCGTTCGGCGAATGGTGCCCGCGGGAGGAACGACTCGTAGCCGGAGCCGTACAGGACGGGGCGCGGGTTGTCGCTCATCCCGCCGTCGACGGAGAAGTAGGTGCGCACCCCGGGGATCGGCTTGATCGTGCCGAGCGTGTACACGGTGATCGCCGCCGCGGCGACGATCGAACGACCGGGCTCGACCCCGACCCGCGACGTCACCCCGAGTGCGTCGCAGGCGTCGCGCAACACGTTGCCCCACTGCGTGAGGGTCGGGGCCTCCTCGCCCTCGACGTACGGCACGCCGAGACCACCGCCGAGCACGAGTTCGGGCAGGCCGAACGGTGCGGCGAAGTTCGCCATCACCTCGGCGGCCTTGCCGAAGCTCGAGGCGACGAACACGTTCGACCCGATGTGGCAGTGCAGCCCGACGAGCTCGACGCTCGACGACCGACGCGCCCGCTCGACGGCGCGCAGCGCGTCGCCGTTGGCGAGGTTGAACCCGAACTTCGAGTCGTCCTGCCCGGTCGAGATGAACTCGTGAGTGTGGGCCTCGACGCCCGGCGTGATCCGCAACAGGATCTTGGGGGTCGGGCCGACCACTTCGGTCATGAGGGCGTCCATCCGGTCGAGCTCGTCGAAGCTGTCGACGACGATGTGGCCGACGCCGTACTCGATCGCCATCCGCAGTTCGGCGACGCTCTTGTTGTTGCCGTGGAGCGCGCAGGCCGAGGCCGGGACCCCGGCCGACACGGCGACGTGCAGTTCGCCGCCGGTGGCGACGTCGAGCTTCATTCCCTCGTCGTAGGCGAGGCGAGCCATCGCCCGGCACAGGAACGCTTTCGAGGCGTAGTACGCGTTGCCGTGCCCGAACGCCTCGACCGCCTCACGGCAGCGGGCTCGGAGGTGCTCCTCGTCGTAGACGAACAGCGGCGTGCCGAACTCTGCGGCGAGGTCGCGGACGGAGCACCCACCGATCGTCAGCCACCCGTCATCGGCGACGGCGGCGGTGTCAGGCAACAGCTGGCGGGGCAACACGCTCACGCCGAGCCACGGTACCGGGCGACCGATCGGTCACCGAAGATCGTTCGCCGATCAGGAGTCGGACCCGGACCACTCGGTGATCGCCACTGGATGGCGACCAGTCGTCGGGTCGACGGCCTCGCCGCGCACCTCGAGACGAGCGTCGATCGATGCGAGACCGGCGGTCGATCGCACGTCGAGGATGACCGGTTCGGTCGGGCTCACGACCGTGCAGCTGACCGTCGCCGGGATCCCGTCGGGCCAGAAGCCTCCGTCGAACTGCGTCGCGGCTGCACACGGGTCGATCGTCGTGGCCGCATCGCTGGTCGCCAGCGTGTCGGCGATGAACTCGATCGCAGCGGCAGCCGAGGTCTCGTTGCCGATCCGTTCGTCAGTCACTCGCGAGGTTCGCAGACCGGTCGCCGTGTAGCTGGCGAGCGCCATGGCAACCAGGGCCAGGACGACAGTGAGGATCAAGGTCAGCACCAGCACGGCACCCTCGTCACGCCGACGCCGGTCACCCGTGGAGTTGGTGGTCATCGTCAGCTCCACTTGATCGTCCCGTCGAACGAACGGGCCTCGTTGATGACGCCACCGGTGATGTTCACCTCGGCCGCGACGAGGTTGCCCTGCACATTGTTCCCGACGTCGACGATCGAGAATGGCGCGTACACGGTTCCCCAGATTCCGATGGGGATCTCGACCTTGTCGATGCCGGCGAAGTTCCACATCACCGCTGGGGTGTAGTTCTGGAACAGCATCGGGTTGGCGAGCCGGACCACGGAGTCGACCTCGCCATCACCGTCGACGTCGATGTCATTGCTCGGGTCGTCGTCGATGACGTTGACGACGAGCGAGTCAACGAGCAGCTTCTTGTTGTTGTCCATTGGCGCGATGTCGAGGTAGGTCGGCGTGACCGCTCCAATCGCGGCGAGCCGCGACTCGCCGATGTTCAAGACGTTGGTCGTGTCCGGCGTCAGGTCGAGCTTGAGGTCGCCGGTCCCGTCGTACGGGATCAGGTTGCCCGAGTTCGAGTTGACGTGGAGCGGAACGACGTGGGTCGCGCACCCGTCACAGCTTGCGGGCAGCTGAGCGATTGCCTCGGAGCACGCACGCAGCTCGGTGAACGCTGCCGGGAACTGGATCGTGTGGCCGGGGTTCGGCTTCTGGATGTGTCCGTGGTTCGCTTTGATTTGGGGGGTTCCAGTCGTGCCGAACTCGCGGATGTAGGTGATGTTGCCGTCCTTCTCGGTCGTGATGTCGACGCCAGCGACCTCCCCGGTGAGCACCACGTGCCCGTTCGGGGTGCCCTGCACTTCGAGGGTGCCGGAGCTCGCCGCCCAGTTGACGGTGTTCGCGTAGATGCCGACCGATGCAGGCCGATACGTGTCGTTGCCCCCGTGCGAGGCGACCTGCGCTCCGTTGAAGGTGAGCTCGCCGCCGATGCCGATCGCCTTGTAGGTCTGCGAGTTGCCGGAGAGCTTGGCCTTGCCTTCGACGAAGGTCAGGAAGCCCTGCGTCTCCTCGAGTGGGTCTTCGGAGTTGCACGACCCGCCGACTGTGACGGCGTCCGCGAGCTCGTCGAGCCCGCGAGGGGCAGCCACGACGTCGGCCTCACCGACGTGCTTGCGGGCCAACGCCAGACGGACGTCGACCACCTCGCCACCGCTGGTCGACACCGTCGCCGTGGCCGGCGGCGTCGCCGCGGGATCGAGCAGGTCGGCGACATTCAGCGTCTCGGTGACCGTGCCGGACGAATCGCACGTGACGCGGTCGAGACGGGTCGCCGAGCCGCTCACGAGGACGTACGACACCGAGGAGTTGTCGGGGTAGGAGATGCTGAGGACGTTCGTCGCCCCACCGCAGATCGCCGCGCCAGTCGTCGAGTACGCCGCCGGGTCGGTCGGCGCCACGCCGACGTCGTACGGCAGGTAGTTGACGGCCTGCTGCAGGTCGTGCGATTCGCCGACGGTGCGGGCGATGCCATCCTCGCTGCGCAGGACGACGATCACGGCTGCCGACAGCACCCCGGCCAGCAGGCCGGTGAGGAGGACCGTGACGATCACTTCGACGAGCGTGAACCCGCCGTCGCGGTCAGCTCCGGAGTGCTCGGTCTGCATCATGACGTCACCACCTGACAGTCGATCTTGGATGGCGACAGCCCCATGAGGGTGTGCGGCGGTTCGAGAATCCGACCGGTCACCGTCGAGTTTCCGTGAAGCGTCAGCCAGTCCTTGGCCGGAGTCAGCGTGAGTTCCTTGTTCTTGTCGGTCCACGTGCTCACGTAGTGCCCGTTTTCCTCGGCCCCGCTGCCCTTGTAGCTCAGCTTCACGACCCAACGAGTCCAGCCGAACGACTGATTCGACTGATTCCGGACCGAGAACCGGATGGTGTCTTTCCAGTACTCGTCGACCGTCACCTCGGTGACCGAGCACGTGGGTGCGGGGCCGGGAATCGTGGTCGTGGTCGGAGCGACGGTGGTCGTGGTCGAAGTGGTCGTCGTCGTGGTGGATCCGGCGGCGACGGTGGTCGTCGGGCCCGGGGCGACGGTCGTCGTCGTGGTCGTCGCCGCAGCGGCGACCGTGGTGGTCGTGCCGTTGATACCCGGCGTCGGTGCAATCGGAGCGATCGGCGCACCGTTGCCCGATCCGGATCCCTGATTCACGACGTACTCGGCGTCGGGATCACTCGGCTGCCGGATGACGACCTGACGTGTGATCGAACCGCGATCCGCGCTGTCGGCATCGAGGGTGAGGAGCTGCATGGTGTCGGTCGACGGATCGTCACAGATCGCAGTCCACGTGCTGACGTCCCAGTACTGGACACCCTCGACGGCGACATCGAACTCATCCGGAACCAGGTCCGTGTACCACTCACGGTCGCCACAAGGCTCGAAAGCGATCCCTCCGGTGGCGAACTCTTCGTTCACCGCGCTGAGTGCGGCCTGGGCCTGGGCGATCTCACGCTGCGACGTCGCTCCGAAGGCGGCGACGCCCACAGCACTCAGCACCGCGATGCCGGCCGTGCCGAGCAGGACGACGGAGACGAGGAGCTCCAGAAAGCCCGCTCCCAGGTCACGGGGGCGATTCGGGAATGTGGAGGCGGGTAGTTGCTGCATCTCTGCTCACTGAACTTTGCGTCGATTTGACACAACGATGTGATCGTACAGAGATTCCTGACAGTTCGGGCTTCAGATTCACACAAGCGTCGAACGTCACATGGACGCAATGTGGCAATACCACCACGCCTCGCGCTCGAAACCGAACTACATGGCTTCGGGAGCGGTGATGCCGAGCAGGCCGAGGCCGTGTTCGAGCGTGCGAGCCGTCAGGTCGCACAGCGCGAGGCGGCTCGCACGCGTCGGTTCGTCGGCCTTCATCACGGGGCAGTGCTCGTAGAAGCTCGTGAAGTCCTGGGCCAGGTCGAACAGGTAGGTGCACAACTTGTGCGGCGAGTAGGTCGCCAGGGTGTCGGCCAGCGCCGTCGGGTAGGCGAGCAGCCGCTTCGCCAGCTCGCGCTCCTGGGGCTCGCCGAGGTCGATCGCCGTCGACCGGACGCTCGTGCGCTCGACGTCGGCGCGACGGAAGATCGAACAGATCCGGGCGTGCGCGTACTGCAGGTACGGCGCCGTGTTGCCCTCGAAGGCGAGCATCCGGTCCCAGTCGAACACGTAGTCCTTGATGCGGTCGGTCGACAGGTCGGCGTACTTGACGGCGCCGATACCGATCGTGCGCGCCACCTCGGCCCGTTCGTCGTCGTCGAGGTCGGGGTTCTTGTCGGCCACGGCCTCGGCCGCACGTTCGACCGCCTCGTCGAGGAGTTCGACCAACTTGACCGCTCCGCCGGTGCGGCTCCGCAGCATCTTGCGGTCGTCGCCGAGCACGCTGCCGAACGGGATGTGGACGGCATCGACGTCGTCGGTCAGCCAGCCGGCCATCTTCGCCACAGCGAACACCATCTGGAAGTGCTGCGCCTGCGGGGCGCCGACCACGTAGAGGAGGAGGTCGGCCTGCAGCCGCTCGACGCGATCGAGCACACAGGCGAGGTCGCTCGTGGCGTACATGAACGCGCCGGTCCGCGACTTCACGATCAGCGGGAGCGGTTCGTTGTCGCGGTTCGTGAACCCGGGAGGGAAGACGACCTCGGCGCCGTCGCTCTCCTCGATCAGTCCGGCCGCCCGCAGCCGTTCGTAGGCGACGGGCATCACCGACTGGTACTTGCTCTCCCCCATCAGGTCGTCGTCGGTGAGGAGCACGCCGAGCTTGTCGTAGACCTGGTTGAAGTAGTCGGTCGACATCTCGACGAGGCGCTCCCACAGCGCGATCGTCTCCGGGTCGTAGCTCTGCAGCTTCACGACGCGGTCGCGTGCACGGGCCTGGAACTCCTCGTCGTCGGTGAACTTGGCGTTCGCCGCCTTGTAGAAGCCGTCGAGATCGCCCTGCTGCATGCCCTCGGCGGCGACGTCCTCGCCGATGTCGAGCAGGTGCTCGATCAGCATGCCGAAGGGGCGACCCCAGTCGCCGATGTGGTTCTCGCGAATGACCGTGTGTCCGCCGAACTCGAGCATCCTGACGAGCGCGTCGCCGATGACGGTGGTACGGAGATGGCCGGCGTGCATCTCCTTCGCGACGTTCGGCGCCGAATAGTCGATGACGACGGTGCGCGGATGGGGATCGGGCGAGATGCCGAGCCGGTCATCGACGGCGACGGCACCGAGTTCGGCGCCGAGGAACGAGTCGGCGAAGGTCAGGTTGATGAAGCCGGGCCCGGCGATCTCGACGTCGGAGCAGACGTTCGCCAGCGCACCGGAGTCGACGACCCGCTGTGCGATCTCACGCGGGTTCGTCCCGAGCTGCTTGGCGAGCGGCAACGCCCCGTTGACCTGGGCGTCGGCTCGGTCGCTCGGGCGCACCACCGGGTCGGCGGGCTGGCCGGCGATGTCGGCGAAGACGGGGAGGAGCAGATCGTTGACGAGCGAGAGCGGGTCGGCCACGTCCCCCAGTCTGCCCAGAGAACCGCCGCGCCCACCGCACGGATGTGGTCAGACCGGGTCCGTTCCCGGTCGGCGTCGCTGGAACGGACCTGGTCTGACCACATCCGTTCCTCGGGGTCGGTCGTCGGCCTCGTGGCCCGTCAGAGCCACACCGGCTCGGCGGTGCCGAGCGGTGTCGGCGGCGACCTCCACGCGCCACCCAACGGGAGCGGAGCGGTCAGCTCTCCCCATGCGGTCGACACGGCGTGCAACGCGGCCGGGTCGACGGTCGGCTTCGACGGGGTGAACGGCTGCGGTGGGGCGAGCCCGACGAGCCAGTTGCGGGTCCGGAGCAGCGAGAGCCGGGCGAGCCAGGTGCCGCCGACGCCGGCCTGGTGGTCGACGAGGCGACGGGCGGCGAAGGCGGCCAGGAGTCCGGTGCAGTAGTCGAGCGCCTGGACGGGCAACGGCGTCGGCACGTCGGTCCCGGCCTGCCTCATCCCCTCTGACGCGATGCCCGTCGTGGTCTGCACGATCGAGTCGAAGCCGCGCCGGCCGGCCCACGGTCCGACCCAGTCGAACGCCGAGATCTGCACCACGACCGACCCCGGTCGCACGGCGTCGAGGTCGAACCCGTTGGCGGCGAAGGCGCCCGGCCGGTAGGCGTCGATCCAGACGTCGGCGTCCGAGAGCAGCGCGGCGAATGCGGTGCGGCCCTCCCCCGTCGCCACGTCGACGAAGGCGTTGCGCTTGCCGAAGCCGGTGGCGATGACGCCGATCTCGACACTCGGGAGCCGTGCCGCACCGACGCGGAGCACGTCGGCACCATGAGCGGCGAGCGTGGTGCCGGCGACGGGCCCGGCGAGCACGCGCGAGCAGTCGAGCACCCGGAGCCGACGACCGCCGTCGCGCGCCGGGCCGTCGCCGAGTCGATCGACCTCGATCAACGGCAGCGCTGCGGTCGCGACCGCATGCGGGTGGGCGTCCCACTCGTCCAGGGTGCGCATGCGAGCGGCGATCATGCCGTCGGCGATCAGCTGCGACTCGAGTTCGTCGGCGTCCCATGCCAGGACGGCCTCTTGGACGGCGCCTCGGGTCGGCTCGCAGCCGAGCCGGGCGACGACGCCTGCCGCGTGATGCGGGAAGTTGCAGTGGAACTGGGTGGAGCCACCGTCGCTCGTCCGGTAGTTGCCGGAGAGGTCGGCCCACGCCGGGATCGGCTCGCCGTCGATCGCGACCGACGTGGCGAACGTGGCCGTGACCCGTCGCGCGTCGAGGTCGGCGATGCCGTGGGCCAGGTTCGCCAGCGCGGCCGACGCGGTCGACGCAATGTCGACATCGAAGCACGATGCGAAACCGGGCTCGCCCACGACGTTCGGTGCGGCGAGGGTCGGCCCGGGTAGGAGCGCCGCCACGTCCGACACGACTCGAGCGAGACGCCCGTTCATCGCCCCACGATCTCCTCGAACCGGACCAACCACGACACCTGCAGGTCGTCGATCGTGTCGGGATCGGCCTTGTGGACGAGGACCGACGCGCCGACGTACTCCGCACCCGCCTCGTGGACGAGCGACCGCACCGCGCGCAGCGAGCTGCCGGTCGTGACCCAGTCGTCGACGACCAGCACCCGGTCGCCGACCTCGATGTCCCACGACCTGGTCTGGAACGACTCGCTCGCACCCCGCCAGGTCGGGGCCGACACCACCCGGCGGTCGGCACCCGGATGGTTGCGTTCGTCCTTGCGGACGAGCACGAGGCCGGCGCCGAGTTCGACCGCGACGAGGGCACCGAGGATCGGGCCGCGTGCTTCGGGCGCACACACCGCCGTGACGCCCGCGTCGACGAACGGCGTCGCCAACGCAGGACCGAGTCGAGCGAGCAGGTCGGGCTGCCGCAGGACGCCGGCGACGTCGGGGTGGTCGTTGACGAGCGGGAAACCGGCCAGCACGGCGGCACGGGCGGTTGCTCGGTCGGTCACCGGGCGATTCTCGCACGTCGAAAACGACAGAACCGGACCCGTCGGCGGGTCCGGTTCGTTCGCGACGTCGAAGACGGTCGCAGCGTGCCCACGGCAGGATTCGAACCTGCGACACCTTGCTCCGGAGGCAAGTGCTCTATCCCCTGAGCTACGTGGGCAACGGCCGACCAGCATACGCGAGCGAACCCCAGAACGGTCCCCCGACATCGTGGGCCGAGACGGCCCGACCGGTCAGGCGGCCACGGCCGTCCGGCCGCCCGTCAGGATCGTCGACCACCAGACCAGGTCGTCGAACATGGCGTCGGCCGACGGGCGGATGATGTCGTCGATCGCCGACATGTCGGCACCCTCGCCGAACGGGTGGACCCTGCGGATCTCGCCGCCGCCGATCGCCACCGCGTACTTGACCGGCGCCATCTCCAGTTCGACACCGATCCCACGGAGGTGATCAGTGTCGACCCGATCGGTTGCGTACACAAGAACGCACTTCATTGCTCTCAGGTCACCTGCAGGTGACCACCTCGGAAGGAGGCGGCATGACGCCGACCGATCAGCCCTGTCTCATCGACCCCTCGGCGACCGAGCACACCGACGACGCGTGCGACAAGGTCAAAGATCCCGATGTCCATGCCACGATCTCCGCCATGCTCGCCCGCGTCGGCGACAAGTGGTCGCTGCTGGTGATCCGCCATCTCGGCGAGGGTGCGGTCCGCTTCAACGAACTCCGTCGACGGATCGGCGACATCAGCCCGAAGGTGCTCTCCTCCACGCTCCGTTCGCTCGAACGCGACGGCCTCGTCGAGCGGGAGGTCGTGCCGACCGTCCCGCCACAGGTGAGCTACGAGCTGAGCGAACTCGGCAACGACCTGTTGGTGCCCGTGCGCGCGCTGGTCGCGTGGACGTTCGAGCACACCGACCGCATCAACGAGGCACGAGCGGAGTTCGACGCCCGGGCCGAACGCAACGAACGATCCGCCTGAGCGCTCGGCGCGGCCACATCACCGGTCGCTCAGGCTCGCCACGAGTCGTTGGAGTTCCTCGAGGTGCTCGTCGTGGATCCGGCGCGGTGTGGCATCGTGCTCGACGCACAGCTTGGCGGCTGCCGCGGTCGCGATCGCGTGTTGCGCTCCGTTGCCCATGAACTTGGTGACCGATCCGGCGATATGGGTGACGCTGATGTGCTTGCCGGCCATCAGCACGTTGTCGAGGTCTCGGGCGTAGAGGCAGCGGAACGGGATCTCGAACGGTTCGCCGTCGCGGGTGTCCCAACGCCAGTCCTTCAGCCGGAAGTCGTACGTCTCGTGGATCGGGTAGTGGAGGCAGAACGCGCCGGAGTTCTCGGCGACGCGGTCGGCAAAACGGCGATGTTCCCGGATGTCGGTCTCGGTCAGCACGTGGTCGCCGATGTAGCGCCGGAACTCCCCTTGTCCGGGAACGTGCGCCACCCAGTCGAGCTCGAGGTTCGCCCAGGTGTCGGGCTCGATGGTCTTGACGTTGGAGAAGGTGCCGTAGATGGCACAGAGCAGATGATCACGAATGTGCTCGGCGTCGGTGTAGGGATCGAGCCACTGGCCGTACTCCCAGAAGTGCGTGGCCGGGAACAGCATGCGGCGGCGGGTGTCGGGGTCGGGGGTCCGTGCGTGACCGGCGACCGGGCCGGGCACGTTGTCGACACCTGGCTCGGACAACTGCCCGCTGAGGTCGGCGTAGTCCTTGGCGACCTCGACGGCCCACGGCACGTCGGGGAACGGGACGGCGTGATCGGCTTCTCGCGTTCGGAAGAAGACGGTGTTGCCGTGGTGCTGGTCGAGGTGCTCGCCGGGGGCGAGTGCCTCACCGAACTCGGCTGCCGATTCGTGACCGAACATCGTCGGCACCCCGGCCAGCATGGCGAGGATCGCGGTGCCGGTGCAGTCGAGGAAGATCGGAGCGGCGAACCGACGCTCGATCCCGGTTCGGGTGTCGCGGGCGTCGACCGCCACCACTCGCGCACCATCGACCTGCAGATCGAACAGCTGATGATCGGCGAACACCGTCGCCGTCGGCTCGGCGGCCAGAAGTTCGGCGGCACGCAGGTTCCCGTCGGCGTCACGTTCGGCGAGTTCGTCGACCAACGGACCGGTCGTGCCGCGGGGCGTGAGGCCGATCTCGACGCTGGCGTTCCCACCGAGCACCGGCCGGTTCTGGACGAGTGCCACCTCGAGCCCGAGGCGGGCGGCCGTCAACGCGCCCGCCGCTCCGGTCACGCCCCCGCCAACGATCACCAGATCGAACGACCCGGCCGAAACGGGTTCGGCGGGAAGTCCGAGCTGACGGCGCCGCCATGCACGCGCGGCGGCGTCGGCGCCGCTCGGCGGTGGAGCATCTGCGGTCGTCAGGAAGATGGCGTCGCACCGACCGTCGAAGCCGGTGAGATCGTGGAGGACGATCTCGATCTCTCCGGGGTCGAGGTCGATCGGACCGGCATGTTCCCAGCTCCAGTCGAGTCCGTCGGCGCCGAACTCGTGGTCGAGGCGGCGGCCGGCGACCGACACGGCGAACCGCCCGGGGTGGTGCGACGGAACCCAGTCCTTGGCGCGAACCCACACGTGGAACGTCCCGGCGTCGCCAATGGCAACGGTCGTCCGGGCATCGGCAACCGGTCGACCGAGCCCGTGGGCGAGCAGGTAGGGCGAGCCCATCTGCACCTCGAACTGCGAGTCGACGAGCCATCCGCCGTGATCGTCGAACTGCTAGGCCTCGACCAGGATCCCATCGGGCCCGGCCGGCGAAGTGATGTCGCTCACCCCGACCTCAGATCGGATCGAGTGCGGTGCGGATCTCGTCGATCCGCGCTTCGGTGAAGATGCCCGGCACGAGCAGGTCGAGCATCGAGACGACGCTTGCCCCGGCTCCCCAGCTCCCTTCGTCGATGACGCGGAAGTTGACCCACCAGCTCGACGACGGTTCGTCGAGCCGGAGATCGCGCGCCAGGGCCGCCAGCACGTTCGTGATAGCCGTTGCACGCGCCTCGGGCGGCCAGCTGCCGTCCATGACGGCGACGTCGACCAGGAGCGCATCGACCGGACGATCGGCGAGGAGCACACCACCGATCGCCAGCTCGTCGTCGGCGAGTTGCCGGAAGTGCACCTGGAACCCCAACCGGGCCACCTCCGTGACCAGGCCGCACTCGACCTCGAGGACGGCGTCGGTGAGGCTCGTCGCCAGCGAACGTCGCGCGTCGACGTCGATCCGGCCCGCCGGGGAGTACACCGCAATGACGGTCACGACGCCGCCTCCGCCCCGGCGACCTTCGACCCACCGCCGCGCAGACCCGGATGCATCTCGCCGACCTCGAACCAGGTGGTCATCTTCGGTGAACTCGTCTCCCAGTTCGGCTCGAACAACTCGAGCAGCACGCGATCCGGCGCCTGCACCATCAGGTAGTTGCCATCCGGGAACCGCTGCACGCCCTTCGGCAACTCGACGCCATCGGCTGCCATCGCGTCGGCGAGAGCATCGAGACCCTGCACGACGAGTCCGATGTGATTGACCGCGTTCCGTTCGGTCGAACGCGGCGGTTGGTCGTAGAAGTGCAGGCGGCCGGAGCCGACGGCGACGAACACGTTCCTGGCCCCGGCGTACGTGAAGTCGGCGACGACGTAGGCGTCGAACCATCTGCGGTAGAACGCCAACGACGCGTCGAGGTCGGTCGCCATGAGATGGGTGTGGTGGACGGACGCCTTCCAGTCGGGCATGAGTCTCCCCTCGGGTGACGGCACCAACGACGGCACCGTGCTCTGACGGGCAACATATCTCAGGCCGAGCGGTCGGGCCAGTCGGACGTCAGTCACCGCCGCGCCGCGACAACGTCGCCGTTGCCTCGGCGACGAGGTCGGCGGCTTCGGCGCAGGCGTCACGCATCGGATCGGCCGAACGCTGTGTCCGCGACAGCATCAACCCGCCCTCGATGACGGCGACGACGAGGGTCGCGAGCCGCTGGGCGCGCTCGGGTTCGAACCCGTCACGAAGGAGGGAACCGACATACAGCGATCGCCACTTGGCGAAGAAGTCGGCGCTGACCGTGCGGATCGACTCGTCGGTGTTTGCGCTCTCGAGCGCGACCGTCGCGACGGGGCAACCCATCTCGAAACCGGACTTCTCCAGCGCTTCGGCGAGCACCTCGACGGTGCGCCGGATGACCTCCGCGGTATCGGCACTGTGCCGGATGGCCGCCGCAGACCGCTCGAGCGACCGCTCGGTCGAGTACGCCAACGCCTCCAGCGCGAGCTGCTGCTTGCCACCCGGGAAGTGGAAGTAGATCGACCCCCGCGACGCGCCGGCCGCCTCGACGACGTCGAGGAGCGCTGTTGCCTCATAGCCACGCGAGGCGAGCAGGCGTGCGCCGGCACGCACCATGTCCGTACGGGTCTCGGTTCGGGCTCCCATGACGGACACTCTACGACGTCGTCGGCATCGCTGAACGCGCGATACTCTGCACTTCGTCATAGCATCTGACGCAACACAGCGAGCCCTCCGAGGAGCAACCACCATGACCCAGCCCGACACCGAGCGCCACCCCCACGGCGAGACCCGCGCCGAAGTCGTCGACGAGCACATTCTGCTCATGACGGTCGACCGCTCCGAGAAGAAGAACGCGCTGACCCCGAAGATCGTCGACGAACTCGCCGCGGCACTCACCCGTCTCGACGACGACCCGGACCTGGTCGTCGGCGTCCTCACGTTCGCCGGCGACCACACGACCGCCGGCCTCGACATGCCCTTGTTCTTCGGCGGCGAGCCGCGCGAACGTCCGGCCGAACCCCAGGTCGACCCCTTCGGCCTGGAGCGACGCCTCCGCAAGCCGCTCGTCGTCGCCGTCCAGGGCATCACCTACACGGCGGGCATCGAGATCGCGCTCGCCGGCGACATCATCGTCACCGCCTCCGACGTCCGCTTCGCCCAACTCGAGCCCAAGCGTGGCCTCGCGCCGATCGGTGGAGCGACGGCGCGCTTCGTCCAGCGGGCCGGCTGGGGCAACGCGATGCGCCACCTCCTCCTCGCCGACGAGTTCGACGCCGACGAGGCCTACCGGATCGGCCTGGTCCAAGAGGTCGTCGAGCCTGGTATCCAAGCCGACCGAGCGCTCGACATCGCCCGTCAGATGCTCGAGTGCTCGCCGCCGGCCCTCCGCCTGACCATCGAGAACGCCCGGCTGGCGCTGACACAAGGCGAGGCCGCGGCCATCGCGGCGATCCCCGCCATGTCGAAAGCCGTCCAGGCGACCGACGACTTCCAGGAAGGCGTCGCCTCGTTCATCGAGCGGCGCCCCGCCCGATTCAGCGGCCGTTGAACCGGCGGCGGGACCTGGCGGACCCTTGATCGATCGACGAAGAACAATTATTCTCCTTCGCGTGGCCGACGAACCGCGCACCGACGAGCTGCGAGAACGCCTGCTCGCGGCGGCCCGACGGGTCTTCGCCCGGAAGGGTTTCGAGGGGACGCGCATCGGTGACATCGTCCGCGAGTCCGAACTGTCGACCGGAGCCGTCTACGGACGATTCGAGTCGAAGCACGAACTCCTCCGCAGCGCCGTCGTGGAGCGTGCCGCTGCCGACGTCGTCGTCCCACCGGGCAAACGCGTCGCGGATCTCCTGCGAGCGGGCGCACGGTGGAACGACTGCGACCTGTCGACCGACGAGGCGATCCGACTCGAGGCGTACGTCGTGGCCCGTCGAGAGCCACAGATCGCCGACGCCCTGCACGACGCCAACGACCAGTGGCAGCAGTCGCTCGCACCGATGCTCGAACGGGCCCGAGCCGACGGGTCGCTGTCGCCCGACGTCACCGACGACGCGGCCCTGCTCCTGATCCGCACCATCGTGCTCGGCCTCACCCTGCAACGAGGGGCCGGTATCAAGCCACCCGATCCAGCCGCGTGGGATGCGCTGATGACCAGAGTCGTCGCCAGCCTGTCCGACTCGACGCCACCCGCACCCACCGGTGCCGACGAGCACCAGCCCGAGGAGCATGCATGACCGACATCGACGACGCCACCCGTACGACGACCGACGACGTCGACGAGACGATCCGCTACGTGCAGGACCACGCCCCGAAGGCGTTCCTGTGGAACTACGAACGCGATCGCCCGCAACTCGTGAAGCTCTACAACAAGGCGATGGCGTCGCAGTGGTCGAGCGTCACCGATCTCGACTGGTCGACCGACGTCGACCCCGAGGAGATCATCGACTGGGAGTCACCGCTCATGACGATCGTTCGCTCCGCCGCCGCCCTCCCCGGTTCCCCGATCGCAGCATGGGGCGACAAGGAGTTCACGGCCCTCGGCATCGAGTCGCTCAAGGCGCAGTTGAGCCAGTTCGTCCACGGCGAACAGGGTGCGATGCTCGCCGCCGCCAAGATCGTCGAGACGGTGCCGTGGATCGACGCCAAGTACTACGCCGCGACCCAAGCCATGGACGAGGCCCGCCACACCGAGGTGTTCCACCGCTACCTCGACGAGAAACTCGGCGAGGTCTACGAGATGAACCCGTCGCTCCAGGGTCAGGTGTTCGGGCTCCTCGAAGATTCCCGTTGGGACATCGCCTACCTCGGCATGCAGGTCGTCATCGAGAGCCTGGCGCTCGCCGCGTTCGGCGA